>NZ_RAYG01000021.1:0-139069 GCF_003670185.1 Parabacteroides sp. CH2-D42-20 | reverse complement strand
CCAATTCGTTACCTCTATTTTATCCTTCCATTCAAACCACTTATAAATAAAGAGGTTATAAAAGTCTTCCAGAATTAGCGAAAAAACTTGATATATAGATCATGGGGTAAAGAAATATAGTTATATTTGCCCGATATGAAAAAGTTGACCTCTTTATACATTATATTCCTGCTAACGATGCTCGGTTTTCAAGGAAATCTGAAAGCGCAGGTTAGCCACGGAGGCCGCCCGCTTCCGCTATCGCTCATGCGAAGTACAAACGGACAGATGTTTAAAGAAATGCCTCCGTTCGACGTCCAAGAGGAGTTACGCATCGACTCGCTGAATGAGAGCGACCTAAGAAGCGGTTTCCGTTTTGCCTATAAATTCATAACGGATTACAATCGGTACAACTCGGGCGTAACTTTCACCGGGCCGGATGGGACACGTGTATGGAGACTCGGGATCTACTCGCCCGGGGCCCTTTCCATCAACGTGCTCTTCACGGAATATGAACTGCCCGAAGGCGCCCAGCTCTTCCTATACAATGAGGACCAGACACAGATATTAGGCTCGTTCAATCACCTAAACAACTCGGAGTTAAACCTATTACCGGTCTCTCCTATCCAAGGGGATCGCCTGATCATAGAATATCAAGAACCGGCCAACGCCTCTTTTCAAGGAAGACTGACCGTCGGGGAAGTCAACCATGGCTACCGGAGCTTGCGGGGGTTAGAACCGGGAGACAACACCTCACTGATCGGTAAAATCCCACCGTTAGCTTGCTATCAAGATGGGACAAACGATTACGCCCAATGGGGGCAAAGCGTCGTTCTCCTGATCATAGACGGAAGTGTAGGGTGCACGGGCACCCTAATAAATAATACGGACAATGACGGAAAGCCTTATCTACTCACCGCCTCCCATTGCCTGAACAAGCAATTCACGATGAAAAACCCCGATTATGAGAAAATAGCCGGAAGCATCGTCTGCTTTTTCAACTTCAACAGTCCTTTCTGCGACCCGATCCTAAGGGGAACAGAAGAGATGTCTACCGCATCCACTTACTTCAAGGCGGTTAATGAAATGGCAGACATGGCCTTGTTGGAACTTACCGCCACACCTCCGGTTTATTACAGGCCTTATTACGCAGGCTGGAACGCACAAGAGGTAGGACCTGCCCCCTATACGTGCATCCAACATCCCCAATACTCGGTAAAGCGAATCAGTATATCCGATGAGGATCTGGCTCCCTTTACCTTGACCGACCCAAACATGATTTTTTACGAAGACGCTCATTGGCATGTCAAGACTTGGGAAGTAGGTTATACGGCCGGCGGTTCCTCCGGATCTCCTTTATTCAATGCCGACGGAGAGATTATCGGAGCGTTATCCGGCGGGCAGTCCAGTGAGAATAGCCCGAAGAATGATTACTTCTTCTCTTTGAAGAAACCTTGGGACGCGATCGATACCCCCGAGAGACAGCTCAAATATTGGCTGAACCCGTCCGATGACGAGACCAAAGTTTGCGAGGGACTTGATCCGTATAAATCAGCCCCTTGTTTCCGGTTGAGCAACATCTATGACTCCGGTAATCAAGAAAACGCCGAATGTACGCTCTATCCCGGGTCTGAAAAAGCGTATTTATTCGGGAACAACCCCGCCAATATCACTGAATACGCGGAAGCTTACCAAGTAGCCGAAGCGGGTACCTTATACGGAGCTTATTTCGTAACACCGCCTGCCGGAGCGAATTACAAACAGATGGAAGTGGAAGTTACCGTTTACAGCGGCGACTCTAAGCCCTCTACATTATTATATATGGAGACATTCCAACCCACCTACAGCAATAAATCGATATTGGACGATACGTTTATTGAGACCGCTAAATCCCTAAATCGGTCACAGGAAAGTTATATCCATTTCTCCAAGCCCGTGAACGTTAGCGGAAAGTTCTACATCGGCTATAAGCTCAAGAGCGTCCCGGAGAACACATATTTCTCCGCTTACAATTTGCCCAAAGGCAAAACGACCCGGAATACGGCTTGGGTTCATGATAAAAACGGCTGGAGACAAGCTACCGAATATACGCAAGCAGGTTTTAGCACCTCCTTGTTTATCGATCCCGTCATTCAATACGGTAACCCCGTCAGCAACGAAAAGCTCGAGGCGAACGAGCAGGTACTCATTCATCTCGGTCCGGAGAAAGGCATGGTACACCTTGTTTTGCCGGATGGAATGGAGAAAGCGACTTATACATTGCACTCGGCACAAGGAAAAGTGTCGGAAAACGGAGAGATCACGGACAGGCAAGCTACACTCCATTTCCTAAAATTAACATCTGGAGTCTACTTTCTAACCGTGCACTATGGCGAGAAGCATTATACACAAAAGATTATATTTTAATCAAAAAATATACAATAAGACTTCTGGGAAACCATCCATTGAAAAGAATGGCAAGAGGTACAGAGCCATATTTTTTCAATAATTCTACCCATATTTTATGTATAAAACAAGCCTAGGATTCATTAATAAGTATTAATTAAAAAGATTTTATCGCTTCTTTGCTATCCATAACAAAAAAATACTTTAGTTTTGCACGATAATGGCTAAGGGATAATTTGGAAGTGAATATATTAACATAGTAACATTTTAAACTTACATCAAGATTATGAACAAAAAGTTTTTATTGCCATTCTTCGTATTGGCAGCCATTTTAACTCTTTCTTCTTGTTCAAACAAGTTGAAACCGTTGGCAGAACAGTACATTAAAGCAGAGCCGCAGCCGCTAGAGGCTATCGGAGGCAAAGTTCCTGTAACGATCAACGCGACTTTCCCCGCTAAATGGTTCAACAAGAAAGCTGTTGTAACTGTAACTCCGGTATTGCGTTACCAGGGTGGCGAAGCTTGGGGCACTTCTTACACTTACCAAGGTGAGAAAGTAAAAGGTAACAACCAAGTAATCCCTCAAAAAGAAGGCGCTAACGTAACTATGAAGTCTTCTTTCACTTACAAACCCGAGATGAAAAAATCAGAATTGTATTTGACTTTCGACGCGAAGATCAAAAACAAGACTGTTAAATTGCCAGACGTAAAGATCGGTGAAGGCGTTATCGCTACTTCCGAATTGGCAGACGCAGCTACCGCTACAGCAGCTATCGCAGCTGATAAATTCCAACGTATTATCAAAGAGGCTCATGACGCTAACATCATGTTCTTGATCCAACAAGCTAACCTTCGCGCTAAAGAATTGAATTCTGACGCTATCAAAGAATGGAAAGATCTTGTTAAAAACGCTGACGAGGCTCCGAACCAGAATGTAGCTATCGAGATCAGCGCTTACGCTTCTCCTGATGGTGGTTTCAAATTGAACAACACGTTGGCTGAGAATCGTGAAGGAAACACTACGAAATATTTGAACAAGGAATTGAAGAAGATGAAGGTTGACGCTCCGGTTGACGCTCGTTACACAGCTCAAGACTGGGAAGGCTTCAAGGAATTAGTTTCTGCTTCTAACTTGCAAGATAAAGACTTAGTATTGCGTGTGATCTCTATGTACCAAGATCCTGAGACAAGAGAGAAAGAAATCAAGAATATCTCCGCTGTTTACTCTGACTTGGCTGAGACTATCCTTCCGCAATTACGTCGTTCTCGTTTGACTGCTAACATCGAGATCATCGGTAAGTCTGACGACGAGATCAGCGCTTTGGCGAAGAGCAATCCTTCTGAGTTGAATATCGAGGAAATCCTTTACGCCGCTACATTGACTAACAACGACGGTGAGAAGATGGCTATCTATACAAAAGCTTCTGAATTGTATCCTAACTGCTACCGTACTTGGAACAACATCGGTATGATGGCATTCAAGGCTGGTGATTTGGCTAAGGCTGAGCAAATGTTCAACAAGTCTAACTCTATTAAGAATAACGCTTCCGCTAACATGAACTTAGGTTTGATCGCGTTAACTAAGGGTGACCAAGCTAAGGCTCAACAATTGTTCGGTAACGCTGCCGGCGTAAACGAATTGAGCGAGGCTCTTGGCGTTCTTTACTTAGAGCAAGGCGAATATGCTAAGGCTGTTAACTCTTTCGGTTCTGTTAAGACTAACAACGCCGCTTTGGCTCAGATCTTGGTTAAGGATTACAGCAAGGCTTCTCAGACTTTGAACGGTGTTGCTAATCCTGACGCTGTAACTTCTTATTTGAAGGCTGTTGTTGCCGCTCGTACGAACGACGCTAACGGTGTTATCAACAACTTGAAGGCTGCTATCGCCGCTGATAAGAACATGGCTAAGGAAGCTGCTATCGACTTAGAGTTCGCTAAATACGCAACTAACTCTGACTTCGCAGCTTTAGTAAAATAATTAGAAAATATTCTTTCTAAATAAGAAAAAGACCTCATCCTTTTGGATGGGGTCTTTTTTTATATCCCACCATCCAATCCTACATTTGATAAAAGCGTAACAGCTTGAAATAAATATTGATTATCAATGATTTTTCATGAAATAAATTCGTAGATTTGCAAAATCTAATAAAGTTGTTGTAAATATTAATCAAATAGGGTAAAGAAATTATGAGATCACAAATCTGGAAACAAATGGTGTGGGTATTTTGTCTGCTCTTTCTAATGGGATCATGCGTTAAACATGACATTTTTCAAGGAGAAGACCCCACGGTAGATCCGAAAGAACCTACCAAAGAAGAAGAAGATTACATAGCCCAGTTCGAGAATTTCGAGAACATACAGGTTAGCATATCTTCTCAGCATGAAGGGACCCTATATTCTATTTATTATGAATATCCTTATGAGGAAGGCTCTTTAGTCAAAGATCCTTATTTAATTGGTAAAACTCCGATCCATATGGCTCTGGAAGTACCTACACACGTAAAGAAACTCTATATCCTAAGAGGGGATGGGGAACTTATCGAGAGCGATGTAAAGGACATCACGATCGGAAGCGATACCAAAAGTAGCTTACGGGCTACAAATGCGATCAGTGATGAAGTCCTTCATCTGATCAATAACAAATACTTTCCAGAAAAAGCATACAATGTAAAAAGCGAGGATTTATATAGATGCTCTGATCTAAAAATCACGGAAACCGTTTTTACCAATAGCTTTGAGAAAGCGGATATTTGGCTGACCTATATAAGCGATGGAGGAATGTCCAAAGACAATATGTATGGTAAAATTTGGTTCTATACATATCCCTCCGAGAAGATGGAGAATCTTACTTTAGATGACTGCACCTTCTATGGAAAGACCAATGGCACCATCCAAGCCATTGACTTCAACAAGATCAATCAAGGCGAGAATTATATCTTTTACTCCAAAGAGGAACAACCAAAGGCTAAGACAGGAGAATATACCCGAATACCCCTAGGAAGATTCGACAAGGGGCTTAACGTCGGTTTCGTATATCGAGGCACAGACCGTCCACAGTTCTCCACTCCGGCATTAAATGGGCCGGATAACAATAAAGTACCAGATAATGGGACATTCTCCCATAATTACGTAGGCCATACCTTAAAATATGGTAATTCCTCTTTCAAAATAGAGAAAAACGTAGCAAACGGCTTCATTCACCACATTCAAGAAGGTGATTTTGAAGGAAATGTACTGGGAATGGAAAATCGCTGCCCAAACTATAGGGCCTATGATGGAGACTACAACGATATGCTTTGTCTAATCGAAAGTAATCCCGTTGCCATCGAGCCGGCAGAGCCGGTAACCCCTCCCGTCATAGAATCGCAAACGAACAAGAAAGGATTCCTCTTGTTCGAAGATAATTATCCAAACCAAGGCGATTTCGATTTCAATGACGCTGTCATATATTATAGCATCACAGCATATACCGATAAGAGTACCGCAGATGTTTATGCTCAGTTACTGGCTAAAGGCTGTACATTCCACAACCAATTTGGATTTAAGGACGCCAATGGACTAACTCCCTTTTTCTCCGATGTCAATGGATATGTCAATGTGAGAAAATTCGACAAGGAACCGGAAAGTGGGATTACAAAGACATTAACATATAGCTCAACTCAACTGATCATGCCTTACATTGATAACGGGAAGGGACCGGTAAGTAAAAACGTAAAGAATACGGATCTATACCCATATGTGTTGGATATCCCTTATTCGGAAAATAAACCTTTCCATTGGTGTATAGAGAATAAGAGTATTGACAATGCCTATAATTTTGATCAGGATTACCGCAAAGCGCACGGAGATTGGTATGAGACTCCTAAAGATGAATCGCTTGTAATAAAATTCACGACTTCGGATGAAGAGAAAAAAGATCCGGAAAATAAAGAATGAAGTTACGCGAACCCATTGAAGGATCTCTAAAATCCTATAACACATAAAAACGGCGGCCTTTTTAAAAGGTCGCCGTTTTTTATATTTATTCAATAGAAGAATTTATCTACCTTGGCGCTTGCGCTCTGTCTCATCCAAGATGATCTTACGCATACGCATATTATTCGGGGTGATCTCTACGTACTCATCGCCCTTGATGTACTCAAGCGCATCCTCTAGGCTGAATACGATAGGAGGAGCCAAGGAAACCTTGTCGTCCGAACCAGAGGCACGCATATTCGTCAACTTCTTGGATTTGGTGACATTTACCACCAAGTCATTGTCTTTGGTATGCTCTCCGACCACCTGTCCAGCGTAAACCTCCTCGCCCGGGGCGATGAAGAAACGTCCGCGGGATTGCAAGTTATTCAGGGCATAAGCGAAAGCCTGACCTGTCTCCATAGCGATAATCGAACCATTCATACGTCGTTCGATATCACCCTTCCACGGTTGATATTCCAAGAAACGGTGTGCCATGATAGCCTCACCGGCAGAGGCGGTCAATACGGCGTTGTTCAAACCGATAATACCACGGGAAGGAATCGTGAACTCCAAGTGCATACGACCATTCTTGCTTTCCATCATGGTCATCTCGCCCTTACGTTTCGTTACCATATCGATAATACGGCTAGAGCATTCCTCCGGAAGATTCACCGTCAATTGCTCTACCGGCTCACATTTCTCACCATCGATCTCCTTGATGATAACCTGCGGCTGACCTACCTGCAACTCGTATCCCTCACGACGCATCGTCTCGATCAATACGGACAAGTGAAGCACACCACGGCCATATACCAACCAAGAATCAGCGGAATCAGTAGGAACTACGCGTAAAGCCAAGTTCTTATCCAATTCTTTCTGCAAACGGTCAAAAATATGACGGGAAGTAACAAACTTACCATCCTTACCAAAGAACGGAGAATTGTTGATCGTGAAAAGCATAGACATCGTAGGCTCGTCGATAGCGATCGTTGGCAATGGCTCCGGCTCGTTCACGTCGGCGATTGTCTCACCGATCTCGAAACCATCGATACCGATAATAGCGCAAATATCCCCGGACTGCACGGAATCAACTTTCGTACGTCCCAAGCCCTCAAATACATCCACTTCCTTGATCCTCGATTTCACCATACTACCATCACGCTTACAAAGCATGACATCTTGGCCCTCTTTCAACTCGCCACGGTGTACACGTCCTACGGCGATACGACCTACATACTTAGAATAATCCAAAGAAGTAATCAACATCTGCGGAGTACCCTCCAACATCTTTGGTTCGGGGATATACTTGATGATCGCATCAAGCACAGCCGTGATATCCTCTTTCGGCTCCTTCCAATCCTCGGACATCCAGCCCTGCTTGGCGGAACCATAAATAGTAGGGAAGTCAAGCTGCTCCTCGGTAGCATCCAGACTAAACATCAAGTCGAATACCATTTCCTGCACTTCCGACGGGCGGCAATTCGGCTTATCCACCTTATTAATTACCACGATCGGCTTCAAACCCAGTTGAATCGCTTTTTGCAAAACAAAACGAGTCTGCGGCATAGGCCCCTCAAAGGCGTCTACCAATAGCAAACAACCATCCGCCATATTCAAGACACGCTCCACCTCGCCACCAAAGTCGGCGTGGCCCGGAGTGTCAATAATATTGATCTTATATCCCTTATAATTGATAGACACGTTCTTGGCAAGAATCGTGATACCTCGTTCCCGTTCCAGATCATTGTTATCCATGAACTGATCCGGTTCTGCCTGTCCTTCACGGAAAAGCTTACCGGCTAATAACATCTTATCCACGAGCGTCGTTTTGCCGTGGTCTACGTGCGCGATAATCGCAATGTTTCTGATCTTTTGCATTGAAGACTAATTTATTGGCTGCAAAAATACGATATTTTTACGATATATATATGACATTCATGCTTCAAAACACAAAAAAGATAGTAGAATCTATTGCAAATCAAAAAGGAATGTCTACCTTTGCGACCGCTTAGATAACATAGTATTAATTTATTAAAGTAAAAAGAATCATGTATTTAGATTCAGCGAAGAAAAAAGAATTATTTGAAAAGTATGGCAAATCAGCAACTAACACAGGTTCTGCTGAGAGCCAAATCGCATTGTTCACATTCCGTATCTCTCACTTGACAGAGCACTTGAAAGTGAATCACAAAGATTACGCTACGGAAAGATCATTGAAGATGTTGGTAGGTAAACGTCGTCGTTTATTGGACTATCTGATCAAGACTGACATCGAGAGATACCGCGCTATCATCAAAGAACTTGGTATCAGAAAGTAAGAAAAAGCTTATGCGAGAATATTAAAAAGGGCAATCCCAATCGGGAATTGCCCTTTTTATTTGCCTTAATCCTAGATATAATAAAATATTAATGTAAATTTGCGCCGTTTAGTATCAATTTATCAAACATTATAGGATTATAAATAACAAATCATATACATGGGAAACAACAAAATTATAGGCGCGAAAATTAAAAATATCCGGGAATCGAAACAACTCTCTATCGAGGAGGTAGCCGAACGCTCCGGGTTAGGTATCGAACAGATAGAACGTATCGAGGGTAACTTGGATTTTCCATCTTTGGCCCCTCTTATCAAAATAGCACGGGTATTAGGGGTACGTTTGGGTACATTCTTGGATGACCAAGCGGAGCTAGGCCCGGTCGTATGCCGCAAAAAGGATAGCGAGGCCGATGGTATCGGGTTCACGAACAATGCGACACAAGGGCACAAGCATATGGATTACCACTCGCTCTCGCAAGATAAGTCCGGCCGCCATATGGAGCCCTTCTTGATCGAGATCGCTCCCTCCGAGGAAGGCGAGGATTTCATTCTGTCCACGCATGAGGGAGAAGAGTTTATCTACGTATTGAGTGGCGTCGTAGAGATTAATTACGGAAAAAACACCTATATCCTAGAGGAAGGCGATAGCATCTATTATGATTCTATCGTGGCGCATCATGTACATGCGGCAGCCGACAACAGGGCTCGAATCTTAGGAGTTGTCTATACACCTTATTAAATCCGGCGTTTTATGGAATTACATAACAGAACCCTTGGCCAATGGCTGGAACATTGGGCCGAGAATACACCGGATAAGGAGTATATCGTTTATTCGGACCGTGACTTACGTTTCACTTGGAGCGAATTCAACAAGCGTGTGGACGACATGGCGAAAGGCATGCTGGCGATCGGTATCACCCATGGCACACATGTCGGCGTATGGGCGACGAACGTACCGGATTGGTTGACATTCCTATATGCAGGCGCGAAGATCGGTGCCGTATTGGTCACGATCAATACGAACTATAAACAAAGCGAGCTGGAATACCTAGTAGAGAACGCCGATATCCATACGATGTGTATCACGGACGGCGTGTTCGACGGAAGTTACGTGGACATGGTCTATACCATGTTGCCGGAATTGAAGACCTCCCAACGGGGATATTTGAAAAGCGAGCGTTTCCCACGCTTGAGAAATGTAGTCTATATCGGACAGGAGAAATACAGGGGTATGTACAATACGCCCGAGATGTTGCTCCTCGGACAAAATATAAAGGATGAGACCTTAGAGGCTGCCAAAGCGAGAGTAAATTGCCACGACGTTGTCAATATGCAATATACTTCCGGTACGACCGGCTTCCCGAAAGGGGTCATGTTGACTCACTACAACATCGCCAACAACGGTTTCTTGACGGGTGAGCATATGAAATTCACCGCCGACGATAAGCTTTGTTGCTGTGTACCTCTCTTTCATTGCTTTGGCGTGGTATTAGCTTCCATGAACGTATTGACGCATGGATGTACGCAAGTGATGGTCGAGAAATTCGATCCGCTATTGGTATTAGCTTCTATACATAAAGAGCGTTGCACGGCCGTGTACGGCGTGCCTACCATGTTCATTGCCGAGCTGAACCACCCGATGTTCGAGATGTTCGACCTCACGTCGTTACGTACCGGTATTATGGCAGGTTCTCTTTGCCCGGTTGAACTCATGAAAACCGTGGACGAGAAGATGCATATGCGTGTAACCAGCGTGTATGGATTGACAGAGACCTCACCGGGTATGACCCACTCCCGTATCGAAGATCCGGCCGAGGTGCGTTATAATACCGTAGGCCATGAGTTCGAATTTACCGAGGTACGGGTTATCGATCCGGAGACCGGCGAGGAATGTCCTGTTGGCGTACAAGGCGAGATGTGTAACCGCGGTTATAATAACATGAAAGGTTACTATAAAAACGAAGCCGCTACCAATGAAGCGATCGACAAGGATGGCTTCCTGCATTCCGGCGACTTGGGCGTTCGTGATGAGAATGGAAACTTCCGTATCACCGGCCGTATCAAGGATATGATTATCCGTGGAGGCGAGAATATCTATCCACGTGAGCTGGAGGAGTTCCTTTATCATTTCCCCGGCGTGAAAGACGTGCAAGTAGCCGCTGTCCCTTCCAAGAAATACGGAGAGGAAGTGGGTGCCTTTATCATCCTTCACGATGGTGTGACGGCTACGGAGGAAGAGGTGAAAGACTTCTGCCGCGGAAAGATCGCCCGGCATAAGATCCCGAAATACATCTTCTTCGTCGATACCTTCCCGATGACCGGAAGCGGAAAGATACAGAAGTTCAAGTTGAAAGACCTCGGGCTGAAACTATTGCAAGAGCAAGGTATCACGCCGGCCTGACGATTTAGTGGACAGCTAACAGTTGACAGTTACTTTAAAATCTTCATAATGGGCGGCACGATCTTCCCGTGTCGCCCATTTTCCTAAAGAACGATGGACGGAATCAACACACTGCGTTACTCGGATTTATTTTTAGCGATGTATTTCGATGGCGGAAAGAGCTGCCTGCACCGGAATCATTCGCATGTGTTGGTGTATGTATATTCCGGAGAGATGGTAATCGACGAGAAAGGCCAAATCACCCGGTTACATAAAGGAGAATGCGCTTTCATCCGCAAGGACTTCAGCGTGCAGATGACGAAACAAGCATGGAATGGCGAGCAGTTCAAGGCGATCTTCTTGATGTTCACCATGAAGTTCCTACGCGACTTTTACAGCAAATTAGATCGAAATACTCTCCCTAAAGATGCCAAGCGAGATCAGGTAAGCCTTTACAAGCTACCGTCCAACCGTCCCGATATCGTAAGCTTGTTTGAGTCGATGACCCCTTATTTCAATTCCAAGATCCAACCGACAGACGAATTGCTGCAACTAAAAATGGTCGAGGGCGTTTATGTGTTGCTCAATACCGACAAGAATCTATATGCCTCTATCTTCGATTTTACCGATCCATGGAAGATAGACATACTGGAATTCATGGAGCGGAATTATATGAACGATATTTCCATGGAAGAAATCGCCAACTATACGGGACGCAGTCTCTCCACATTTAAACGTGATTTCAAGAAATGTAGCGCTCTCTCGCCCCGGGAATGGCTCATCCAACGCCGCCTTGAAGCCGCACATGGGCTGATACGTAAAGGGGGGCGTAAGGTCTCGGAGATTTGTTTCGAGGTAGGCTTCAAGAACCTTTCCCATTTCTCGAAAATCTATAAGATAGCGTATGGCGTACCGCCAACCGAGGATATATAATATTTATAATGGGCCACACAACAAAGCTATTTGAACCACATAACAAAGCCTCCATACCACTCCCTCCTTATCTTCGCGACATAAATAATAACAAAATGTAAATCAAATGATCATGACAAAGACAATGGAAGAGAAAGTAGCTTTAGTAACCGGTTCAGCGATGGGTATCGGACTCGCTTGCGCTGAAGCCTTCGCCAAGGCTGGATACATAACCGTATTGGCAGACATCCGTGAGCCGAGAGAACAGGTAGAGAAATTAGTAGCCGAGGGACATAAGGCCGTAGCGTATCGGTGCGACGTATCAAACACGCAAGCCGTAAAAGAGATGATCGACTGGATCGTAGCTACCTACGGAAGACTGGACGCGGCTCTTAACAACGCAGGCATACAAACACCGCAACGCCCAATGGCGGAAATCACCGACGATGAATTCGACCGTACCGTGGCTGTGGATTTGAAAGGTGTCTGGAACTGCATGCGTTATGAGATCCTGCAAATGCTGAAACAAGGCGGCGGCGCCATCGTCAACACCTCATCGCAAGGCGGAGTCACGGGATTTCCGGGGCAAGCGGCCTACATAGCCTGTAAGCATGCCGTTATCGGACTGACACGTACCGCCGCTATCGACTATGCGGCAAAGAACATCCGCATCAATGCCGTATGTCCGGGCGTTATCCGTACGCCGATGGCGGAAGACTTAATGCGGCGTGACCCTTCCTTGGAGAAGGAGCTGGTGCGCGACATTCCCGCAGGGCGGCTCGGTAAACCGGAAGAGATCGCCAACGCCGTACTTTGGCTATGCAGCCCGCAAGCGAGCTTCGTAGATGGACATGCGTTATTGGTAGATGGAGCCTTCAGTATTCATTAAATCGCAAAACTACAGAGAGTCCAATACTGCAACAGCATTGCAGTGTTACTACAATGCGGGTTGCAGTAACGAACCCACCGTACCCCTCAGCAAGCCTCTGCCCTAGATGGAAATTCATAGATAAAGAACACCTACTATCAACGCTTTTTCGTACCTTCGCGTCTCAACCATTTATAGTATTAATTTATGTCACAATTATTTCCAACTAATCTGCCTTATAAAGTGGCAGATATGAGTTTGGCTGAATTCGGTCGCAAAGAGATCGAGATCGCCGAACACGAAATGCCGGGATTAATGGCGCTACGCCAGAAATACGCCGATCAGAAACCCTTGAAAGGCGCACGTATCACCGGCTCACTGCATATGACTATTCAGACGGCAGTGTTAATCGAAACATTAGTTGCGTTGGGAGCGGACGTTCGCTGGGCTAGCTGTAACATCTTCTCCACACAGGACCATGCGGCGGCGGCTATCGCAGCTGATGGCGTACCGGTATTCGCTTGGAAAGGCGAGACGCTGGAAGAATATTGGTGGTGTACGGACATGGCGCTTCGTTTCCCGGAAGGCAAAGGTCCTCACATGATTGTTGACGATGGCGGTGACGCTTCCTTATTGATTCACATGGGCTATCGTGCGGAGAACGATGCGGAGACCATCAACCGCAAAGGCGGGAATCATGAGGAACAGGTAATTCTAGATACATTAAATCGTATCCTTCAAGAAGATAACAGCCGTTGGCACCGTACGGTAGCCGAGATGAAAGGTGTGTCGGAAGAGACGACCACCGGCGTTCACCGTCTGTATCAGATGATGGAGAAAGGTGAGTTGCTGGTTCCGGCTATCAATGTTAATGACTCCGTGACGAAATCCAAGTTCGATAACTTATATGGTTGCCGTGAGTCTTTGGCGGACGGCATCAAGCGCGCTACGGACGTGATGATCGCCGGCAAGGTGGTAGTCGTGGCCGGATACGGTGACGTAGGTAAAGGCTGCTCTCACTCCATGCGCACTTACGGAGCCCGTGTATTGGTGACGGAGATCGACCCGATCTGCGCCCTGCAAGCCGCTATGGAAGGTTTCGAGGTTACGACCATGGAAGAGGCCGTGAAAGAGGGTAACATCTTCGTTACAACCACCGGAAACTGCGATATCATCACGATCGAGCATATGACACAGATGAAAGATCAAGCGATCGTATGTAACATCGGTCACTTCGACAACGAGATACAGGTGGATAAGCTTGTCAACTATCCGAATATCAAGCACACGAATATCAAACCTCAAGTGGACAAATATACGTTCCCGAACGGAAATTCCATCTTCTTATTGGCAGAGGGACGCTTGGTAAACTTAGGTTGCGCTACGGGACACCCGTCATTCGTAATGAGTAACTCGTTCACGAACCAAGTGCTTGCCCAGATGGACTTATGGCAAATGGCTTATGAGGTAGGTGTATACCGCTTACCGAAACGCTTGGATGAGGAAGTTGCCCGCCTACACTTGGAACGTATCGGCGTGAAATTATCTACATTATCACAAAAGCAAGCTGATTATATCGGCGTACCGGTAGAAGGACCGTACAAGGCCGATCATTACAGATACTAATTAATTGAAGATTGAAAGTTGAGAATTGATAATGAAGGGAGGGCAGCTCCTGTAGTTCTCGATTCTTAATTTTCAATTTTCAATTCTTAATTTTCAATTTTCAATTCTTAATTTTCAATTACCATGCGTTTCGCTATTCTCTCCCCCATTTATCCCTATCGTGGCGGTATCGCCCAATTCAGCGGGATGCTCTATACGGAATTAGTAAAAGAAGGTCATGAAGTAAAGGCTTTCAACTTCAAACGCCTTTATCCGGATATCTTATTTCCCGGCAAGACTCAATACGTAGAAGCGGGAGACCGTGCGATCGAAATCGAGAGCGTGCGAGTATTAGATAGCGTCAACCCGGTTAGTTATTTCAGTACCGTAAACGCCATTCGTTCCTATGCGCCGGACGTACTGATTATCTCTTACTGGATGTCCTTTTTCGTTCCCGGATACGCCCACGTAGCGAACCGGATGAAGAAGCATTGCAAGGTAATCACCCTTATCCACAATGCGATTCCCCATGAGCCGCGTTTCTTCGACAAGCCTTTAGCTTCGTTACTTTTCAAGCAATGCCATGGCTTTATCGTGATGAGCGATAACGTGCGGTATGATTTGCGGAAACTTTACCCGGGCGCTAAATATATCCAGAACCCACACCCGCTTTACAATCATTTCGGGAGTAAGATCAACAAGAACGAGGCGTGCCGGAAATTAGGAATCCATCCGTCCAAAAAGAATCTTCTATTCTTTGGACTGATACGGGATTATAAAGGATTAGATCTGCTGATAGAAGCGATGGGACAGCTTAACGAGGATTACCATCTCATTATAGCCGGCGAATGTTACGGTAGTTTCGAGAAGTATCAGGCTCTGATCGATGCATCTCCGGCAAAAGAACGTATATTCGTCCACTGTGAATATATCAGCGACGAGGAAATCCCCATTTATTTCTCAGCGGCGGATGCCTTGGTACTCCCCTATCGCTCCGCCACTCAAAGCGGTGTCGTATCCGTAGCCTACAATTACGATTTACCTATGTTAAGTACTCCCGTAGGCGATTTCAAGAACAGCATCGAAAAGCCGGGTACAGGCATCGTAGTGCCTGAGATATCTACGACGGCCCTCGCCCAAGGTATCGAGGAACTTTTCACCCCCTCACAGCAAGCCACCATCCCTGCGAACATATCCAAAGAAAAAGCAGCCCTCTCGTGGGAAACCCTAACGAGAAAACTGCTCGATTTTATCAATAGCGGTTTCATCTAGTTGTAGAGACGGGGCGTGCCCCGTCTCTACAACCAACCGGAATTTATATCTCTTTTTGCTTTCTAGCTTTCCAAACCGAATATCCTACCGCACCAATCAATAACAACAAGATAATCAACGAACTGAAAGAAGTAACATAAGCCGCCGTAATATAACCTTGCGGTCTAAACTCAAATACGATCTGATGCTCTCCTGCAGGAACTAACATAGCCCTTAATATCCAATCCGCCCGGAAATGCGGAGCGGGCTTCCCATCAATCATAGCCTCCCATCCCGGTTGATAATAGATCTCAGAGAATACTGCTAATTGCTCAGAATTAGTCTTCGTCGTATAAACTAACTTATTAGGGCGATAACTATCCAATGTTATCGTAGCGGTAGAGTCCAATTGAGGCGTGAAACCTTTCACCTCATCAGCGAAACGTTTATCGACAACCGCCGTCGTTAACGGATTGATCGTATTCAACGCCGCTATTTCCGCATCCGCATTCTCCACGACCTCCACTTTATCCACAAACCAAGCGTTGCCGAAAGCGAACGGATTTCTCAAAGGCGGTTGCTCCGGATTATAGATAATATAACGTGTATTGAGCATATTCAAGGACGGGCAAGCAGCGAACGCCCCCATCAAATCCTCCGCGGTCTGCGCTTTCTGGAAAGCCCCGATAACCGAGTTAAGCTCTCCTTGCAGACGGTGGTCGATCAGTTCTTGGTACCGTCTCAGCTTCGCAGCGTAATAACCACCGACGGAATGGTGATAGTACGAGGTCGTTGTCTCCAAGAAAGGATTATTCAAATTCAAGACACGATAAGAAAGGTCCTTATCCTTCATGATTTCTTGATCGGCTACCGTCTCTTTATATACCTCTGTAGGTTTCTGGCGGATAAAGTTACTATCGTTCAAATACCGTTTATCCACCGTCCATAAGTCAACCAACATCAAGACCGCAACACCGATCCCTACGAATGTCGCCACCTTTTTCCGATCTTTCGAGGTATAGAACCAGAACAACAAAGCCGCCCCTAATAAGATAAAGACCAAAGAGCGCAACGCATCCGCCGAAGCCAAGGAAGCACGATCCATTAACAAGGCGTTGTAATACCAATCCGGCAACTGATATTGAGCGTCGAAAGAAGAACGGAAATCCAACAGCATACTCGGCATCAACCAAAGGATTAAAGAAAGCCCCCCCGTGATAGCCAAAGCAGCGATCAATCCTTTCTTCAACAAGGCATCGCTCACGGTCTCCGATAACACCTCTTTCAATCCCCATATAGCGATAATAGGAAATACCATACCCGGAATAACCAATGCCATCTCTACGGTACGGAACTTATTATACATCGGCAAGTAATGGAACATAAAGTCATTGAAGCTATCAAAATTACGTCCCAATGCCAGCAATATCAAAAAGACAGAACCTCCGAACAACCACCATTTCATCGGATTACGGATCACGAACATTCCCAGAACAAACAAGAAGCAGACCAATGCCCCGAAATAAACCGGCCCGGAAGTAAATGTCTTCTCTCCCCAATAGGTAGGAGCCTGTACCTCTTTTCCGACTTGAGCGCCTTTCGCCCTTAATTCCTTATATAGCTCAGAATCCGGGCCTAGCATTCCACCTGAACTTCCACCATAGGCATTCGGGACCAACAAGGTCAACAACTCCCCTTTTCCATAGCTCCAAGCGAACGCATAATCCTTGTCTAAGCCGGAAGAAATCTTCTCGCCCGAAGGGGTCGTTGTCGTTAATTCCGTAGCCCCACGGATAGAGTTCTGTCCCAAATCCCATTGAGCATACATATTCTGGGCATTCGGCAACACCGCCAATATCACGCATCCAGCCATAATAGCGGTTACCGTACCCAGTTCTTTATAAGCTTTTTCCTTCAGTTTATTGAACAAATATCCCAAATAAACGAAGAAGCAAAGTAATAATAAATAATAAGTGATTTGCAGGTGCGTATTCGCAATAGAGAATGCGACACCCAACAAGAACACGACCGCCCCCCATAAATACTTACGCTTGAACAACAGGGCCATACCCGCCAACGTTAATGGCATATAAGCGATTACATACGCTTTCGTGACATGGCCGGCCTCTATAATGATCAGATTATAAGATGCTAAAGCGAAAGCGATAGCACCAGCGATCGCCAACCACCAATTTACGCCCATGACACACATCAAGATATAGAAACAAACGAATCCGGTAAACACCATCCCCGCATCCATATACCCCAGCGCTTTTAAAGGCTTCTCCACTAAAAGATATCCGGGAAATCGTGGAGCCGGATTTCCATATCCCGACACATAAGGCATTCCGCCAAACATAGCATCAGACCATGCGCTGAATTCTCCCGGTTGGGCCGTCTTCTCATATTCATCCATCTGGCTATTCCCCATACCGATAGCCTTTTCCGTATCCCCTTGCCGGACTACCTTACCCTCAAATACGGCCAGAGAAAAATAAATCACCGTCAATACCAAGAATACGGCTATCGCTGCGATATGTTTTCCCCATTTACTCATTATACTCCGCATAAAACTTATCTATAATTTATTGTTTATACTCTACCTTTAAACCATTTGGCAAAATAGAATCTCACGGCGAACCAACCATGCAACAGAATCGTCGACACCTTGCCATAATACTTACACATGACCTCATATCGCTCCTTTAAGGAAGCTTTCCGGTTCACACTACTTAACCCTTCCTCCAAAAAATTAGACAGGATCAAACGTGTATTATGTATTCTTTTCAATCGTCTCAGACATTGGATACACCAATCATAATCCGCCGTCAAACGGTATTCCGTATTATATAACGGAGCGATCTCCCGTTTTGATATAAACGACTGGTGACAAACCAACATTCCCATCCGGAAGCTTTTCCAAGTCAGTTTCTCCGGTGCTTTCAATCTGCGCATCCCTAATGATCTACCCTCCGCGTCAACGATCCGGGTCTCTCCGTAAATCACGTCTGGCAAAGATACTTTCTTTTTCAAAGACGCCACAATTCTTTGCACGGTATCTGCGGTATAAAGTGTATCCCCCGCATTCAGGAACCACACATAATCCCCCGTAGCCCGCTTCAATCCCTTATTCATAGCATCATACAAGCCTTTATCAGGCTCGCTTATCCAAGAAGCGATACCGGACTCATATTGCTTGATGATCTCTACGGTCTTATCCTTCGACGCTCCGTCAATCAATATATACTCGATATTCGGATACGACTGGCTAAGTACGCTCAATATCGTACGCTCCAACCATCGCTCCGCATTATAGGTGATCGTTATGATCGAAAATGTAGGTTGCTGATTCATTGTTGTTTCTTTTTATATGCTTGATTAGGATGATTTGGAGTAGTAGGATATAAACGTTCTAAAAGCCCATCTTTCAATAATTGAGATACTATCTTATTCTTCAGATATTTTGAAGTACGTCGGGTTTTTACCGCGATCTCCTCGATTGTTAAATACTTACTTGAGCAAATTTCTACAATATAAGACTTTAATTCTGAGCTTTTAATTTCTTGCATATTTCTGCCAAGGTGTCCATCTTTCTTGTCCGAGGTGTCCATCTTTTCATTAAGGTGTCCATCTTTCTTATCCGAGGTGTCCATCTTTTCATTAAGGTGTCCATCCAAGTTCTCAAATAAACTTCCTTGTTTAAGTCCTATTCCCTTATTCAAATGATAAGAAGTCCAACGTCCCTTATTCTCTGGATTTAAATATCCTTGCGAACATAAATCTTTTAACATAATAGATATCTCCGAGGAATGTTTATTAAGTAAACCCTGTAATCGAAGATTTGAGACAACCCCTTCTATCTCAGCGGTAGACAATATAACCAAAGCATCCCCATACATATTACGAACATCCTTAGCCGTCAAAAGGTTAATGCTCACTTTTTCTTTATTGTTTATCTGATTCCAAAAATCATCAAGCCACTTACGCACAACATCCTCTTCTAAACCATCCAAATAACAATAATTATCTTTTTCGGAAACGCCAAGAATAATTGTACCTCCCTCGGAATTAGCAAACGCAGAATAAGACTCCCAAAGAGACCGAGGAAGCCCCCCCTTCGCACTTTTGAACTCCAGATCATACGATTCGTTCAAAACGCCTTTTTCTTCCAATATCTCTAAAACATTTGATAAATACTCTTTCATCTCATAGCATTCCTTCCTATACTATATAGTAACTTCCATTTTTCACAAAAGTAACTATATTCTTGATATAGATGAAATATCCAAAGAATTCATTCTAAGGCGAAGTTAAACTCCGATACAAATCAATATACCTCCCCGCTACAACCGATTCTTGATAACAATCATGGACCTTTCGAATGCAAGCCTCACTTAATTGTAAAGATTCCCGACTATCTATTATCCACTTAATTCCCTCCGCTAGATCTTCAGTATCCTTATATTTAGCTACATACCCATTCTTCAAATGATCTATCATCTCCGGAATCCCTCCTGTCTCAAATCCCACACAAGGCGTACCGCATGCCATCGACTCCATAATCGTATTGGGTAAGTTATCCTCCAACGAAGGAATAACGAACATATCGGCACAGGCATAAACGGAAATCATAGAGTCTTGATCCGATATATATCCCAGCGTATTCACCTTAAAAGGAAACTGGCTAATCAATTCTTCCGAGCTATTTCCCATCAACACGATTTCTATGCGATCTTGGTATTTCTCTTTTAGTTTTTCGCAAGCCTCGATCAAAAAAATCGCTCCTTTCCGAGTATCTGAAAGCTTAGCGGCGGCAAAAAGAAGAAGGAACTTATCTTCCGGCAGGCCGAATCGTTTACGGGCCACCTGCTTTTCCATACGCTTAAAGGCTGTCACGTCAATCGGGTTAGGAATCGAGGTAAAACAGGCAGTTCTCAACCAATTGCCTTTTTTGGCCTCTTCCATTATCCATCGGCTACAACCGACAAACGTAATCTTAGATAACCCAATTTTCCCTTTCTCCTTAAAAACAGAAGCCGCTAAATCAAAAAACGGATTTCGTTTCAGCATCGGGCACTGATAACAATTCGATATATACTTCTCACATTCTCCCGGATAATGACAAATAGCCGTAGCAGGCCACAAATCATGCATAGTCCACACAATGGGTTTTCCGGTATTTACTAATTTCTTAATATCAGAAAGAGATAGAAATCCTTGATTAACCCAATGCAGATGAATCACATCCGCCTGTTGCACTAATGGGTGCTTCGATAAGTCCGTGCCTGTATTGGCTATGGAAACTTGAAAGAGGTTCTTCTTGCTAAAGAAGTTACAGATAAAGATTATCAGTCGTTCCCAAATGAAACGAAAAGAATTAAGCCTATGTGAAGTCCATGAATTATTTACAGAGAAAACTTTTACATGGTCTGTTTTCCGATCACGTACTAACATAGAAACCTCTACACCAGATTTACCCAATGCTTTCGCTAGTCGGTTCGCGGCGACTGCCGCTCCACCAGTTAATTCAGAGGTATTTAATATCAATATCTTCATGACTTCTCTATTATTTTCCAATAACCATTTTTATCTGCACCTACACGTTCTATGTAATTCTTATCTTTCAACGCCTTCATTATTTTGCGAATATATTGTACCGTTAGCCGCAACTCCGCAGCTAATTCTAATTGAGTAACAGATGGCTTATTTGCAACGAGCCTATAGACAGCTCTGTATCAGTAAGCTCATTTACCCGCTCATGAGAAAAAGTTAAGTACAAAAATCCCATCTTATACTCATACATAGGAGCGGATAATCCCTCAGCTACGCAGTTATCAATAATACGTTGTGTTCCCCGCCCCCAACTTTCCATAAAACCTGCCTTGTAAAAGACATCCGCTATCAATTTATTATGAGGCCTAGAGGGGTGAGATCGAGATAAATCCTCCTCGATCACACTTTCCCATGTCAACCCCATTTTCGCAGCCAAAAACATATTTAGCTGATTCCCTTGTAGCTCGGAAGTAACGCTTCCACTCCGGGTATAATACCGTCCATGCACGGAAATCGGCATGGCAGAAGGTTGGACTTCTATCTCCAAATATTCTTTACCGGCCTTCTCCCTCAAATGGATAAGAGGCATAATACCCGTTTTCTGAGCGATAAAGTTCGGCAGTTTCTCAATCAACTTCTTTGGCTGCTCTATCCCTACAACTTCTCCTTTATCATCGATACCGATATATAATACACCACCCTCCGTATTACAGAAAGCTGATATATAACGGGTATATTCGTCATGCCATGACTCCTTAAATTCGGTATGTTGGTTTTCTTTCATTCTATTGTAACTACTCTTATCAACCCAAAGGTACTGAACATATTAGATTAAACAATAATGCTTTATGAATATCAAATAAAAATTTCAATCAAACGACCCTATCAATCATGAAAAAACAATAAACACTTTTTGCGAAAGTATCTCAAATACTTACTTAAATCAATGAAAAATCTAAGTAAAGCAGGTTTATAATTAATACAGCCCACATGTTCTATACCTTTAGAATGAAAAAAAGTACCTTTATCTCTAAAAATTATTTTTGCATGTATGGGGAAAAAGAACTTCTCTGGTTTTCCATATATGGTATCCACAATCTTTATTTTTTTATTTAGTAGATACCTATTTAAATAAGACTCATCAGCAACAGCTGCTATATTATTTTTTTCCACATCTATATCTACCGCAATCATACACTGTTCAGCAAGTTCCAAATATTCCTTTGTACGTCCACCATTTAATCCTCCTTGAAAGTAATACACTCCTTCATCATAAGAAATATAAGCCAAGGAATTTGGATTTCTATCATATGGAAACTTTTTAGGAGACTTTATTTGATATATATGCCAAGATAAAGCCAATAAATAACCCTCGCTTTCACATGGAATCAGTTCCTTACTCAGAATTGTCCGTTTAAAAATAACATCCCCGTTGAAGAAAAACAAATAATCACATTGAGACAAAGCAATCCTATGTTCATAAAACATTTTAAACCTATACAATGTATTATTTCTTCCCCCTAAGTCTTTTTGATACAATTTTACAACTGATTCAGGAAAAAAATCATCGCTATCTGTAAATACAAAATAGATTTTTTCTGCATCCGGGAACAAATACTTCTGACTTGTTTTATAAAAATCATCCCACAAGCTCAAATATTTACCTATTCCTATATATAAAATTCCTATTTTCATTCCAACTAATTTTTTAACTATACGGTCAACAAAGCCAAAGCTATTTCCTTTGTACATCGTTCTAAATTATAGGTACGTTCAGCCAATCATCTCGCATTTTCCCCTAAACGCTTGGCTTTTTCTGGATGGCTACTCAAATATTGGATTGCCTCAACCCAACCGTTCACATCCCCATATGCGATTTTTATTCCAACCTGCTCTTTCTCTACATCAAACGGAAAGGTCGGATTATCCGTAGATAGTATAGGTAATCCGAAAGCTAGCGCCTCTACCAAAGAAGTCAGACCAACCGTATAGGGAAAATTCAAACAACAAATCAAAACAACAAAAGCATTATTCGTTTTCTCTGCCATTTCAAGATGAGTGGAATCTACAATATGGAAATGTATATTCTCTTTTAACACACCTATTTCTTTTTGCACAAGTAGTTCATAATCACTGACTCTTCCTCCAAATCGAGTCGTATAAATATCACAGGATTCCGTTAACTGGCTAAAAGCCCGAATAAGCGTTATAAAATCACGATTCTCTCGACCCGTAGATACAAAATGAGATGAGGTTTGTCTCTTTGCTATCAAACGATCATAAAAGACCAAGTCGCCCCCCCAATGAACTACAAAAGCATTTTCCTTCTTTAACTTTTTCGTTTTCAAAGATTCACTCAATAAGGCCTCACTAAAAAAGAACATTTTATCAATCCCTTTATAGAAAAGGGCAGACCCCCACCTTCTAATAGGACTCTCTGGAACTACCACTGCCGTATGATGCCAAATCACTATAGGCTTTCTAAATAAGCCTAATGCCCTCATAAAAATCAATAGTTCCAAACCTGTATGAGTGACCGCATAAACCGCATCATAACTTTGAGAACAAGACAATATCTTTCTCAAGTTGTAAAACATCAGTTTCCACTTATGAAGATAGGGATTGAAGGGAAAGGTATGATATATACATTCAACACCATATTGAGATAAATGTGTCAGACCATATAAAAGATGTCCGGGAATCTTTCCTGCCTTCCAATCTTCATAATAAGATTTAATGGGCACCATATGGTAATAATAAACTTTCATCATCAATTCTATTTATTCAACAAGTCATCTAATCGGTTCATAAAATTAGCAAAATATGTATCATAACTATTTAGCATCTTATTCTCCTTAAGTCTCAACTCTGATAAAACAGGAGTCATATCCAAAGCTACTGTCAATTGCTCTACCAGCCCATCTTTTGAGTGAGAATCAAAAATCGCACCATTCTCTAAAGGATTAACCAAACAGGCGGCTCCTGCCGCAGAAGAGCATAAGGTATAACAACCTGCCAATAATGCCTCATTCACCACCGCTCCAAAACGCTCATAATAACTTGGCAGCACAAATATCTGGCCGACATTATAACAAGCATATAGATCCTTACCTTGCTTTTTCCCAGCGAAAATCACATGGTCAGCCAATCCATTTCTCTCCACATGTCGCTCTAAAGCCACTCGCTGATCACCATCACCTACAAATAAAAGAATAGCCTTAGGATACCTATTTACAACCAAGGCTAAAGTATCCAGTAAAAAGAATAAATTCTTGATATCTATTAAACGACCGACAAACAGCAGAACTTGCCTACCTCTTAGATGATACGTATCCTCCAACATCCTAGAAACAGGCAACGCGTTCTCCAATAGCAACCTAAAATCTTGATCTTTTTGGATAATCGGGAAAAACAAAAATTTCCGCTTCGCCTGAAAGTGTTTAACATACCAAGACAGCACATCATCGTTTGTCAAGATAATACCACTGTAAAACTTAACCGCGATAAAACGCATACATCTTTTCACAAGACTTGCGCTTTCAGCAATCTCTTTGCTATCATCACAAATCGTAAAAATAGACAATTTCCAGTTGAATAGGAATTTATAAACCAACAATAATAAACCCAATATATTATACTCACTACAAAATACCACATTCGGCTGTTCCTTCCTCAATATCGAGAAAACCTGCGTCCTAAGATTCTTAATCCCGAATAATCCCGGAGCCAGAAAGCGAGGTGCAAATTCCAATCGCCCTCTCAACTCATCTTGAGCGAATGATTGCTCCAATACATCTCCAAACTCAAAATAGAATATAGCATCAAACTCCTTATTCAAGGAATTAAAAAAATCTACTCGATAAGGAGCTATCGCCGGATGAAAAACCACAAGTTTCTTTTTCATTTCAAAATGCGTTTTATCTTTTCGGAGTTCCATACTTTCCTATTTGTCTCCAACTTCATTTTCCAATAAGAACGTCTTTCCGGATTTCCCAACAATAAGAATTGAAGAATACGAATATAACTTTTCAACTGGGTAATAGCAAAGATCAATCGGCAGCCAAAGATACCATAAACCTTTCGAAAATAAATGTATTGTCCCTCATATAAAAAATAAAGACGAGATTGCTTTATATAAGAAGCACGACCCTCCAGATGAGTAATTTGAGCGGATGGAACTGAATAAATGGAAAAGCCCGCCCGGTTGATGCGATGGCACAACTCCGTTTCCTCATAGTTCATAAAAAACTCCGGAGAGAAACCACCCACCTCCAACAGAACAGATTTCCGAACCATTAAATCCGCTCCTGTAATTGACGCTACCGGGATAGGCCTATCTTCCTTATTAAAATATACCGATCGCGGGAATGATAAGTTAATCGGAGAGATATACAAAACAGATAAAAATTCCCATATAAATGAAGGGAATTTTCTGCTAAATGAAGTTGTGGGTACCCCTTGCTCATCATACAAATTCCCGCCACAAGCTCCCACATTGGGGTGTTCTACCAAATACGTATACAACGTATCAACCGCATCATTCCGTAATAGGGTATCCGGATTCAAAAACAAAATACAATTACCGGAAGCATACGACATACCCAAATTATTCGCACGCCCAAATCCTAGGTTCTCTGAAGCTTGTACACATACAACTTCTGGATAACGTTTTTTTATCAATTCTAACGAGCCATCGCCTGAATCATTGTCTACGACTATTATTTCATAACGATACCTTACCGCTTTCTCTTTCAGCGACCTAATACTGTCCAATATCAATGGAGCTGTTTTATAATTTACATATATAATAGAAATATCCATCTTAATTAAACACTTTGAACTTCAACCACGCTAGCCCTGATCGATTCGAAACATACAACCAAGCTAAACGCCACCAATCTTTCTGAGAATATTTAATCTGCTTACGTCGATGTAGCAAGAGATATATGTCTTCCGCCTTGCCGACAAAATAGCTGAGCCCCAATTCTTCACCCTCTTTTTTACCCCCTCCACAAATCGCAGATACTACATTATCCGCATGTTGTCTATATTGAACCAGTTTATGATCACAAAGATAGATACCTCCGTTATGATAAGCCATAATCGCCAGCCATTGATCATGGTAATAATAATGAATCGGAAAAGGAAATAATATGTCTTTCAATGACGCACAAAACAAACAAGTACAGCCCATCACATTATTCAAGCCATAAAGATATGTAGCTAACGGAACCGAACAAGGGAAATCCAATCTCTCAGTCATCTCTCGCCCTTTCACATCCACATAACGGATATTTGAATGTACTAACGATACCTTCTTTTCACGCATTATATGCAACAAGATCTCCAATTTATTTCTCTCCCAGATATCATCTTGGTCTGAAGGAGCGATATAGTCACCTTCCGCTAAAGCAATCGCCTTCTCGAAATTACGCCGGACACCCAAACGAACCTCATTCCGTATAATCATCCAACGGATACTTGGATAGTCATCCGCAAACTCTCTTACAATATCCATCGTACGGTCGGTCGATTGGTCATCACACACTACGATCTGCCACGGTAGAATCGTCTGTCCAACGATACTCCGCAACTGCT
This sequence comes from Parabacteroides sp. CH2-D42-20, assembly GCF_003670185.1. Lineage (NCBI taxonomy): Bacteria > Pseudomonadati > Bacteroidota > Bacteroidia > Bacteroidales > Tannerellaceae > Parabacteroides > Parabacteroides sp. CH2-D42-20. The sequence continues at coordinate 112,261 of NZ_RAYG01000021.1, read as the reverse complement.
CACGAATGAATTTCTCTCCATTATAAGTACATAATGCGACACTTATTTTATCCTTTCCTATCTTTACCTCTTTCATTTCCGACATTTATTAAGGAGTAAATTCACGCCTTCCAAGAATACGACAGAACGCAACCGCCATAAAGCGAACGCATAAAAAAGAATTGACAAACTAATTTTCAATAGTAACAATATATATAGATTCTCAATCTTAATCGTTAAGACATATACCACAAAGAAGACGAACAAAGTAACCACCAAATAAGGTAACACATCTTGCGCCAATTGTACCAAACGGACACGAATCAATCGATAAACCAAAAGATGCCACACAAATAACATAAATACATAAGTAAGCACATATGCAACAACCATACAAAGAATACCAAAAGATGCAGTAAGCCATAATATAGCCAATTGTAATATACCATGGAACACATTCGCATATAAAAACGTATCCGATTTCCCGTGCGAGACAAGAACTTGGGTATATAGCAATATAAGCGGTCCTATCGCCCCTTGAACGCACAATATTTGTAATATAGGTACACTCTCTAACCATTTATTGCCAATCGTGGCACAGATAAACTCCTCTGCTACAAAAGCCAATCCCAGCATAGCTGGAAACGACACGAACGCAGCGAAACGAACCATCTTGCGGAATACATTCCGCTGACGTTCCAAATCATCATTCACTTGCACGAATACAGGTTGCGCCACCGAATTGATCATATTGCTCAACATCGAACCTCCCATAGTCATCCACTTATTTCCTTGCGAATAATAGCCTAACACATTAGCGTTATATAATTTACCTAACAAAACAGAAAACACATTATTATTGACCTGTTGGAAAATATTCGTAAGGAACAACTTTACACTAAACGGAAACATCTCTTTCAGAGGTTCGATCGAAAAATCAAGACTAGGGCGCCAAGATACAACCATCCATTTCAACAAAGATACACTTGCCACATACACCGTACTTTGAATTGCCAATGCCCAATAAGCAAAACCATTGAATGCCAAAAGAACCCCACATATACCCGACAAGAACAACGCAAAAACATCAATCTTCGCCTGTATCTTGACTTGTAATTGCTTAAATAAGATAACATGAGGAACAATCGCCATTCCAGAAAACAAAAAACTCGCAAATATTACCCGAGATAAATTAACCAGTTCTTGACGATCATAAAATGACGCAATCAGCGGAGCTGAAAAAAAAAGAACAATATACAAACAGATGCTTACAACAAAAGAAAACCAAAACACTGCATTATAATCCTTATGAGTAGCATCCAATTTGTTAGTCAAGGCTACCGAGAAGCCACTATTTATAATCGTACCTGCAATACCACTAAATATCGCCAACATCCCAACCAATCCATAATCCTCGGCATTAAGTGTACGTGCCAGATAAATACCAAACAACATCCCCAACAACTGTTGCACACCATTACTTACCCCTCCCCAGAAGAGCCCTTTCGCTGTCTTATCTTTTAATGATTGTTCCGCCATTTGATACGTATGGTAAAGTGCGGCAAAGATAAGCATTTACCTTTGGCTAACACTAAAAAAATGAAAGCTTTTCTTTGCTTTATGTATATTTACGATCTTCCGCAGATGATGTGGAAACAAAGAGTTATTGTAAAAATTCTTTTTATCCCTCGAACCCTCTTTATCTTCCATAGAAAAACACGTACGTGTTTTCTTAAAAACATGAGCAACTTTTCAAAAAAAGACGTACATGTTTTCCGAGAAACATGCACGTCTTTTTGGAGCTCTGATTATCAAATAATTATAGCGACACACAAAATCATCACCTTATTGTAATGATTTCACATATCTACTCACTACTATTTCACACTTTTCCCCGCATAAATCCTCCGTATAATATCCACCACCTTCATACCTTCCAAGACGTTGGTCGTTATGATCTCGCCGGGGACGCCGGAAAGGACATTGACCACGTTACGGATCACGAAGTTGTGGTTTTGGGCGGAGCCTTTGTAAGGGCCATAATCATTGCCGGGGTTGGTAGGGGCCAATTCCGGTATTTCATACCCCTTGATATGGCAATATTCTACCTCATTCATATATTGACCGCCGATTTTCACGCTGCCATTCTCAGCCACGATCAGCATGCTGCTTTCCAGATTCTTGTCCCATACCGCCGTAGAGTAGCTCAAACTACCCATTCCACCGTTCACGAAATTAAAATTCACGAAACCGGAATCCTCAAAGGCGGTCAGTTTCTCGTGGTTGAAGTCGGCGAAACGGGTCTGGATATTACAGATATCCCCGAATAACCAGTACATAATGTCGATGAAATGGGAGAATTGGGTGAATAAGGTACCACCATCCAAGGCAGCGTCGCCATGCCATCCTCCGGGTTTATAGTAGCGTTCGTCACGGTTCCAGTAGCAATTCAGCTGCACCATATAAATCTGGCCTAATTTTCCGGACTCAACCATCTCCTTGATCCAGACCGAAGGCGGGGAATATCGGTTTTGCATCACGCAAAATACCTGCTTACGGAATCTCAACGAGGTATAAACCACTTTCTCGGCATCCGCCAAGGTCAAGGCCATAGGCTTTTCTATGACCACATGATGTCCGCTCTCTATCGCTTGGATCGCCATCTCGGCATGTAAGCCGTTGGGCGTACAAATATTCACCACATCTATATCCAATCCCAAACGGAATAGTTCATCTATATTCCGGGCGAAAGGGACCGCATAAGCCTCGATCCCCAGCTCCTCTTTCGGACGGATATCACATAAAGCGACCAACTCCGCTCCTTCATCCCGGGTAATCATCTCGGCATGACGCTTACCTATATGACCACAGCCGATCACGGCGAAACGTATCTTCTTATTCATAAAACACTCTTTATAGATTCTATAATATAAGCCTGCTCCTCTTCTGTCATCTCCGTATGAATCGGCAAGGATAATACGGATCGGCTCAAGCGAGAAGCGACATTCAAATCCCCGGAAATCCGGCATCGACCCCTCATCACCTCTTGCTCCTGCAAAGGCAATGGATAATAAATCATAGAAGGAATGCCTCGTTCTTTTAACGCAGCTTGTACTTGATCCCTCTTTTCTACAGCTAGCTGTACCGTATATTGATGATAAACATGCGATGAAAAGGCTGATTTTAGTGGTTTGCGTACAGCATCCAATCTGGAAAAGGCAGCATCGTATCTAGCAGCCACTTTACAACGAGCGGCGGCAAATTCATCCAAATACCGAAGCTTAACATCTAAGACAGCGGCCTGCAAGGTATCCAAACGGGAGTTGCAGCCCACCAAAGCATGATGATATTTTACCTTTTGCCCATGATTGGCGATCATTCGCAGTCGTTCGGCCAATCGTGCGTCGGAAGTAAACATCGCCCCACCATCACCATAACAAGCCAACGGTTTCGAAGGGAAGAAGGAGGTCGTTCCTATAGAGGCGATCGTACCGGCTTTCTTCACCGTTCCATCCGAGAAAGTATAATTAGCACCGATGGACTGGGCATTATCCTCGATCACATATAGATTATGACGGCTGGCGATACGCAAGATCGGTTCCATATCACAACACTGGCCAAAAAGATGAACTGCGATAATAGCTCTCGTCTTTTCAGACAAGGCATCTTCTATCTTTTCCGGGTCTATATTGAATGTACCGGGATCTACATCCACTAATACCGGCACTAGGCCCAGCGCCAAAGCGACCTCAGCCGCAGCGATATACGTAAAAGCAGGAACGATCACCTCATCGCCCGGATGTAAGTCGAATGCCATCAAGGAGATTTGCAAAGCATCCGTACCGTTGCCGCACGGGATCGCATAAGGAATACCTAAATAATCTGATAAATGGTTACAAAATCCCTTCACCTGAGGGCCATTGATAAAGGCGCAAGCATTTATCACCGTTTGCATGGCGGGATCGATCTCACTACGCAAACGTTCATACTGCTTCCGCAGATCTACCATCTGTATCTGTTTCTCAAGCATCTTATCCACTCAAAAATAGGGCTATCCCATCGTTAAAACGGAATAGCCCCCTCATTATTGCGTCTACCTTATTATTTCACCTCGCTACCCGGTTTCACCTCTTTCTCCGGGGTGATAACGGCCAGCTTTCCATCGAAATTCTCGGCGGAGAGAATCATGCCCTCGGAAACAATACCTTTCAGCTTACGGGGAGCTAAGTTAGCGATGAAGCAAACTTGCTTGCCTACCAATTCCTCGGGTTTATAATGCTGGGCGATGCCCGATACGATCGTGCGTTTCTCCAGGCCATCGTCTATACGGAACTGAAGCAGCTTATCCGCTTTCGGAACCTTCACGCATTCCAGAACCGTACCCACACGGATATCCAGTTTCATGAAATCATCGAACTCAATATTCTCACGGATCGGTTTCGCCTTATAATTCGCTTCCTCATTCGCTTTCTTCGTATCCAATAATTTCTGCACTTGGGCCTCGATCACGCTATCCTCTATCTTCTCGAACAACAACTCTGCCTTGCCCAATTGATGACCGGCCTCCAATAGATCCGTAGCACCTAGGCGATTCCATCCCAACGGCTCTACATTCAGCATCTTGTTCAGTTTCTCCATGCTAAACGGCAAGAACGGCTCAAAAGCGATCGCCAGATTAGCCGTAATCTGCAAAGCGATGTTCATGATCGTAGCGACACGAGGCATATCCGTCTTCGCCAACTTCCAAGGCTCCATATCAGCGAGATACTTATTTCCGATACGGGCTAGGTTCATCGCCTCTTTCTGAGCGTCACGGAAGTGGTAGGTATCCAACAGGCGTTCCACGTTCTCTTTCACATCCGCGAAATCCTTCAAGGTCTGACGATCATAATCCGTCAACTCGCCAGCCGCCGGCACCTTACCCTCGAAATACTTATCCGTAAGGACTAAAGCACGATTCACGAAGTTCCCTAAGATAGCGACCAACTCGTTATTATTACGAGCCTGAAAATCTTTCCATGTGAAATCATTATCCTTTGTCTCTGGCGCATTGGCCGTCAAGACATAGCGCAACACGTCTTGCTTGCCCGGCATATCCACCAGATACTCGTTCAACCAAACCGCCCAGTTGCGGGAAGTAGAGATCTTGTCGCCCTCCAAGTTCAAGAACTCGTTGGCGGGGACATTCTCCGGCAAGTTATAAGAACCTTCCGCTTTCAGCATGGAAGGGAACACGATACAATGGAACACGATATTATCTTTACCGATGAAATGGACCATTTTAGTCTCCGGATCCTTCCACCAAGTCTCCCAGCTATCCGGCAGCAACTCCTTCGTATTAGAGATATAACCGATCGGAGCGTCGAACCATACATACAGCACCTTTCCTTCCGCCCCTTCTACGGGAACAGGGATACCCCAATCCAAATCGCGACTCACCGCACGGGGTTGCAGACCCATATCCAGCCAACTCTTACACTGCCCGTAGACGTTCGGCTTCCATTCCTTATGATCCTCCAAGATCCATTTACGCAAGAATGGCTCCCACTTATCCAAAGGCAGATACCAATGCTTCGTCTCACGCATCACCGGCTTGCTGCCACTGATAGCGGATTTCGGATCGATCAAATCCGTCGGGCTAAGGGAGGTACCGCAAGCCTCGCACTGATCGCCATACGCCTTCTCGTTTCCACAATGCGGACAAGTACCCGTGATATAACGGTCGGCCAAGAATTGCTTCGCCTCCTCATCGTAGTATTGCTCGCTTGTTTTCTCGATGAATTCGCCTTTATCATACAATGTACGGAAAAAATCCGAGGCCATCTGATGATGCGTAGCGGAAGTAGTACGAGAATAGATATCAAACGTGATACCGAACTCCTCGAACGATTTCTTGATAATACCGTGGTAACGATCCACCACATCCTGCGGCGTGATCCCCTCCTTCTTCGCTCTCAACGTGATGGGTACCCCATGTTCGTCCGAACCACCAATCATCAACACTTCCTCCCCCTTCAAACGAAGGTAACGGGCATAAATATCAGCAGGCACATATACCCCGGCCAAATGGCCGATATGCACCGGTCCGTTCGCATACGGCAACGCCGTAGTAATCAGCGTTCTCTTAAAATGTTTTTCCATACCTTGTGTTCTCTTTTTGAGGGGCAAAGGTACGGAATAATTTGGTTAGACGGAAAAGAATAATTTCCTTTGTGAGTGAGTTTCCTCTTAATGAGGCTAGGAACTTTACCTCTAATAATAATATATATGGGAAGAAGACATAAAAACAAGGTATAAAAAAAGAGCTTACCGCTAGGGGACATAAGGCGGAAGCTCTTGACATCATCGAAAAAGGTAATTTCTTCGACAAAAAGAAGATTATTATAATAAAGATCGAAGATAAGATTTACACAGCGTCCATTACTACTTCCGAGAAAGGGACTCTAATCTCGTTTATTTAAATCCAAACCTATACACCAACGCCAACCGGAAATTAAGCATGAAATGGGTCGCCGAGAAATTCTCCGTAGTCTCGCTCACCTGTGCATCATAATCCCGCTCGTAAGTGGAAGCATCAAAGATAATTCGTGAGCCAAAGCCAAACCCAGCCTCAAAAGCGAAATTCCCGGAGATAGGTTGCAAATAATTCAGCATCGCCCCGATACCGAAGAACTGTCCAGTCTCTCCATGTCCTAACGGCTCATTATCGCGCACGTTGAAGTTTCCGTATTTCATCTGCAAGCCCACGTTGAATCCCCGATAAGTACTATCATCGTTAAACCATAGTCGAGGCTCCAAAGATAGCACCGACACTCCCCACAAATTATTAGGATTCCCTTTATAACCAAACCGAGAATACATACCTCCCAATACGACAGAACCCCAACCTCCAAACATATACTCCAATTCCAAGTTTGGCATGATAGACCCTGTCTTCAATTCCGCTCCCTCCTTACCGACACTTAAACCCGGGGGAACCGTCATCCAAGGCAGTACATTCGTCCTAACAGTCAAATTTGTCATTTGGAAAGTAGGATAGACTTTCTCCATCGTCACGGCACGAGTCTCCGCCTGCCGGGGCTGATATGCGGTAGACTGCCGTTCCGGAGCTTGAAGCTCAGGGGTTACAGCTACCGTTGCCTGCCCAGTAATCTCAGGTTCCGTCCGAGCCGGTTGAGAGACTACCGGCGTTTGCCTCACCTTCTCCTGCGCAGGAGGAGCCACCGGAACCATCGCCCCTTCCTCATAAGGAAGATCGGCCTTATTGCTGATCACGACATAAGCGAACACCTCATCATCCACGCAAAGATCCGGATCATTGAGCACGTAAATATAAGGGACCTCCGTATATCGTTTTAGGCTTGCCGAGATAGCAGGTATAGACTGATCCGTGGAATAAAAGATCTGCTTATTGGCAAACTCCGGCATAGCGAAATAAAGCAGATACACATGCACGCTATTCCCCCATTCCCCGCTACGGTCTACATAGAAGGAGATTTGTTTATTATCAAGCTCGTATTTGTTTTTCAGATATTTCCTCACGGTATTCCCCCGCCACATGGCAGTGTTGACAGCGTTTTTGGATACCGCTCCTGTCTCAGTATAGATATGCGAGACGATCAGCACATGAAACTCCCCATCCATCAAAGGATTCATCACCGGCCAGATTTTCCGATTGAGTCGCTCCATCTCTATTGAATTATTCCCGTAGGTAGCTTGTAGATCAGCCTCTCCGGGTATAAAGGAAAACAAGAATGAATCGCCCTTGGATTTCTCATTCTCCGATTGCCCATGGGCCATAAAGATTGAGAGAAGCGAAAAACTGAATAGAATAATTAGCGAATGTCTCATACCTTGTTCTTTATGTTATATTTTTTGCAAAGTTACTACAAAAAGTAAGATACGTAATATCATTACACTTGGAAATCGGACGGAGAATCTGGATAAATGGAGACAATCACTCGTAAGGATTGACCTCGACCGGTATCTCGACAATCTCTACCGTTCCGTTTACATTAATGGTCAACGTTAATGTGCCTTGCGTGTTCGCAAGACTGTATTGCACGCTGTAGTTCTTGGTGGCGGCGGTGATGGAAGTCTCTTCCGATTCCCGTATCTGTGACGAGGTGGAGAATATCTTGGTCTCGTCTGCGATCAGCTTGCCTTCTATACGGATAAATACATTTGAGAGGCCAGGTTTCACGAACAAGGTCTTGCCGGTTTCTAGGGTATTTGCGGTGGATAGCAGGGTATATTCCGGGTTCTCTTCCGTAGGGTCATCGGCGGTACCAGTGTACACATAAAGCTTGGTGATCGTAGCCATCTTCTGCAACTTAGCGAACTCTTCCGTATTGATCGTGATGATCGAGTTGGTGAGCGTGGCTGTAATAGAAGCGGAGGCAGCCGCAGCGTTAGGGGTAACGGTTACACTTTCCGTTGTCTTCCCCGCAAGCGTGGGGCTGTCGAACTGCAAATCGCCAGTCATTTTATCGTAAGTGGCTGATAGTTCTGTATAGGTACCGGCGGGAACGGCCTTTGTGACCTCATTGGCGAAATCGGAGGATTTGCCTAAAGTAATAGAGCTACCACCTTTTGTCCCGGTGATCACCAAATTTTTTTTAACTTCGTCACTGATCGTAACAGACGTAGTCGATGTGGCTTTCGTTGTTACACTAACGGAGGCATCCGCCTCAAGGGCAAGGCTGAGCTTGCCGGTCTCGGCGATAGACGAGGGGCTTCCGGAGTCCTCTAGGATGTTGCTACAGGAGGGGAGGAAGAGTAATAAGAGGGTGGTTATGCCCAATAAGAATGTTTGTTGCATATTCATTTTTTTTCATAAGTTTATTTATATAATATCTGTAAAGTATAAACTTTAGCCCAAGGACCTGCTGCTGAATACGAACTGTTCAACGTTACCACACGACCGTCCGTAGAAAAAGTGCCATTTCCCGATAATGAATAATTTTTTCCTGCATTATCATTATCCTCACGATTTCCAGGTTGAGAAATAACAGTTGACCCGTTTATACTTGCCGTAAATGTTGTCTCTCGCCACCCGAAGAATACATAGCCATCCCTTACTGTGACATTCGTATCCAAGGTTACATTTACATTATTTGGAATATGGAAATTCTTCGACGTAGCAGTACATTTTCCAATTCCATTTATGCCTCCCAATTGTATCATACCATTCTCATATTTACAATTCCCAGAAGCTAAAGTCCAATCAGCCCCTATCATTGTATCTGGGACATACGGCAACCCCGTGATATGCACCCCCAACGCAATCTCTTTCGTCACGCCATCAAAGGTAGCGGAAGCAGATACAGCATATTGTTTCCATTCCGATACAGACAGGTCACCCTTATCAAAAGAATTGGATGCGATATTCTCAGCCGTTCCCTCATAGGAATAAGTGAACGAGCCATTATATTTCGCATTCGTCAATAGATCATTCGAGATATTCACAGAAGCCTTGACATTATAGATCTTATTATTCTCGCAGCTATTAGCCTCGGCAATCTTTCCCTCCGTATATTTCGTGTAAGAAGTATAGGGTGCGAAAGCAACCTCAAACTCCGGAGCCGGCACAACCACCGTAGCGGTCTCCGTCTGTTCCTCACTTACTTCCTCGCCATTTAGCATGTACTTATATTTCAGCGTATAGTTTCCTTGCGGAAGATAAGGCCAAGCGTTAGCGTCTACCATCACGTCGGGAACAGTGAAGTTTGTGGAGGTATAGGCGCGGACAACTTCGTTCGAAGCGTTCACCAGCTCCGCAGTCCAAGTAGAGATCAATTTCGTAGGTACGCCGGAGAGATCTCCCAATGACAACGTCACCTTGGTACCGTCCAAATAACCGCTCGCATCTTTCGTATGCGTAGCCGTCGCTCGTAACCCAAACGAGAACACCGGGATATCCGGCGTTACATTCAAGGTATACTCCATGGCGGCGGGCAAGGTCGTTTGCGAGAATAGAGGATTGGAGACTTCTTGATTCGTATAGTTCGTACCCGCCAAGTGAACCGATGCGTTCGTGCCCGCCAAGAGATAAACCGTAGGGAATGTATTGTCGGCATTGAGCAAAATCTGCTTTTGCGTCTGCCCGACCTTGACATCCAAATGATAAGATTTATAATGAGCCGCCAAATCCTCCGCTATCACAGGATAAACAGCGGAATAGCCCCATTTCGCCGAAATGGAAGCCGTAGCGGTCTCGCCGGGAATGATCGATACCGTGGTAGATCCGGCGAAGTACCTCGGCAAGATAGTCGTTATCAGCTCCTGATTATTGCCATAGTGTACCTCTACTGTGTACTTGCCCGTTTCTAAAGGAATCCCCGCTTGAGGTATCTCCGTTACAGGTTTATCGAATAGCACTTCCCCCGTCGCACCGATCACCTTCACGGAAAAATCCTTCGCATCCGGCAGATTTTCCAGTTCAGTCTTTGCGGTAGCGGTTTCGTCCGCTTTTGTCTGCGTGGCGGAAGAGACCTCAGCCGTTACGGAAGCGATCTCCAAGCGCAACCTTCCCTCCCCTTTCGGAGCAGAAAGCTCCTCGCCCACACAAGCGGAGAGTGTTGCGAGCAGGGCAAAGAAGGGTAAATATATGTACAAGTGAATATGTCTCATTGCTTTCATCCTATCGTTTGTTTTCCTTATTGTTAGTCGTAAATCAATTCACATTCATCCAGCCAAAGTTTGCTACCCTCGCCGCCCGTGAAGTAATCGCCATACTTGCTAGCAGAAGCGACTACCACGATGTATTTAGGCGTACGGTTCGTGTAGCGGTAATCCAGCACGATATCCGCTTGCGTCCACGAGGAGACAGACTCGCCCTTCGTCAGCTCGCCGTAAGCGATCACCTTCGGATCCGAAGGGTCAAAGAGCTGACGTTCGGAAGGCCGGGTACGGATCTCCAGCGGGGCGTCCCAGTCAGTCAAGGCGATATAAACCTGGCACGAGTCCGGGCGACCTACCAAATATTTGAAATCATCGTCGCCCGACTTGTTGATCGGAACGCAATTGTATTTATAATGGATCCGCAATTTCGAGGGGAAGCTCGTGAAGGGACGGCCGAATTGCAACACACCGTTCGTCCCGTCCGTCCGCACGTAAGTACCCGTAAAGATGTTGCCGGCAGCAAACTTCAAGACGATATATTTCGACTCCAGCGAGGCAGCTTGCCCACTTCCCGTGCTCGTCTCGGTAGTAGGCGTGGAGTTGCTGTTACCCACGGTGGTAGCCCCTTTGTTTCCCGTATCCCAGAAGGAGGTTCCTCCCTCCGCCCAAGGCTGCCAAAGCGTATTCTTGCCCGCAGGCACGGAACTCCAGTCATCGAAGCCTCCGTTCGTCAAGGGTATTGCCTCCGCCGTGGTAAAAGATTGCTCCTCTCCCGCTGTTCCATCTACCGATACCCGGTATTGGTAGGCAGTGGCTGCCTTAAGCCCTGTCAGCGAGGCCGTAAAAGAGGTACCGGACACCTTCACCGCCGAAGCTGCCAACGTGCTCCAAGCTGCGTCAGCCTGTCGCTTATACTCCACGACCGGTGTCTTCCCGCTCTGGATCTTCCCGGAAAGCGTAGCACGGGTTACCATCGCGAAAGCCTCCGCACCACTTGCGTTACTCTCCTTATGATACACGAAGACATTCCATTTCGACATCGTCTCCTCCCAGTTATACCCCACATAGAACTGCCGGGGACCTTTCGAATAATCTTTCTCAGCGGGATCGGTAGGATCTGGTTCCACACGCCCGAACTCCCCTCCAAGCGTCATGCTGTTCACTTGCAGGTCGCTCAATGATTGATCCGGAGAGACATAGATAATCACGTTACGGTTCACCGGATCGATCACGGCATCCGCCACTTGCCCCGTCACGTCCACTTCTCGTTTGATCAATTGCGTCACCGACACCTTCCAGACATATTCCTGATACGTTTTCACCGTAAAAGAAACCGGCTTGGTAAAATCCACCCGCGTATTCGCTTCGGAAGAGACACTGTCCAAAGAGGCGAAACCCGTTGTCGGGAAACGGCGTATATCCGCACACGCAGCCGAATCGGCCATCAAGGTAGCTCCCTCTGTCACTTTCAAGGATTTTATCTTCAAACGGGAGAGATCCACCGAGTCGTTCACGAATAGGGTCACCGTGCGGGCCTTCGCATCGATCGTAGCCTCCACGCTCTGTCCTTCCTCACCGGCACGCTGCCCTTCCACCGTCATCGAAAGGATGGCTCCCTCCAACAACGGATAAGGGATATCATCTTCAATCACGCAAGCGGTCAATGATAACAGACATATTATACAACAGATTATATTTCGATTCCTCATCTTCATTCCTTACAGATAAAACGTCATACCAATATTGATCGAGAAGAGATTGATCTTGAAATTTCCGGAAGAGACCCGCTGCCGTCCCTCCTCTACTTTGTTTGTTTCTTGATCGATCCACTTGAAGTCGAAGCCCATCACACCAACCGACACCTCTACCGCCGACCAATCCGTGATAAACGCCGTCATACCCGGGGCGAAACCGATCTGCATATTCTGTACTGTCTGATACGAGCCGTCATACTCCGCACCGGAACCGGTAGAGTTCTTTCCCGTGCCATACCCATACGTCAAGCGAGCCTCGTTGAAAAGACCGAATATCTTGCTTTTGCCGATCGGCATATACGTCCGGATAAAGCAAGAGGCCTCATATTTATGTTCCAGATAATACAAATTCTTCAAGCTAATATTGAAATCCTCACCCAAGTTCAAGTCGAAATTACCCAGATCCAAGTAATTCCGTTTATAGGCGAAGCGTGCGCCCATAGAGATATTATCGCGAAAGAAATACCCGAAATAGGGGCTTATGCTAAAATCGTAACCTTTCCCCTCTATATCTTTAAGTACCAAGAAGTTCAAATTACTCTCATTATGTTCCGAGTAAGATATCGTACCACCAGCCATCCAAGTGCCTTTAGGGATAAAGACCGTCTTCTGTATCTCGCGTTCGATACGTTGAATCCGTTGAGCCTGCGCCACACCGGTATTACTCAACAACCAAAGAACCACTCCCCACAGGGGAACTATCAAAAACTTATGCATCATTTACTTTCTATTTTAACTCTAATATTTCCGGACGGATCTCTCCGGGAAAGTCGGACAGCTTATTTGCTGTCCGACACCGCAAATGTACTATTTTTCTGCTCATGGTCTAACAGGGAAAAACCTAAACTCAGGCTAGAACTTGTACGGAGAGAGCTGAGAACTTTCTATTCCGAACCGAGCAGCTTAGGAGAATCGCCGTAGATGAGTTCGAGATCATCTAGATATAGTGTGCTACTAGTACTTCCCGTAAAATAATCACCATACTTGCTCGAAGAGAAGACGATGATGACATGGGTCGGTTTCTCCACCAAGTTACGATAGGTCAAGTCAATCGTGAACTGCTTCCACTCTGGAGAAGCAACACATTCCTCATCGGACAAGACCCCGTAGGCGATCACGTCAAAGCCACTGGCATCAGGTTTCCCGTTCTCCAAGATGGACATGAAGTCCTTGGAAGTCCCTGCCATATCCGTATTATTCAACTGATACTTGCCATTCGTAAGGACGATATAGGCAGACCAGAGGTCTGTATCGCCTTCGCCTACCGGCAAACCACTTTGCGCATAATCAATTGCACCAGTAGAATATTGGAACCAACCAGTTAATTGAGTCGGACGAGCAGTGAAGGGTTGACCAAAATCAATCTTGGCACCATTCGTACCTACCAAACCATTGAAAGCACCAGCATAAAGGCTGGCAGCCGCAAATTTACCAATACCAAAAGCGGACGCATACTGAGACTTCAGCTCAGCCGATTTTCCCCCAGCTGTATGCACATTTGTATTGCTTCCTAATGTCGGATTCACATTAACTAGAGCACCTGCTCCCGTAGTTGTTCCAGGATTACTAGAGTCCCAAAAGAATCTTTGAGCCTTAAAATCAGCCTCAGAGATAGCATCCCAAGTCTTACCATCTTGATACCAATCATCCAGTTTCCCATTCGGCAAAACCATTTGCGACTCTGTCGTGAAAGAAGACTCGGAACTAGTTACCTCCTCATTACCATTCTTATAAACCAAATGATACTCATATTTTGTATCAGGAATCAGTCCTTTTAAGATTGTCATGCTATTACCCTCCAAATCGGATGTAATATCGGTTATCACCTTCGTCCAAGCTTCCGTGCCCTGCTGACGATATTCGAACGTCAGATAAGAGGGATCAACCAAATTCCCTTTCATATCCTGGGCATTACCCTCCAAACGGGCGAACGTACTCCACGCATTCGCCGTCTTCACTTCCACAACGGCCGAAGGCTCTGGATAGACATTAAAAGTAAACGTATATACCCGCTCCGTATCATCCGCTTTTACGACGATAGAAGCCTCGCCTTGTTCCTTCACACGATAAGTCAGCTTGTAATGATCACGCGCCTTGACCCCAGCAATCGTATCTTTCTGCCAAAACGTAACATTATGCTTATTCACAACAGAAAGTTCTGTAATCAAGCTATCTACAGGAAAAAAATAATCCCCATCGTCCGTACCCATTTGATAAGAACGAATATCAACTCCCGCTTTAGTAGACTTTATCGTAACCGCAGCTGATTGGAAAGCACTAGAGAAACTCTTATCAAAAGAGACGGTTACCATGACATTCGCCAAAGTACAAGTCAATTCTGCCGTACATTCCTTGCCCGCAGCAACAAATACCTCCGTAGAACCGGAATAATAAGGCTTCGCACAAGAAGTTGATCCATCAAATCCGTTAGAGGAAGCCTTCACCGTATAAGTACCTGCCTTCAAACGAAACGTCTGGCCTTCCCAATCCGTTGTGCTAACCACGGTATCGCCTTTCTCATTAAGAATCCGCACATGCAATTTCTTGGGATCATAATCCGCAGCCGGTCCGTTTGACTTCGTCCGGGGAGAAGAACTCGCTCCAATCTCTAGGCTCAAATAGCCCATAGTGTCACTTTCGCTTGCTAACTCTTCATTTTGACAAGAACTAAATGCCCAGAAACAAAACAGAAGCAAGTATATCGAAAACATCATATATCTCATACTCATATCCCTTGCGTAATTATTCATTTATCGTAATCTTCAACGTCTGTTCTTTAGTAAATTTCCCGTTCACATCCGTGATAACAATATGAAACTCGTGAGCCTTACCCTCATCAGTAGCACCTGTCATATCCAAGAACTGGAAGAAGACACCTATTGGGAAAGTGTATGTCTTTGCTCCTTTAGCAGGAGCGGGAGGTAATCCCATACTTGTCAACAGATTTGTAAAATCATTATTACCAACAAGATTAACACCGCCGTCTACAAAACTCTGCCCGTCCATGCTCAAATCTGCCAATATACCATTAAATCCTGCATTTCCCCCATCAATAGTAACCAATATACTTTCCAATCCGGCAGGAGCAGCAATCAGAGCATCCGCACTAGCTGGTTGATTCCCCTCGGAAAGAGAATAAGTAACATCCGCAGGCAAGGTCAACGATGGCTCCTCACCATCCCCCGGTTCCGGATTCACCGGATCCGTAGGCTTTTCCGGTTCCGTCGGCTTATCCCCAACCGGAATCTCCACCGCTTCCATTTCATCCTCGAAAGTGATCTCCACCTTCATATCAAACCCGGTAATTTTCCCGGATGCGTTCTCAACCACGCCCAGATTAAACACCAAGGCATCCCCACCGGTAAAGAAATTCGAACCGTCATCGTAACCCTCCACGGCATTTTTTCTCGAATACGTCCGCGATTGAGACTTAACTGTTTCGCCAGTCATTAAAGTAGCGTTGAAATTCACGGTCACCGTCTCCACGCCCTCCTCGAAATACCAATAAACAGGAGCAGGATTCGTCCCATCTTTCTCCGTAAACGGCAACGCCGTCTCCGATCCATCATCCACCGTGATTGTCCACGTTTTGAAGTTCGCAAGGAAATCAGCGTTATACACCACCTGCATCCGGCTGTTCTCCCGCTTGCAGGTCACGGTCTCTTGAAACGTTTTATTCGCCTCTACCTTAAGAGCCTTCTCCGTCCCGTAATAAGGAACGCTCATTTTCTTCTTCAACTCACCGGGAGTATGCGCCCTTATGCTATAGTTACCCACAGGCAAGGTAATCGACTCGGGCAAGTCTTCCCCCACGACATAATTGCGAATCTCCTCCTTGTTATCCTCATCCGTGCCATACACCCGGACAGGGAACCCATTCGTGCTTACGTCCGCACCTGTCTCCTCTCCGGCTTTCGTCTGCATCGATACCGGTGCTTTGGCCTGCACGCTCAGCTCCAATACACCCGTATCCTTGACACTTTTATTTCCTTTGATCTCCTCCCGCATCTCGCAAGAGGCCAGCCCTACCAGAACAAGGGCCGCAAAAATTATGACATTATGCTTTCTCATGACTTACTATCCTCATTTTTTGTCGCATCAATCCATTCGGTAGGAATCTCGATTGGTATCTCATGATCCACCGTTGTCTCATCAATCGTGATCTTGATACCCAGCTGCCCAAAAGAAGAAGAGTAATTCGGGGCCACGCTTAACGTCCACGATTTATTACGCGATAATTTATAGGTTTTCACGACCGTTCCCTCTTTCGCATCACCGGCCGGTTCATATTCCTTCTTAGCAGTCAGGTGGATTGTAGCGGTCACGGTCTCACCACCGGACGGCAACCATAAATACCAAGGGTCAATATCCACCTTTTCCCACCGGACGGTAGCCGAACTCGTCTTATATTCCACATAATAATCCTCGAAATAGTCGGCCATCTTCCCGTCAAACGCCGTTTTCACCTTTCCGCAAACCGGCATGCAAGTGAAACTAACCGAAGTATCCCCGCCTTCCACGTTAACAATGCTGGAACCTTCCACATAAAATCCGGCACGGGAAGATTTGGTATCCGCAGTAATCCCTCCCCCTTTGTAAAAAGCCTTCACAAGATACGAACCATTATCCAATGTGACAGATTCCGGATTAGCCGAATAAGTAAATTCCCTTTTCACGTTATCATCCATGTCCAAGATCTGCACCGTATATTGATTCAGATTCTTATACACAGCCTCATCTACTGCCTTTGTCTTACTATTGGAGGAAAAACCGGCATCAGCCACCAAGTCGAGCGTGATCGTCCCCGTCCCTTTCGCCACAGGCACTCCTCCCAACTCCTCCTGTTGGCAAGAGGCCAGCGACAGGCATCCGCCCAGCAGACAAGCCATCCCCCAACTCATAAATCTCATTTTTCTCATATTAATATCTTTAATATACTCACTCCTCAACAATAAGGATATTCAAACCCAAATTCAACTGCAAAAGAACAACATCCCAACAACACGTACAAGGTCTGTTTATATGATTACCTATTCTCTTTTTTAGATTTCACTTCTCACTCCCACACATACAGAAGTGTTTAAGAAAACAACTATGTCCGATTTTTGTAAGCCTCTGTTCTCTTTTTCAAATAGCACAAAGCGACAAGCCATCGCCTTGATCGTGGAAGAAAGATCGTTACAAAATGACAATTTGTAATCTTAACTCCCGAAGAATCGATTATTCCGGGTAAAAGTACGTGCCGCTCCCAAATTTTCAAGAAAAAAACCGCAATCCACTGTTTAATAGTTCTATAGCCCAAAACGGCCTTTTATTCTAGCGAAAACAATTCATGCTAATTCATATTCGAAGCGTAAAAAAGGGAGATCCGGGGGCAAGAATCGGGTTATACCAGTATACGAATGCCCATTCGCAACTACTCACGATCCAGTTCTCGGCTACTTACGATGCCCAACGGCAGTATCGGCATTGCCCAACGACACCTATCGTGCGTACTTTCGCCGCCTAAAAGGTATCCAAAACACGGTTTTCTCACAAAAAAGGCCGATTATTACCTGTGTACTCCCACTATTTTTGGAAGCCTAGAGAACAGTCTTGTCACGATATACGGATCCTTTTGATCAAAACGTCACAAAAGAAAGAATTCCGATAACAAATGTGCTTTCCGGCAAAAGCGGAGCTCAATCCTACCAAGTACAAGAAATATTCTGCGAAAAGACACGACAAGTCTTTGAAAATATCTACTTTTGTCAAGTATTCATGCTTAAGGAATGATAAGAGAGACATGGAAAAAGACATCCCTAAAATAGACCTGCCCCAAGATTGGGTCATCGGGAAGCTCACGGCCGGAGATATTGGATTGCTGAACCTCTACGCCAATTATCCCTGCCGGCTGAAAGCGGGGATCTTCGTGCTCTGTCTGGGAGGAGAGGTGGAGGCTTCTATCAACTTGACGCAGTTCAAGGTAGAACCAGGAAGTTTTATCACGATCTTACCGGGTAGCATTTTCCAGATTCATAAGGTAGATGGAGATCTGCAAATCTATTTCATGGGATTCTCGTCCGATTTCCTTAGTAAGGCAAGCGCAAGTAAATCGGGCATAGATATGCACTATATCGTGAAAGAAAATCCGATCTATCAACCAAAAGAAAAAGCACTACCTCTGTTGAAAGATTATTTCGAGTTGCTGATCAAGACGTACGATATTTGTGGCTCCCAATTGAACAGGAATGTTATCAATCATCTGTTTGGCGGTATATTAATGGGGGTTAGCTCCATGTATAAAGATCAAATGACAGATAAGGCAAATCTCTCTAAAGCAGAGCAAATCAGCAAGAACTTCACACAACTAGTAATGCAAAACTACACCATGCAACGATCCGTTGCATGGTATGCCAAGCGGCTTGGCATCACACAAGCGCATCTAAGCAGCATTATCAAACAAACCACCGGAAAAACTTGCGTGGAGATCATCACCTCCATGGTAATCATGGACGCAAAGGCTCAGCTGAAATCAACAAACCTTTCCATACACGATATAGCCTATGCCCTTAATTTCACGAATATGTCTTTTTTCGGGAAATACTTCAAGCGCCACGTGGGTATGAGCCCGCAGGAATATCGGAATAGTTAAGTTGATACTCACATTCCCCAATTCTCCCTATCCAAACTCCTATACTGTATCGCCTCCGCCAAATGCCGGACTTCGATATGTTCCGAATTATCCAAGTCCGCTATCGTGCGGGAGACTTTCAGGATACGGTCATAGGCACGGGCGGAGAGGCAGAGACGTTGCATGGCGGTTTTGAGGATGGAGAGGCCGGAAGCGTCGGGAACGGCGTACTGATGGAGTAGCTTGGAGTTCATCTGGGCATTACAATAAACACCCTCATAAGCGGCAAAACGCCCTTCCTGGATCGCACGGGCTTTTATGACCCGCTCACGGATAGCGATACTAGGCTCTGAGGGCTGTTGCTCGGATATCTTCTCGAAAGGGACAGGGACAATCTCTATCTGAATATCGATACGGTCCAATAAAGGGCCGGAAATGCGGTTCATATATTTCTGGACGGCTCCGGGAGAACAGAGGCAAGGACGGTCCGGATGGTTGTAGTAGCCGCAGGGACAAGGATTCATGGAGGCCACAAGCATAAAGCCGGCCGGATATTCCACCGTGAAACGGGCACGGGAGATATTGATCACTCGATCTTCCAATGGTTGCCGCATGACTTCCAAGACACTCCTGTTAAATTCCGGCAACTCATCCAAAAAAAGGACACCATTATGAGCCAAGCTGATCTCTCCCGGCTGCGGGAAAGTGCCACCTCCTACCATGGCGACATTAGAGATCGTATGATGGGGAGAGCGAAAAGGACGTTGTACCATCAAGGAGGCGCCACCTCCTATCTTACCGGCTACGGAATGGATTTTAGTTGTTTCCAAGGACTCATGCAAGGTAAAAGGGGGCAAGATCGTGGGGAGACGTTTCGCCAACATCGACTTGCCACTTCCGGGAGGACCTACCATGATCAGATTATGTCCGCCGGCTGCGGCCACCTCCATCGCACGCTTCACGTTCTCTTGTCCCCGGACATCGGAGAAATCGCAATCAAACAATTGCTGGCGGTCGTAAAACTCCTTACGGGTATCAATAACCGTAGGCCGCAATGTAGGTTTCCCCTCCATAAACTCCAGCACCTCTTTGATATTCGAAGCTCCATACACTTCCAGATCGTTCACCACCGCAGCCTCACAAGCGTTTTGCTTGGGTAAGATAAAGCCCTTAAAGCCTTCTTCCCTAGCCTTGATAGCGATAGGCAATGCCCCTTTTATCGGTTGGAGGCTCCCATCCATAGAAAGTTCGCCCATCAATACGAATTTGGATAAGTTGGATGAATCTATCTGCTCTGCCGCCGCCAGAATACCGATCGCCAAAGGCAGATCATAAGAAGACCCTTCCTTACGGATATCTGCGGGGGCCATATTAATAACGATACGATTACGGGGGAATTTATAACCACATACTTGAAGAGCCGAGATAATGCGTTCATGGCTCTCACGAACAGCCACGTCCGGAAGACCGACTAAAAAGAATTGGATACCTTTGGAACAGTTCACTTCTACGGTAACGACCGTAGCGGAAATCCCCTGCACGGCAGCGGCATAAGATTTTACTAACATAGTTAAGAATTTTGAGTTACTAATTACAAATTAAAACCGGAACCTCCTGTTTTCAATCGCTCAGTCTTCGAACAAGTTCTCCAGTGTTTGCTTGATCTCGATTCCATTCTCTGTTTTCATCAAGATCTTATGATCCTCATCTATCAAGAAACAGCGTGGCAATACGCTTACGTTATACAGATCTATCAACATAGCCGCTTGTCCGGCCGAATCTGTTACCAGATTCCACGCTATACTATCCTTCTTCAGTACATCCCGGACATTATCCGGATTATCGTCCAAGCTAACCAAAAGAATATCCAACTGATCTTTCGGATATTTCATCGCTACCTTATCCAGATATAGATCCTCTGTCTGGCACATATCACACCAAGGAGCGGTAAACGTCAGCAATAAATATTTCTGCGGGAAAGAGTCCAAACTTACCGTATTCCCATAAATATTCCTTACGGAGAAATCTGGGGCTTCCGCACCCAAAGCCGTACGTTTCGCACGGGCGCTATATTGCTCCAGCTCCTTCACCAGATAAAAGTCTTTCAACCTTGGATTCAACAACGCCAACAACTCATCAATTTTACGAGTATCATCGGGATCTGAGAAAAAAGATTGAATCAAGACAACGGATGCCTCTTCATTCGGGTTCTCTTTCACATACCGGATCGCTTCCTCGCTCAATTGCATATTAACATTCGCCAAACGAGCGGCGATATCCGTCTCCTCGATCGTATCGTTCAAATCCTTGCTATTTAAAGAATTTGATAAATTTGTCAATTCCGTCAATAAAGGAGCGATTTTCTTCTTAAAAGCGGTCAACTTATCATTTGTCCGTCCCCCCTTTACCTGCAATAGCAATGGAGAGTTAGCGTCGCCCGTGATTTTTACGGTTTCTCCCGGTTCCAGATAAGCCGTAACCCAATGCTCTTTATCCGCGAAGAAGATAGTCACACAATGGAAACCCGCTTCATTTTGATCGATCTGGAACTGCCCGGGTTTCGTACAAGCCACTGTATCAACTACTTTATAATTATCCTTCTCAAATACAGCATATACGGTTTGATCTTCCAGATTAGAAAGTTCCCCTTCAATCCGATAGACATAATCCTTGCCACAAGATGACAAACAAATTATAAAGCCAATAATAAGTGTCAGTTTTTTTATCATTACTCCTTTTTAAGCTCTTCTTATAACAGATAATCCGGTCTAAAGGTAGGAATATTTTTTAAAACTACTTCACATTTATAATAAAATTAACGCAGTTATCATAAAAAAAGCGCAGAATTAGTAATTCCACGCTTTTTTATAAAGATATTTTTAAACCTTGACCTTTTTTAATCAAGGTTTTTTAAGCAATTATAACTGAGGACCAGCAGCAACCAATGCCTTACCAGCTTCGTTGCCTGTGAACTTAGCGAAGTTCTTCTGGAAGCGAGCAGCCAAATCCTTCGCTTTCTCATCCCATTGAGCAGGATCAGCATAGGTATCGCGAGGATCTAAGATCTTCGGATCTACGCCCGGTAATGCAGTCGGAACCTCGAAGTCGAAATACGGGATCTTCTTTGTCGGAGCCTCGTTGATAGAACCATCAAGGATAGCGTCGATGATACCTCTTGTATCTTTGATAGAGATACGTTTGCCGCTACCGTTCCAACCTGTGTTCACCAAGTAAGCCTTAGCGCCAGTCATTTCCATCTTCTTAACCAACTCTTCGCCGTATTTTGTCGGGTGCAATGACAAGAAAGCAGCACCGAAACAAGCGGAGAATGTAGGAGTCGGTTCCGTGATACCACGCTCTGTACCTGCTAATTTAGCGGTAAATCCAGACAAGAAGTAGTATTGAGTTTGCTCCGGAGTCAAGATAGATACTGGAGGCAATACACCGAATGCGTCAGCAGACAAGAAGATAACTTGTTTTGCGTGCGGGCCTTTAGAAACCGGCTTAACGATGTTCTCGATGTGATAGATCGGATAAGAAACACGAGTGTTCTCTGTAACTGACTTATCAGCGAAATCGATCTTACCATCAGCGGCAACTGTTACGTTCTCAAGAAGAGCGTCACGTTTGATAGCGTTGTAGATATCCGGCTCGCTCTCTTTATCCAAGTTGATAACCTTAGCGTAGCAACCACCCTCGTAGTTGAATACACCTTCGTTATCCCATCCGTGCTCATCGTCACCGATCAACAAACGTTTCGGGTCCGTAGACAAAGTAGTCTTACCAGTACCAGACAAACCGAAGAAGATAGCTGAGCTCTTGCCCTCTTTATCCGTGTTAGCGGAGCAGTGCATAGAAGCGATACCACGCAACGGGTTCAAGTAGTTCATGATAGAGAAGATACCCTTCTTCATCTCACCACCGTACCAAGTATTCAAGATAACTTGCTCTTTAGTCTTCAAGTTGAAAACAGTAGCAGTCTCAGAGTTCAAGCCTAATTCTTTGTAGTTGTCAACTTTAGCCTTAGCTGCGTTGAAAGAAACGAAATCAGGTTCGCCGTAGTTAGCCAATTCCTCAGCTGTCGGACGGATGAACATATTAGTTACGAAGTGAGCTTGCCAAGCAACCTCCATGATGAAACGTACTTTCAAACGAGTAGCCTCGTTAGCGCCACAGAATGTATCGACAACGAACAAACGTTTGCCAGACAATTCTTTTACGGCTTTAGCCTTCAAGTCTGCCCAAGCAGCCTCAGAACAAGGCTTGTTATCATTCTTATATTCATCAGAAGTCCACCATACAGAATCTTCGCTGGCTTCATTCTTTACGAAAAATTTATCTTTAGGAGAACGACCTGTATAAATACCAGTCATCACGTTTACAGCACCTAGCTCAGTTACTTGGCCTTTCTCGAAGCCTTCCAAACTCGGTTTAGTTTCTTCTGCGAACAGAACATCATAAGACGGATTGTGAACGATTTCTTTCACATCAACAATTCCGTACTTGCTTAAATCTAAATTAGCCATCTTGAATTTAATTTAAATGATTGACTTTATATAACTTTTCTCTCTACTCTAGTTCGATACGGTGAGGCTTTCCGACCTTTTGGAGCTTGCTGCGACTCCACCTTGTTAACCGCGGTACAAAAGTAATATTTTTTTTTATCGTACACAGCTTATTAAGGAAATTTTTCAGTAATAATTACTCTTTTCCATGCAATTAACAAAACCCTTAGTCTATTTGTAATATGGAGTTTACAAATCATATACTTTTAGCTAGCATCTCAACTATTTCCGAAGTCGTCATCATAGGTATTCGCTTTTATTGTGACTGAAACAAAGATATATACTTTTTTCCGCACAAACAAATCCAGCGTATAAATATAAGAAAGGCGCAGGATAAATATCTTGCGCCTTCTCTTATATCCGATCAGAAATATATTACTTTACCTCCCAAATCTCACCTTTCATCAAAAGGTCGTGTAATTTACGTGTAGGATTCTTCGCTTGTACCTCCTCGATTTGCTGGTGAACAGCCTCATCATAGGTCGGTCCCTCCACATCTCGTATTACGCCTAACGCAATTGGCATATCACCGCTCATCATGGCAAGCATCATATGCAAGGTGTTATCCTTCTCATGGGCGTCGTGTACCAATACGTCATCCATCGTATAACCATCTTGTCCGATCGTTACGGATTTCAGTTTTAGGCCATCTAGCACAAGACCTTTATCCATGTTAGCGCCATAAACCATTTTCTCGCCATGGCGAAGGAAAATCGTACGATCCGCACGGTATGCCTTATCAACGATCCCCTTATGGATACCATCATTAAAGATCACGCAGTTTACCAACACTTCCGTAACGGAAGCGCCTTTATGACGGGCGGAAGCCGTCAATACCTCGGTCGTATTCTTCAAATCCACGTCAATCGTACGGGCGAAGAAATTACCACGGGCACCCAACGCCAACTCGGCCGGGATAAACGGATCTTCCACCGTCCCATAAGGAGAGCTCTTGGATACAAAACCACGGTCGGATGTCGGGGAATATTGCCCCTTCGTCAAACCATAGATCTTATTGTTGAAAAGAACGATATTCAAGTCGATATTACGACGGACAGCGTGGATAAAATGATTACCGCCGATAGCCAAGCAGTCGCCATCACCCGTAATCAACCACACGCTCAAGTCCGGGCGAGCCGTCTTTACGCCGGTAGCGATAGCCGCTCCACGACCATGGATCGTATGGAAGCCATACGTATTCATATAATAAGGTAAGCGGGAAGAACAGCCGATACCTGAGATAACTGCCATATTGTGAGGAGCCACTCCTACCTCGGCCATAGCCTTATGCAGGCAATTCAGTACCGCATGGTCGCCACAACCCGGGCACCAACGTACGTACTGGTCGCTTTTATAATCTTTCGGTTGAAATTTAGTTTCTTCTGTTGTCATCTTTTAAGCCTCCAATATTTTAGTGAATTCCTCAACTAATCTCGCAACGACAAAAGGTTGTCCCTTTACACGATTGAAGCGATACGGGTTAAATCCGGGTACCTTTCCACGTAAATAGTTAGCGAACTGGCCGTTATTTTGCTCAGCCACCACCACTTTCTTATACTTAGAAAGAACCTCAGCCGTATTCTTAGGCAGCGGGTTGATAAACTTGAAGTGAGCGAAAGCCACCTTCTTGCCATTCTCCTGCATCGTCTCCATCGCCTCGTAAAGGTGTCCGTAGGTTCCACCCCAACCAACGATCAATAAATCAGCGTCCTCATCTCCGATCACTTCCAGTTCGGGGATATAGTCGGCGATCTTATCGATCTTAGCCTGACGGGTCGTCACCATCTTCTGGTGGTTAGCCGGATCGGTAGAGATAGCGCTCGTCTCGTAGTCTTTCTCCAGACCGCCCAGACGATGAGCGAAACCTTCCGTTCCCGGAATCGCCCAGTAACGAACCAAGCTTTCCTTGTTACGACGATACGCCTTCCAAACTTTCTCGTCTTGATAATTAGCTACGTAATTCGGCTTAATCTCCGGATATTTATCCATTTCCGGAATTCTCCAAGCGGAAGAACCATTAGCGATAAAGGCATCGGTCAACAAGATAACCGGAGTCATATGCTCCACGGCCAACTTACTAGCCCAGAAAGCAGCATCGAAACAGTCGGTCGGCGTAGAAGCGGCGACTACCACTACAGGGCTCTCACCGTTACGGCCATACAGCGCTTGCATCAAGTCCGTTTGCTCGCTCTTCGTCGGCATACCTGTAGAAGGACCGCCACGCTGAACATCGATAATCACCAAAGGCAACTCAGCGATTACAGCCAAACCGATCGCCTCGCTCTTCAAGGCAAGACCCGGTCCGGAAGTAGACGTAGCCGCCAAGCAACCGGCGAAACTAGCTCCGATAGAAGTACAGATACCGGCGATCTCATCCTCGGCCTGAACCGTGATAACGCCTAAATCCTTACGTTTAGATAATTCATGTAAAATATCAGTAGCCGGAGTGATCGGGTAACTACCCAAGAACAACTGCAAACCAGCCTTCTCGGCAGCGGCTATCAAACCATAGGAAGTAGCCTTATTACCATTCACGTCCGTATAGAATCCGGGCTCGGCTTTCTTACTCTCGATACGATACGTAGAAACCGAGGCATGGATGTTATTACCATAATTATAACCGTCCGTCAAAGCCTTGATATTAGCTTGGGCGATAACCGGTTTCTTAGCGAACTTATTCTGCAACATGTGCATAGCCTCCTCCAGCGGACGCTCGAACAACCAGCAAACAAGTCCTAAGGCGAACATATTCTTACAGCGAAGAGCCGATTTATTGTCCAAGCCAAACTCAACCAATCCGTCTTTTACCATCGTAGAGATCGGAGCGGCAACAACCTGCACGCCAGTCAATCCCAGCTCAGTAAACGGATCATCGGTCGTAAACAAGGCCTTATCCAAATCACTTTTCTTGAAAGAGTCCGTGTCGATTAAAACAATCGCATTGGGTTTTAGGTGTTTTACGTTCACCTTCAGCGCGGCGGGATTCATGGCCACCAATACGTCGGCCTTATCACCGGGTGTGAAGATCTTGCGCGATCCCAAGTGCACTTGGAATCCAGATACACCACTTAGTGTTCCTTGTGGAGCACGTACTTCTGCCGGATAGTCTGGGAATGTAGAAATCTCGTTCCCGAAAACCGCGGACAGGTTTGAAAAGATTGTACCGGTTAACTGCATACCATCTCCCGAGTCTCCCGAGAAACGAATTACAACCTTCTCCAGCGTCTTAACTTTTGTCTGTTCTGCCATAATATACTTTATTAGCTTTATCGCTTATTGGTATTTAGATCGTCCGCAAAGTAAAGCATAAACTTTGCGAGTTCAAAACTTTTCCGCATCAAAAAGCAGAGAGGTATAGATCAAGATTATTAGATGATAGATTAAAATGGTTAGACACATAACTATTCACTGTCTTCCCATAATACATATATACTCCCGCCCTAAAGCCCTTATCCGATTTGATCATTCCTTGCACGGAACCGGCGTCGCCCAACGACAATAATAAAGGCACGAATATATTACTATAAGCCATCGAGGTAGTACGAGCCACCCGGTTGCTGATATTCAGTTTACAATAATGTAATACCCCATATTGCTCGAACACCGCGGGATCTTCCCTCGACAAGCAGCAAGTCGTCTCAAAGCAACCGCCTTGGCTTACCCTCAGATCGATCACCAAAGCTCCCTTTTTCATCGTACGCACCAAGTCCGTAGCGATAATATAGCGATGTCTCGTATTAATATAACGCATCGCCCCGATCACCACGTCAGCGCTACGAAACGCGTTATGCAGCACATTCGGATGGAACGTGGAAGTAAAAAGCCCTTGCCCCAAGACCTGTTGTATTATACGCAATTTATTGATATCATCATCGAATACTTTCACGGATGCTCCCAAGGCCAACGCGGCACGCGCGGCCACGGTCCCGGCGTTTCCGGCCCCGATGATCACCACTTCCGTAGGGGATACGCCCGGGATACCGCCTAATAAGATCCCTTTACCTCCTTGGGTATTGCTCAACAGCTCGGAAGCGATCGTTATGGAAGCCGCCCCCTCGATCTCGGAAGTGACATTCAGCACCGGGAAACGATTATATTCATCCGCCATCAACTCATAAGAGATAGCGGTAATCCGTTTCGCCATCATCAACTCGAAAGCCTCTTGAGCGAATAAATTAAACTGCACCAATGAGAAAACGGTCGTGCGAGGTCTCATAAGCGCGATTTCCACCGGCAACGGAGGCAATATCTTCAAGATCAGATCCGCTTGGAAAACTTCCGCGGGCGTATCGACGATCTCCGCCCCCGCCTCCGAGAAATGATTATCGGAATAGTTGATGCCTAATCCGGCGCCACTTTCCACCAGCACCCGGTGACCGCAATCGGTCAGCATATCCACTGCCTCCGGAGTTAACGGCAAACGTTTTTCCGCCTCGCATCGTTCACGAGGAATACCGATAAGCAAACGGTTATTCACCTTGCTGATCTCTTTCAATACTTCCTGCGGGATATAGGCCCCCTGTGCCTGCCGGCCGTCGTTCGCTTCCATATGCTATAGGATTTTCATTAACGCGTTCGATATGTCATGTACATCAGATTCTGTTAACATCTTCTCGGCATCAAACGTTATGAACGCCTTCGTATAAAACGGATTCCTTTTCTCCAGACTCTCGGCGATAAACGCCCTCAGTTCCTCCCCGGAACGTCCTTTCAACACCGGACGGGTATGTTTGCACAACTCCAGACGCTTCGCCAGCTCCTCGACTGACACCTTCAAGTAAACCGTCGTGCCAGAAGCGTTCATAAACTCCATGTTATCGAAAAAACAAGGAGCGCCTCCTCCCGTGGAGATCAGCACGTCCTCAAACTCAGCGACCTCGTGAAGCATATTCCGTTCTATCTCTCGGAAAGCCTCCTCCCCTCTCTCGGCGAATATCTGCGAAACGGCCTTATGATAACGCCCTTCGATATAGTAATCAAGATCTATGAACGAAAGACCGGCGAGCTTGGCAAGCTCCTTTCCCACCGTTGTCTTGCCCGCTCCCATATATCCGACCAAAAAAACACGTTTCATACGTTATTATAATAGTTTTCGCAAATGTAAACTTTTTCCGGGAACTCTATCTTCTTTATTCCTAAGAATCAATAAAAAAATCATAGGCCAATGGCTTTTACGGTCTGGGTCGCACGATCCACTACCAATAAAGTATGACGAGCACCGGCTATTTTCTCGGGATAGACCATCGAATCTGTAAAGTCCTGCAATAATTTTCCGTTCTTAGGGCTGATCTCCCATAGCTCCGACCGTTTATCATCGACACGAAGCGTAACAAACAAACGATCCCCTACAAACGCTATCGCCTGGGGAGACTTTTCAAATCCCAATGTCACCAGATACGGCGCAAAGCCCGTGTCCCCTGCCCGAATGTCCGCAGGATCGAATAAATAGATCATATTTTTATTCTGGGCCGTCACATACAAAAAGCCATCATTTCGTGCCGCTACCGCATAAGTACCCATTGCCTCTTGTAAATTTACGCTACGGCTATATATAGGTACCCGAGCAGCGGAACCGGGCTGTACATCTTGCTCCAAGACAACTACCAGTTTCCGTTTATCCCGGATAAAGACAGCCCCTTGACTAGCCGTCACATCAAACGCATGAACGGTCTGATAACCACCCTCACCCCAAGTACCCGTACCGATACAAGTAATGAACTCATACGTTTCCGCATCGAACACATCCGTACGGCTTCCCGTATTCGTGACATATATTTTCCCATACGAGCGAGTCACGCCGTTTGGCTCCCCCGCAAAGGTCTCTTTCTTATCTCCGTTCATCCACTCAACCATACTTTTCACATGACGCACATTACCGGAAGATACATCAAAGACCTCCAAACTATAATGTCCCGGAGCGTCATTTGCTACATATAGCGTATTCCCATAAAGATGGACCGCTTTCGGATGAAAAGTTTCCACAGTGGCACCGGGAATATCCAAGGCAGAAAGTATAAATGAGAGAGAAGGACCCTCATCGCCGGCTCTATCCGTCTCCATCGGAGCAAGCCCAAGCCCACCATCTATGGCATCCAGTTCCGGATCATCGATAATGTATTTCGAGGAGGTATACACGCTTTTGTTCTCTACCAAGTTCTTATTCCTCCGAGTATGCAAGAAACGGCGGGAATAAATCGGCAATTTCTTACTCACGGAAAGCTGTGAGTAAACCTTCATACAAATCGTAGGGAAGCCTCCTTCCGCCGGATAATACGTCATATTCCCACTATGCCCATATCCCAAGCAGTGCGCCAGCTCATGATACGGCACATCAGTCCCGTTGGCATCATCCGCATAATGGGTAAGATAGACATATTCACCTAATCCAAAGGTATTTCCCCCGCCCAGGCCGACAACATTCACCACACGCCCATAACACAATCCGCCATGATTCAAGATCTTTTTCTTCAATACATCTATATCCACGATTTGCTCGTTATTTATCAGCTTACCACGCCACTTCTCCAGTTCCTCGTCAAAAAGCGAGGAAGAAAACATCGCCGCCATATTCAAGGAAAGGGCAACCGCCTCACGAGCCAGATGTGGCCTGAAGTTACCCCAGTTTGAACCGGAATACTTACCAAACCAAATATTCCACTTTGGTTTCACGTTAATCATTCCTTGATATACCGGATCTCCACATTCAATCCGCAAACTTATATTCTCGGCCGCCATATCCGGATAGGCTTCTATGGTAACCTCCTCGCCGGAACGCGTATAATAAACCTTCGCCTGTTCCAGAAAAGGCAACTTCATTTTAAACTCCTGAAAAGGTAAAACCGTAGTAAACTCCGCAAACCGTACCTCGTCCTCATAGCCTTCAATCGTCGCCCATACGATCACGTTATGTATAGCCCTGGGTGAATAGAAACGAAGCATCAGCTCATTCTGCTCGGTAACCGACACCTGCAAAGGTTCATTCACCTTGAATTTTCGCTGCGACGAATCGAAAAGAACCTCGTCCGGTTCCTCATCCTGAAGGATATAAGAAGTATTCGACGAATCATAATCCTCCTCCGCCATCCGTATTAAACCATATTTACTCGTTCCTCCACTATTATCCACATCATCTTCATCCGAACATCCGAGAACAAGAAAGCCTCCCATTACAAACAGAATGACACGAATGATCGTGTATCTCAACATTTCATTCATAAATAATCTCTTACCAGTTTTGGACGCAAAAATAGTATTTTTATTTAACTCGCATAAAAGTCACCGTTTTTATGTAATTTTGCCCCGTAGACAGATGTAGATTCGATGATGAAATTTATAGATAAGTTCAATACAATTATCCATAAGCCATTTTTCAGCAAATATAGTACCTTAATGGGGCTATGGGCATTGCTGGGGGTTATCGCATGGATTACCAAGTATTTCCCCGGGAAATATAACAACTTCTCCATCTTCAGGCAATCCTTTTGGCATACGTTGAATGAGTTACCGCTCTATGCCGCCTATCCGGAAGAATACAACGATATTTTTCACTACGGGCCGGTATTTAGCTTGGTAGTGGCTCCGTTCGCCATTACACCGTTATGGTTAGGACTGCTTACTTGGTCGGTGGCGCAAAGCCTTTTCTTATTCTGGGCGGTCAAGATGCTACCGGGGATCAAGCGGGAACGTATCTTTATCTATTGGTTCTGTGCCCACGAGTTGCTTACCTCGCTTTTCATGTCGCAATTTAATATCAGTATCGCCGCTATCATTGTCCTCGCTTACGTATTGATAGAGAAAGAGAAAGACGTATGGGCCGCTTTCGTGATCATGTTGGGTACCTTTACTAAATTGTATGGGATCACGGGATTGGCGTTCTTCTTTTTCTCTCGCCATAAGATGAAGTTCAGCCTATCTTGCGTAGGATGGGCGGTCGTCATGGTCGTAGCCCCGATGATATTGTCCGGGCCGGATTATATAATGTCCCAATATACCGGTTGGTTCGAGGACTTATCCGGAAAAAATTCGGAGAACTTATTCGCGCTCATGCAGAACATTTCCTTCTTGGGAATGGTTCGTAAGATATCGGGATCGGTCAGTTACTCGGACATGTATCTGATAATAGGAGGATTACTATTATTCGGCCTGCCTTATCTACGCATCAGTCAATATAAATATGAGGCTTTCAGGAAAACGTTATTGGCCTCGGTGTTGATGTTTGTCGTACTGTTCAGCACGGGTAGCGAGTCCAGTACCTATATCATAGCGTTTATCGGAGTCGCTATTTGGTATACGGCTGTACCGTGGAAACGTTCGACATTGGATATTGTCTTGATGGTCTTCGCCTTTATATTGACCAGCATGTCTCCGTCCGATCTTTTCCCGAAATACATACGAGTGCATTATGTATACCCGTATGCGTTAAAAGCGTTGCCTTGTATGCTGATCTGGCTAAAGCTGACATTTGAGATGTGTACGAGGAGTTATAATCCGGTAAAGGCATAAATGGAATGAACGCACGAGCAGACATAGATTTGGTATTACCTTGTTACAACCCGCCTTCGGGCTGGGAGGAACAAGTAGCCACCCATTTCCGCAAAGTGGAGCGATTATTCAGCCCGGTACGTTTCCACCTTTTTATTGTCAGTGATGGTTCGAGACGGGGATACGAGCCGGAGACGATCGACCGCCTCCGGCAATTGATACCGGATGTCTGCGTCGTGGACTATAAGCCTAACCGGGGAAAAGGATATGCCTTGCGAGAGGCGGTAAAGCGATGTACCTCTCCTTACATTATTTATACAGACTACGATTTTCCATATACAAACGACTCATTCGGCAGGATGGTCGAGGCGTTGCTAGGAGGAGCGGACGTAGTCGTGGCTACCCGCAGCAAAAGTTATCAGGATAATCTACCTCCTTTCCGGCAAATGTTATCCAAACTGTCCCACATATGCAATACATGGGTCTTGCGGATCAAGATCAAGGATACGCAAGGGGGCATGAAGGGATTCAGCCAAGCGGGACAGGCGATATTCCTGACGACCCGTATCAATAGCTTCCTATTCGATACGGAATTTATCTATAAGGCAAGTCGCCGGAAAGAGATAAACTTACGGACGATCAACGCGAACATCAAAGAAGGACTGGCGGTATCCGATATGGGATTCAAAGTCCTACGGCGGGAAGCGTTGAACTTCTTATCCATCTTATTTCATAGAGATTAATTAACATTCATGATATTACTTAGTTTTGATATCGAGGAGTTTGACGCTCCATTGGAACACGGCGTGGAATTGCCGTTCGAGGAACAAATGCGCACTTCCGTAGAAGGAACCCGGAAGATATTGGCATGTCTGGCCCGTCACCGGGTAAAAGCGACTTTCTTTTGCACGGCGAACTTCGCCCTTCATGCGAAGGATTTGATCTTGGACATCCAAAAGGGTGGACATGAGATCGCTTCGCATGGTTTTTATCACTCGTCGTTCGAGACCCCCGATCTACGCAAGTCCAAAGAGGCATTGGAGGAACTGACCGGACAACCGGTGAACGGTTTCCGTATGGCCCGCATGATGCCCGTCGAAGAAGAAGAGATCCATAAGGCCGGTTACTTATACAACTCGTCCTTGAACCCGACTTGTATTCCCGGCCGTTATAACCATCTGGGGCAACCCCGCACCTATTTCATGAAAGATGGCGTATTGCAACTGCCCGCCTCGGTGACCCCGATCGTCCGTTTCCCCTTGTTTTGGCTGGCTTACCATAACCTTCCGGCCACCTTGTACCGTAAGTTAGCGCTTTGGACTTGGAAAGAGGACGGTTATTTCCTGACCTATTTCCATCCGTGGGAGTTTACCTCCTTGAGCGACCGGAAAGAGCTAAAGTTGCCGTTTATCATGACCAACCATTCCGGTTGCGGCATGGAAAGAAGGCTGGACGCCTTGATCCGTTTCTTCAAGGATAAAAGAGCGCCGTTCGGTACCTATACGCAATTCTCACAAGAAATCTTGAGTAAGAGTCATGGCCAAGAATAAGTTTTATGTCGTATGGAAAGGGTTGAACCCGGGAATCTATGATAACTGGGCGGAATGCAAGGCACAGGTAGACGGACAAGAGGGAGCCAAATATAAATCCTTCGAGAACCGGGAGGAAGCCGCCAAAGCCTTCGAGGCCGGCTATACCCATTACCTAAAGACCGCCTCTTCCCCGAAAGCCGTGGCCCGTCTCGCGCCAGAAGCCCCGATCGGGAACCCCATCAATGAGAGTCTTGCCGTAGACGCCGCCTGTAGCGGTAATCCCGGGGATATGGAGTACAGAGGCGTTTATACCGCTACCGGGCAAGAGATCTTCCATATCGGCCCGCTGAAGGAGGGCACGAACAATGTCGGGGAATTCCTCGCCTTAGTACACGGCCTCGCCTTGCTACAGCAAAAGGGAAGCGACCTGCCGATCTATTCGGATAGCCGCAACGCCATCAGCTGGGTCAAGAAAAAGAAATGCAAAACCCTATTAGCACGCAAACCGATCAACGAACCTATCTTCGAGCTCATCGAGCGGGCCGAGAAATGGTTGAACACCCATACCTATACCACCCAGATCCTCAAATGGGAAACATCCGTATGGGGGGAGATCCCGGCGGATTTCGGAAGGAAATGAGGTAAAGGTAATTAAAATTATATCGTATATTTGCCCAATATATCGAATTCAAGCCTATGAAGATCGCTTTCGACGCAAAACGGATTACGCATAACGCTACCGGACTGGGTAATTATAGCCGGTTCGTAGTGAATAGTTTGTCCGCTTCTTTCCCGGAGCATATCTATCAACTCTATACGCCGGGCAAAGGCAAAGAGGCGTTACGGAAACGGATCGAGGAGCGTCCAAGTGTCTCATTCCATTATCCGGAAGGCAGGTTCGATAAACTATTTCCGTCTTTATGGCGTACCTCCGGTCTAACGACTACGCTTCGAAAAGAGCACGTAGATCTGTTCCATGGCTTGAGTAATGAGATTCCTATGAATCTAAAACAGAACGGAATCCCAGCGGTCGTAACGATACATGACTTGATCTTCTTGCGTTACCCGCAGCTTTATAAACCGATCGATCGTTCCATCTATACCTACAAATTCAAGCAAGCTTGTTTACGGTCGGACAAGATCATAGCGATCAGCCGACAGACGATGCGAGACATCCGGGACTTCTTCCACATTCCGGAAAGCAAGATCGAGGTTATTTACCAAGGTTGTGACCCGATATTCGGGCAAGCGGTTCAAGAAGACGTGAAATCGTCCGTACGCGAGAAATATCAGATAAACGGGCCTTATATATTATATGTAGGGAGCATCGAGGAACGGAAGAATTTATTGCTTCTGGTAAAAGCCCTGAAAGCCCTGAAAGAAGATATCTCCGTGATCGCTATCGGTAAGCATACGCCTTATACGGATACGGTAGAGACCTATATCCGGGAAAACAACCTGTCCGGTCGCATCCGTATCTTGACCCATATACCTTTTAACGAATTAGCCGCTTTCTATCAGATGGCGACCTTATTTGTCTATCCCTCGTTTTTCGAAGGATTCGGTATCCCGATCTTAGAAGCCCAACTTGCCGGTATTCCGGTGATAGCGGCTACCGGTTCTTGTCTGGAAGAGGCGGGCGGATCGTCCGCTCTATATACCGATCCGAGAAATGAGCAAGAGCTGCGCGGCTTGATAGAGTCCGTATTGAACGAGCCGAAGCTGGCCGAATCCATGCGTTCCGGCGGACGAGAGAATATACGGCGATTCATGCCCGACGTATTAGCGGCTCATTTCATGCGAGTATACGAGAATATCTCACGATCTTAGCAAATCCATTTTATCCATACACAATGAATATACTTTTAGTCTATAAAGAAGCCGATATAGCGACCTACAAAATGCTGGAAGGATTGTCCAAGCTTGAGGACTTCAACATCTATATCGCTTCTCCCCAATCGTATACCGACAAAAAGATCTATGGGAATTGTACACCTTTGGATCTGCCGGTCATTACCTCGAAGTTCAACTGGAACGTTATTCGTGCCCTGCGCCAAATCATCAAGACTTATCGGATCGACCTTATCTACTCACCGAGTAGTTCCGGTTTATCAAACGCTCTATTCGCCTCCATAGGCACACGGGCGAAGAATATCGCATACCGAGGTACGCAGGCTAAATTGAAGCGGTTCGATCCGACCTATTATCTAGGCATATTAAATCCCGCCGTAGAGCATGTCGTATGCGAGACCAAAGATATCGAGGAATATCTCTCCCGATTCATCGCACGAAAAAGACTAACAACCAGCACAAAGCCATTTGATATCGATTGGATCAAGGAGGCAGTCCGTACGCCCAAACAAGCAGACGATATTCCGGACGACGCCTTTCGTTGCATCTATATCGGAGCGACGAAGAACAGGCCGTTCAAAGGCTTAACCGATTTGATTCATGCGTTTATCTTATTGGATGATCCACGGGTACATCTTACGATCGTGGGAGAATATGGAGAAAATGATTTCCAATTAGCCCAACAGTCGAAGGTAAGCGCACAAATTCATTTTCTGGGACAGCGTTCCGACGCCATCTCTTTTCTGGTCACGTCCCAGTTGTTTATACTTCCCTCGCACCGGGATGCCTCCCCAAGAGTCGTGCGGGAGGCTATGGCTTGTTCCGTTCCTTGTATCGTAACAGACATACCGGGAGCAAGAGACTTAATCATAGACGGAGTCACCGGATTGTTAGTGCCGCCTTCTTCTCCTCAAAAAATGGCGGCGTCTATCCGCTCGCTTATCGATAACCCGGAGCGATTGGAAGCGTTCGCCAAGGCCTCACGTGAGCATATCATCCAAGATTTCAGCGTAAAGGCTTATACAGATGGCTTCGCCACGTTATTCAGGTCGATCAAGAAAGCATAGATTATTTACAGATTCAGAAACAACGGATATAAGCTAATGAATAGCTATCATAAAGATGGTCCTTCATTCCATGTTTATATTGGAAGGACAGGATATTTTTCTTAAGCTCATAATTTAGCTTTGTCCGTAGAATCATCGGCTTATCTCCATTATCCCGATATCCCCGGAAACCGGCATAATTACAATCCAACGAGAACCCCCGATAGGTCCCTAACACACCTGCCCCATAACAGAAAGCGTCGTTCTGACGATTAACGACATCGTTAGTCATCCAACAATAAAAACCCGCTAAAGCTTGCACACGGATCGAAGCGTTTACATCTTTCCGCTTCCACAACGTACGTCCCAGATTGGCGTCGAACCAATAAGAGGCCGCATCCGTATAACGAGCGTCGCACAAGCGTCCGCCACTGGCGGTTTTCAGGTTGGCGCTTACCACGATATCCATCCATTTCTCGCTCCGGAGGGCTTGGAAATAAAAATTAAAGATCACGTCGCCCCGGCAAACAATCGGGGATTTCAATTCTACCGCATAACGCTCATCCCGCACTTCCGGCGACATCTCATACCATTCTTGGAATACCCAACTGACATTCACCCCTACACGTCCCTTTACGACAGGAATGTACAAACGGGTAAAGATATCTTTCGTCTGATCGCCTCGCGTCTTATGATATTCCCCCCGAAGCTCCACTTCACAACGGCTGGACAGGCTTCCTCCTACCAACTCGGGAATCGGAAAGGCATTTGGCCCGAAATAACGGGGCGAGTAAGTCAGATACTCTACCTTTTCCCACCATTCTAACGCCTTAACCGGAGATACATAGGCCAAAAGACAACTAACAACTAAACAGAACCGGAGTATTTGTATTTTCATAAAAGTCTATAATTCAAATTCAATCTCATGCTTCAACGCATATTTCTTCCAGAAACGATTTCGATAGTATAATATCCAACGAAGGCATTCCGCTTTATCAAAATGCCGGCTCTCGGCATAGGTCTCTGCCATTAAACGAAAAGCGGCTTCCCGTCCCCACAAACGGGAGAAATTCGCGCATCCTCGTTTCAGCGAGACAGGCCCGAAGTGCATCCGGTTTATATCGATCAAGGAGAACTTAACCCCTTCCTCCGTACGATCGTACAATACATTTCCGGGAGAGAAATCGGCATGATAAACCTCCGCCTCATGCAACTTTGCCATATAAGTACCTAACGCACGGAAAATATCCTCGTTCTCCTCTACCGGACGCTGTCCGACTTTATACAATGTCTTATAGCTGGATTGCAAACTGATAAAATAACTATATCCCAAAAGGCCTTTCTCCCGAAAAAGGACATAAGCGATCGGGGCAGGAGTCTCAAACCCCTTGGCAACCAATCGCAGAGCGTACTCATAGGCTCGCACAGCCTTAGGCTGACGGAAAAAACGATAAATAACACGGTTTATCAAGAGGGGGATTCTATACCGCTTGACATTCAGTTCCACACCATCTACCTCAAAAACCTTGATCTCATTCCTCGCCTTATAAATCGTTTTTCCCTCTTCCGAAAATATACGAGGTACACGCCTTACAAAATCCTCGAATCGCCCGTACGCCGGGTTAATGACCTCCTTCATCCGAAACCATTTCATTTAAAGAGGTTAATACCTTGTTTATGATTAGATCCGGATTGAGCTGTCTCATACACGCCCAATCCTTCCGCAGGCAGGGCTTTTGGCCGAATACGGAACAAGGACGGCAAGGTAAGTCCAACTGGATACAATCTTCCGGATCCTGATGATATCCGTAAAATCCGGCATAGGGATGGGTAGCGCCCCAAACGGAAAGCACCCGTGTACCGACCAAGGAAGCGAAATGCATATTGGCGGAATCCATGCAAATCAACAGATCCAACCGGCTGATCAAGGCCAGTTCCTGATCCAAGGAATACTTGCCCGCCACGCTTTTTACCCGGGGATACTCAAAAGCCCATTGATCCAAGAGCGCCTCCTCGTAGCCACGACCACCGAACAGGAAGATGGTAAAATCCTCTCGATCGGAAAGCTCGGCCATGACCAGCTCCATCTCCCCGGTCGGATAAATCTTTCCCCGGTGCTTGGCGAAGGGGGCGATACCGATCCATTTGCCCGTCTTCGTTCCCGCAAGGGGTTCCAAGGCGGATAAATCAGGGGTCGAGGTCTCATAAAGCGAGGTGAACGATTCCGTATAATGAAGTCCAGCGTTACGGAACACATCCGCATAACGTTCGATCACCGGGCGAAGTTGTTTAAATCGTTTATGCTTCGCGTCGGTCAACCGGGCACGATCTTTCCGGGCCTTATCCACGACAAACACCCGTCTGCCGTTCAAGCGGAACAGCGTACGGATAATCATGGTTCGCAACACATCGTGCAAATCCAGCACCATATCGAAATCGTATTTCACCAAGGCAGAGGCAAAACGAAGCAATCCCGCCAACGTTTTCTCCGTGCTCTTCGTATTGATACCGATCACGTTCACGTTCTTCGGGCGGTTGATAAAAACCGGGATCAAGAACGCTTGCGTCAACACGGTAAACGAGTCCGTAGGATTCGCCTTGGCTGCGGAATAGATAACGGGAACGGTCATCGCCACATCCCCGATAGCCGAAAGTCGTATTACTAATATATTTGCCATTATTTCTTACCGTACAACACAGGATTCAAGGCCGGGTCGTTGTACATCTTCATTTGCTTGTAGACCTTCATGTATTTCTTACCGTCACGGATATCGGATAGCAATTGATCCAAAGCCATCGACAAATCCTTCTTCTGCTCCATCAGCACCGCCAGTTTCTGCTCACAACGAGCCTTATGCTCGGCAGTAGCATCCGGACGGTTTGCCTCCTCACGCATATGATAGATCTTTAGCGTAAGGATAGAGAGACGATCGATCGCCCAAGCCGGGCTTTCCGTATTGATCGTAGCGTCCGGCAATACTTTCACGTTCTTGTATTTATCCAGAAAGAAACTATCGATCAACTCTACCAAATCCGTACGATCTTGATTCGACTTGTCGATGCGGCGTTTGATAGCCAGCGCTTCCACCGGGTCGATCTCCGGATTCCGGATAATGTCCTCCAAATGCCATTGTACGGCATCGATCCAGTTCTTAAGATAAAGATAAAACTCGATGCTCTTTACCGCATAGGGATTATGCACTGTAGCATCTACATTGTCAGTTACATGATAAGCCTCCGTAGCTTGCTCAAAAATGCGGAAACATTGTTCGCTGAAGTTCATATATGATTTATTTTCTTTCTGTGAATACTTTGTGGGACAAAGATAATGCTTACGGATCAGAAACCCAATTCTACCGGATAAATTCTATCCTCTTAGCATATATCCTTTCTTTGGCAAGGATACGATGCCGGTAGACGGATCGTTATGAAGCGCTTTACGGAGATAGGTGACCTGCACATTCAAGGCCAGGGAGTTGGCGTATGAGCTAGTTCCCCAGACGGTTTCCAGCAGAAGGTCACGATCCACCGCCAGATTCAGGTTTGTCGCCAGGATTCGCAGAAGATCCGCTTGGCGGGAAGTGATCAATACCTTGTTATTGCCGGTACGGATCTCGTTCGTGGTATAGTTGAAGGTCGTATTTCCGAAATGGAAGCTCTCCTCCAGCACGCTTTCATGGACACCGATCTCAAAACGGTCCTTGATACGGGCGATCAGCTCTTCCGGATAGAAGGGTTTCGCCAAGTAATCGTTTCCGCGCAAGCTAAAACCTTTCAAACGGTCGTTCTTATCGGAACGGTCGGAAAGGAAAAAGATCAAGACATGACGATCTTGCTCACGGATCTTTTCCGCTACCTCGAAACCGTTTAGGCCGGGCATGTTGATATCCAGCATGACCAGATCCGGTTTCACAACCGGGAATTGCTCCAAAGCCATGGTACCATTGCCAGTATAAGTCACCTCATACCCCTCCCGTTCCAAGAATCGCTTCAAGACGAGGGAATACTTAAGGTCATCGTCAGCGAAAAGTATTTTCAATGTCGATTTCATAAGGCTGTAGTCGGTAGATTTATAGTAATTCGAGTGCCTTCACCTAATTCACTTCGCAGGGATACAGAGCCATGATGCGCCTCTATTATTTGGCGAACGTAGCTCAATCCCAACCCAATACCCGGAATTTGCTTATCCGGCAGATGAGACGAACGGTAAAATTTATCGAACACCTTTCGCCGCTCATCCGGAGCGATACCGAAGCCATTATCCGAAACGGTCAATTCGACCCCTTGCTGATTCCAAAGCACTACGATATCGATATTCACTTCCTCTCCCGAATATTTGATAGCGTTCTCTATCAAGTTAGACAAGACATTCGCCACATGTACCGGATCAGCTGTCAGATCCGGCATATCCGGGGGAAAGGCCGTCGAGAAAGAGACTTTTTTCCCGGCAGGGATATTGGTTAGGCGTACCACCTTCTCCACCAACTCACGGAGATTAAAAGCGGAAGGTCTCAAGAGCGTCTCCCGCTCGTCCGCACAAACCATATCTTTCAATTTTCCCAGATAGGCGGAAAGATTATCCAACTCGAACATGGAGTCTTGAAGGACCCGTTCCGTCGTGGCCTCATCCATCCGCATCTCCCGGTCATTCAAGAAAGAGACGAATACCTTCAAGGTTTGTACCGGTCGCCTCAGCTCATGGATCATCGTATGCACGAACCCCTCACGCAACTCGTTCAAGCGCATTTGCTCCCAGATCGTACGGATCTGGAAACCCAAACAAGCCAGCAATAACAAGATAAGGAAAATACTTAGGAAAAGCTGCCATCCCATCCGGCCCAATAACGGATTCATGGGAAGATCCACATCCACCCACACCGCCTTTCGCTCGATCGGGGCGAACACATAGCATATCGAGATAGAGGTTGAAAACAGGTTTTTCGATAATGGTAACCATAAGGCCGATGACTGTCCGGACAATGTATCGCTCGCTACGAACGGACGTACCCGATAATCCAGACCGGGCAGACCGGCAGACAAGATGGAGTCCAAACGCTCCGCAGAGAAAGGCACAAAGAACTCCACGACCGAACGATCTACCCCAACCAATAAGCTATCTTCCGGCATATTCGGGTCCAGATGAAGCCGAAAACTATGGATCTTTGTCGTATCCTTGGGATAAAGCTGGAAACCGAACGAGTTTTTCAACCCATTTAACACGCTATCACCAGACTGGTATTTCGACTGGCGTTCTATGATATAAGTACCTTTCGTCATCTCCGCCTCTTCCTTCCGTATACGAAATTCCTCCTGCCCGGCATGAAATACCTCACCGGCGATCTCATCCGCATAAGTACACATCTCATACCGGAACTGATTGAACAGCCAATAGCCTTGTACCCCGATCGCCGCCAAAGCCGCCGCCAACGAGATTACCCATATCCATCGAATCCTCTTTCCCATATCTTATTCCTTTCCGGCAAAGATAGATAGCTACTCCATGATTACAACGTACATGTAGCCATTTTTATAAGCGGAGTAATATTTCAGTAATAAAAATCTTCCTTACGGCAAACGTTCCTCTCTTACATTCGCGACAAAT
This sequence comes from Parabacteroides sp. CH2-D42-20, assembly GCF_003670185.1. NCBI lineage: Bacteria > Pseudomonadati > Bacteroidota > Bacteroidia > Bacteroidales > Tannerellaceae > Parabacteroides > Parabacteroides sp. CH2-D42-20. Next base: position 70,215 of record NZ_RAYG01000021.1, on the reverse strand, counting down.
AACTTCTAAAACCAACAGATCATGAAACGAATCATAGCGACAATCGGCCTGCTTTGCGTAGGTCTGTCAGGGGCGGGACACGAGACGAACGCCCAAGTGACAATCAACATCTTCAACCTAAACGACGTACTAAGAGCCAAGCCCATCGACGAGACACGTTTCACGGTACAATACCAGACCACGTCCATGCCGGACACGCTCCAACCCGACAAGAAAGAGGAAGAGACCCTCATGCTGAAGGTCGGGGATAAATGCTCCGTTTACTATAGTTACGCCAAATTCCTCACCGATTCCGTACTAGAGGCCGACAAAGCCGCCGGAGCCTCACAAGAAGTCATCAATGAACACCTGCAACAATATTCATCCAAGACCAACGCGCAGGTCTACAAGAATTATCCGGCGGGAAAGACCACGACCTTGGATGCCCTTGCCGCCAGTCGCTTTCGCTGCGAGGAAAAGGAGGAGCGCCCGGAATGGACCTTACTGCCCGATACGATGACCATCCTGTCCTATCCTTGCCGGAAAGCGACCTGTCATTTCAAGGGCAGGCATTATGAGGCTTGGTACACGCCGGAGATACCGAAAAGCGAGGGTCCTTGGAAATTATGCGGATTACCGGGCCTGATCCTAAAAGCCCAAGACAGCCAAGGACATTACACTTTCATCTGCACGGGTATCGAACTGAGCCGGGATAAGAACCCGATCCTTTTCGGGGGAAACGATTTCGAGCCGATCAGCCGCAAGAACCTGCAAAAGGTTTACGAACGATATGCCGCCGATCCTATCGGATACATCGCCTTGACCTCGCCACAGGTGAAAGTGACCGTCACCGACGATAACGGGAAACCTTACCAACCCAAGAACATGCCGTATAACCCTATAGAAAGGGAAGAAAGATGAAATGGATCATACTGCATATACACACTTTTTGTTTACTTACGCTGCTCTGCCCGGCAGGATTGGCCGCCCAATCCGTCATCCGAGGGATCGTGATCGACAGGGAAAGCCAACTGCCGGTAGAAGCGGCCACCGTGCAATTAACTAGAGGCAACGTCTCCCTTCCGATCAACTATACGTTAAGTAATAATGAAGGGACCTTTACCCTCACCCAACCGAAGCGGACGGACTCACTTCTCGTCTCCGTCTCGCTCTTAGGGTACCAAACCCAGCAACAAGCCGTACATGCCGGACAAACGCTTCGTTTTGAGATGGAGCCGCAGGTATTCAGCCTAAAGGAGGTGGAAATCCGTCCGGGACGTGTCTGGGGGCAGCAAGATACGATCAATTATGATGTCACCCGCTTTCTCTCCCCAAAGGATCAATCCATCAAGGACGTATTACGGAAACTTCCGGGTATCGATATCGATGATCTGGGGAAGATCTCTTACAACGGGAAAGAGATCCGTAATTTCTATGTGGAGGGACTGGATCTCACCAACGGGAAATACAAGCAAATCAGCGAGAACCTGCGAGCCGACGCCGTACAGAACATACAAGTGATGGAGAACCACCAACCGATCCGTGTGTTACAGAGAAAGATCAAGACCGAAGACGTAGCGTTGAACCTCAAACTGAGACCGGAATTCCGGGATCGCTGGCTGATCAATGCCGAAGGCGGTCTCGGCGCATCCCCGTTCTTATGGAAAGGAGCCGCTGACGCCTTGCAGATCAGCCGCAGAAGCCAATCCGCTTATCTATATAAAGGGAATAATACCGGGCAGGATGTATCGGGCGAGCAAAATACGCTTACCGAATCACCCGAATCCCGTTTATCCGAGCCCAAGATTCCCCAATTTCTGCTACAGCCCTCATTCTCCGCCCCGCTAAAGAAAGAGCGCTGGCTGTTCAACCATATACACAGCCTATCCGCAAATCGCCTATATAAACTGAACGAGAACACCCAACTCCGTATAAACGCCGGTTATATCCACGACCTGCGAACACAGGAAAGGGGGAGTGAGACGACCTATTACCAATCCGAGGACACGATTCATCTAACGGAGCAAAGCGATAGCCGCATTCGCTCGGATCAAGCCAACCTAAATATCGGAGTGGAAAACAACTCGCAGGAAAGGTATCTCAAGAACCAGTCCTCAGCCACCGGAGATTGGCAATCCAGCCTTTCCCATATAACCGGAAACATGGCTTCCACCGGCCGTACAGCATTGAACCAACGCATCAAAACCCCGAACCTCGACTTGCGTAATAATTTACGGAGCCTGTGGAGCTTGGACAAATACACGTTGGAAGTCCAGTCTTTGCTCCGTTACCACAGCAACGCGGCCGATCTTCGCTTGGATAACCACCCTTATCCGATGAACTTACGCAACTTTTATACCGATAATTCCTTCTCATTCCTGAAAAAGAGCGGTTCCCTCACCCAGCGATATACGGTAGGCATAAACGGGGAGATCAGCAATATCGAGAAAAGCCTGCAAACTTATCTCTCACCCGATTACCAATGGAATACCTATAAATGGACCCTATCCCTCAGCGTTCCTCTCAGATGGACCGGATATACAGAGGTCGGTTTCTCCCGCATCTCGGTTAATCCGTCCCTGTCCATTATCTACAAACTGAATTACGCATGGCGTTTCACGGTACACGCCTCCTATAAGGAAAGATACGGAGAGATGACCGACTTATACGACTGGCCTTATCAAACGGATTACCGGAATAGCGTCTGGAATTGCGGAATCCTCCCGGTTTACAGACAACAGCTTTATTCCGTTTATGGGGAGTACAAGAATACGGCACGGGAATTCTTCGCCACGGTAAACCTGACACACAACCGGGAGTGGTACAACCGTATATACGAGCAACGTATAGAGAACGGACAGATACAACGAGTCTCCTTACCACTGTCCAACCACGGTTCCGGATATACCGTCAAAAGCACGCTATCCAAAGGCTTTTACGATCTAGGGCTAAAGACCTCGCTCCTGGCGCTCCTCAATATCAGCAAGGCCGAGCAAATCAGCGGGGGACAAAGGCTTCCCTATCAATATCGTCTCATGCGCCTAGAACCCAAAGTGATCTGGACTCCCAACCGCCATTGGGAGACCAGTTACCAAACCGATATCCGGTACGGAGGAAGTAAAATAGGAGAACGTACCCGTTTGGCGCCCTTATGGAACGTCACCCAACAAGTACAGCTCTCCTACATTTTCTCACCCATAGAGGCAAGCCTTTCCGTAGATCATTATCACAATGACGTGAATGAAGACCAATCCGTCAACGCCGTTTTCGCGGACTTCTCGGTCTCATGGAAATCCGGGCGTTGGCAAATCACCGCCACGGCGACAAACCTGTTCGACAAACGTACCTACGCATACACACGATACGCATCGTTGGAAAGCTATACCTCATGGGTACGTATCCGTCCCCGGGAGTTTCTGGTAGCGATCCGCTACCAGCTATAAACGATCCAGACGAGTCCGGGTTATAGGCGTATCTTCCGCTCCACCGTACCCTCTGCCGTATCTATCCGTATGAAATAAACGCCGGGCTGGACATTTCCCAAGGAAACAGCGTAATCCACCGAGGCTGGAGAATCTACCTTCTCACCATACAGATGACGGCCCGAAGCGTCATGTACATGGATGCTGAACGAACCGGGGACCTCCGCCCAACGGACATGGAAACTTCCTTTCGTACCGCTAGCATATACGGACACGGCCTCTTGCGGAGCCTCCTCGAATACGTTCTCCGTAGAGGTAGGGATTCCCAATATATCCAGCAGACCTTTATACACGTCTATCTTTCCCCATCCCCATTGCTTGTTCGGATAAGAGAGCGGTTTATCCTGAACAGCCGTACGGGAGAAGACATCCTTGATATCATCCGGGGATAAAGCAGGATTCGCCTGTAACCAGAGAGCGATACTGCCAGTCACGAAAGGACAAGCCATCGAGGTTCCACTCATATACCCCCATGGATATCGATGTCCATTGAAAGTGGAATAGCGAGCCTGTGATGCCTTGGCTCCTTCACCGGTCTCACCCTCCAGATAGAATGAGTTATAGGAGGATGCCACCCAAAGTCCGGGTGCTGTTATATCTGGTTTCATGCGATTATCAAGCGTAGGGCCTACGCTTGAAAATGATGTTAACTCACCCAAACTATTACCTGCCAAATAAGAGGTACCCCCATCTACATTTACCGGGCATATACGAGTGGCATAAGCCCCGACAGCTATCACGTTTTTGGCTGATGCCGGAGAGCCGACAGTGAAATCTCCCGTACCGACCGTATAAGGATACCCTTTTCCCAAGTCCGTAAATAAGCTCTCGCCATTGTTGCCCCAAGCCCGGACCGGCGTGTTATTTGTCGCCACATGAAGTAAGAATATCTTTTCATTTTTGGTGCCTTCCGGATAATTGAACTGAATAAAAAGACGGTATCTCCCATTAAACACATATAATTCAGATTCCATTTGCGCCTCATACACCAACGTGCCATCCACGCTCTCACTAGTAAAAACAGAAGACTTAGGCATTGTATCCAAGGCGAAAAACCCGGTAGTATTTAATATCTCATCGCTTTCGCGATCATACAGATCCAGGCAAACAGAAAAAGGTTCCCCGGGCTCGTCCGCCCAAATATCCACCAGTCCATAAGAAAGACCCGTATTAGACCTGCCAACAAAAGTACGCAAGGTATCCGAAGGCGACATCAGTTCGGTATATACTGGCATGTCCCTAGAATTTCCCATGGCAACCGTGATGATTTTTCCCGGTCCGACCATTCGGTCCAACATTATATCCATAAAATTAGTACCATCGTGTCCTCCAATACCATCCCCTAAACTAAGATTCACCACGCAAGGTCTACCCAGTCTCTCGCTCTCCTTGAATATATAGTCCACTCCGTCTACGATATCAGAATTCTGCATGGTAGTAGCCACCAAGATCATATCACTCTCGTTGGCCACACCTTGGTAGGGCGTATCAAACCCTCCTCCGGCAGCTATGCCCGTGACATGGGTACCATGCGTATTTACATCCGAATCAAACGAGCAAGCCGCATCCAGCAGTTCCTCTTCCGTCCTGTATTCCGCTTTACTATAAGGACTCGTTTGGTCCCAAACTTGTTTGATACGATACGCTTTACCCTCCTTGTCATAGAAATTCGGGTGAGTAAAATCTAATCCCTGATCGACCACACCCACGATGACCCCCTTGCCCGTATAAGGCTGGGGAAGCTTAGTCCCCGCATAGGCATCCGCCACGTCCGAGTAGTAACGGGCCGAGTCCATACTGGCCCTCATAGGTTGTGAAGCGGATACATATTGGATACAACCCAGCTCAGACACCGACTCCACGGCAGACAGGGGGATCAACACCGTAGCGATATCTCCCGTCCTTGTCCGGATACGGCACCCGGCCGAATCCAAGGAAGCCCATCCCTCATCCGTCGCCACCTTCACGAAAGCCGAGAGATAATCTCCCGAGATAGAACTCCTCAACAACGAGTTCGCCGTATCTTTCTTCGCTAATTTGTCTAAAAGAATACGTGTATAGGGAGACATCTTGGAATACGTAGGTTCTTGGGCAAACATCCCTCCTACCACAAAAATCGCTAGAAGCAGCGATAACAAAATAGATTTTCTCTTCATATTAACCATCTTTTCCATTATATTTCAATTAAGACGTAAAGCTCGTCTCATCACGCCAGCCACGACATTTTAAATGCGCCATTTTATCTGTCTTATTGTGATACAAAGTAAGGCTTTTAAATGCGGACTTTCATTAAGAAACCCCGCTACCTTACGACATTTAGTCCAAAAACAGTGTGACATATAATCTGGATTCGAGGTAAACTAGGCCCTTTTCATATCTAATCGTCACCAAAAACACTTATAAATCAAAGAAAAATTTATATTTTTGTTCGCTAAAAAGTAAATGAATGAAACTAACATATATAACTTTATTCTTTTTTTCTATCGTACTCTTGAGAGCGGCAAACCCTTCCGCAGATAACCGCCCCCAAGAAAAATTATCTTACCAATCCATATTCAATCAGATCATCGCAACCCCCGAAAAAGCGATAAACCTAGCCGATAGCGCCGAGAACCTACGGATCATACCGGAATACAAAGCACATATCATCCGGTCACGGGCATACGCCCGGTTGAAAAACGAGAAGAAAGCGCTGGAATACGCTCTAGCCGCATTCCACACCGATTCCGTACAAAACGACTCCACGGCCTACATGAATGTTTGCCAGATACTAAGTAATTGCTATATCGAGCTATCCCGCCAGAACGAAGCCATAGAATACGCAACGATAGCGATACGGATCGCACGCTCCCAACGCGATAAGAGCGTCGAGGCTACCTCTATGATCTCCATCTCACGGGCACAAAACGAGCTGGCACAAAAAGACAAGGCTATCGAGACACTTGACCAAGCGATTGAACTGCTACAAGGCACCACCGATCCGGAAGAAAAGTGTACGTTGATCTCACTTTATATGGAGAAGCTACGAAACATCATGATCCAGGAGAAAAATGAAGAAGCAATAAATACTGGAAAGGAAGTAGAGGCACTTCTGGAAAAGATGGAACAAACAGGCGATATGCAAGAGACAAGGGTGGATATGCACCTAGGTTATTTATATAGCTTCCTTTGCGAAGCGTATCAACTGATCGGAGAGGAACAAGCAGCGGCCAGTTACTACCAAAAGTTCCTCACCACCAAATTCGCCCAAAAGCCGCAGGGAAGAACGAGAGCGGACCCTTACCTGCTATTAATAAATGATTATAAGCAAGTGATCCATAACACCTTGGAACGGGAGAGACTGACTCCGGCGCAAGATACCATCAATAAAGATTATACGGTGATGCTAGCGAAGCTAAAGAATACCTATTCCTTAATGGGCGACTATAAAACAGCTCTCCAATACAGTGATCGCCTCTCCAACATACGAAAGGAACTGTATGCCCGCGACAAGGAAAACGCGGCCATGGAACTTGCCATCGCCTATGAGACGAACGAAAAGGAAACCAAGATCATCAAGCAGGAAATGGAGCTGAAGCAGCGCAACACATTTCTCGGAGCCTCTCTAGGCATCATAATCCTCCTTATTCTCTTGCTTTGGATCTCGTACCGGAACAGCAAGGTCATCAAGCGAAAGAACAAGATCACAGTGAACCAAGTAAACCAACTCCTAGCCTACAAGAATGAGCTATTGGCGATCAAGGAACGTGACAAAGAGGCAGAACTATCGCACCAAGAAGAACTTCCCAAATCAGATAGCAAGACACAAACTGACCCAGATCAACCAATCGACCAAGATTCTTTCATCCTGTTGGAAGAAATAATGCATAAAGAGAAACTCTATCTAAAATCAGATCTTACCCGTGAGGACGTACTAAAACGGCTCCGCATGGACAAAAACCGTTTTGCCCGGATGATACAGAGCAACACGGGAGACAATTACACGAACTATATCGGCAACCTCCGCATGGAACACTCCATACAGCTAATGAAACAATATCCTTATTACAACCTAGAAGCCATCGCCTTCGATTCCGGATTGGGAAACGTACGTGCCTTACACCGCCTCTTCAAGAATAAGATCGGGATGACGCCTACCGAGTATAAAAAAGCCTTACATGTGAATTAAATTAACTATTTGCAGCAATCGGTCCCAATCCCGTACAAAAAACTTACTTTAAGCCCTTTTATTCAATAAATTCATCTAATTTCGCGCCATTTATAAACGACACGTCTCTATGAATAATGATAAGATCGTCACACCCAGCTTTTGCTATATACTAGCGGCGAATTTCCTGCTTTTTTTCGCTTTCTATCTAATCCTGCCGATCTTGCCTTTTTATCTGAAGGAAGAATTCATGATCGGGAAGTCTATGATCGGGTTTATCTTGTCGTGCTATACGCTAGCGGCGCTCTGTATCCGTCCGTTCGCCGGATATTTACTGGATACTTTCGCCCGCCGTCCCTTATATCTGGTGGCTTATTTCATTTTCACCGCCATATTTGGCGGATACATGGTAGCCACGGCGCTTACCCTCTTTATCGCCTTACGCGTCGTACACGGTTTCGCCTTCGGCATGGTGACGGTGGCTGGAAATACGATACTGATCGACATCTTGCCCTCCTCCCGCCGTGGGGAAGGTATTGGCTATTACGGCCTAGCCAATAACATCGCCATGAGTTTCGGGCCGATGATCGGTCTGTTCATGCAAGGGAACTTCACATACGACGTGATCTTTTCCTGCTCGTTGCTATCCGGAAGCCTTGGTTTTATCATGGCCTATATGCTCAAGACTCCTTATAAGCAACCGGTCAAACGAGAACCGATCTCCCTAGACCGCTTTTTCTTGGTGAAGGGAACTTGGGCGGGTATCTCCCTATTATTGCTCTCCATTCCTTATGGTATGACTACCACTTATGTAGCGATGTACGCCGCTGAGATCGGGATCAGCGTAAACTCCGGACTTTATTTCACCTTTATGGCCGTGGGACTCGCCGTCTCCCGCCTGTTCTCCGGACGGCAAGTGGATAAAGGACGGATCACGCTTGTTATCTCCCTCGGGATGTATTTGGCGGCGGCCACATTCTTTCTTCTTGCGGCGCTCAAGGAGTTGATGCATTGGAATCCGGTATTTTCCTCTTATCTCTACATAGGTATAGCCCTCTCGCAAGGCGTGGCGTTCGGAACCATGTTCCCTGCTTTCAACACGCTTTTCGTGAATCTGGCACCCAATAACCAGCGGGGTACGGCCACGTCTACATATCTAACTAGTTGGGATGTAGGTATCGGTATCGGGTTGATGGCCGGGGGCAGTATCGCACAAGAGCTGGGTGGCTTCAACTACGCCTACCTGTCCGGCGCTTGCCTTACGGTATTGTCTACGTTTTTCTTTTTGTTCAAGGCAGGGCCGCATTTCAACCGGCACAAGCTAAGATAAGCGTCACGTTATAAAGAAACCTTAAATTCCCCCGAGCGTATCCGCTCATTCAGTTCTTTCACCAAATCCTTATATTGATACCGGTTACCGCAGGTATGAATCTCTGTTAGCGGGTGTTTATCGATTACCTTCTCCAGTAATTCGGAGCGAGACGGCGTAGATGGCAAGGCCGCGTATTCCTCGTACGTGTAAGACAAGAAAGCCACGTTGCGCCCGATACCCCGGTTATCCAACAGATAGCCATCGGCCAAAGGAGTCGGGTAGGGATACTTATCCCCCACTTTCACATCGCTTACCGCCGGATACGAGACAATCGTCTGGCCATCCTCACTCAATCCAACCGGGACATGACGGCTATAATCTTTCGCCGTCTTATAGATCACCACAGGAGGAACCGCTTGCACGGAGGAAGAAATCCGTCCGGAAGAAGCTGGTGTCGGCACCATTCCGGAAAACCGGCTGTCGGTCGTTTCTAACCCGGCAGCCTGCTTCCGACTGGAGGAACAACTGATCCCCCAGCAGGAAGCGATGAAGCATAAAGCCATAATCCCTTTTTTCATTTTTGCATTTTCTCTGTTATCGCATAAAGATCTCCCGTGAAGTTAAAACTTTCCGGTACCTGTCACAATACTATTTTCTTCTCCGCCCAACCCTGTTCGATACGGACTTTCAACACATAGATCCCCCCGGATAAACCAGCGGTAGAAAGGACGGACCCCGTCCCGTTCATCACGCCCGTAGAGCAAAGCCTGCCCGATACATCGTATAAGTAAGCCTCATGGAGCGGAGACGTGAAGGATACGGACAGACGGCCTTCTCCCGCCAGGACCCGAAGCTTATCATCAACCGCCAATGGATGGATGCCTGTGGGAACGCCTTCCACGGTTACAAATACCTCTGTTCCTTTTATAAAATAGACACCATCAGATACCACACTATACGCAGCCAGCACGTAGCGACCCGGGGATAGGTTTACTTTTATTTGAGTACGTACCTCTTTCTCTTCCCCTGACTGAAAGTAAGCGCCTTCAATAGACAAGTCCGTATATTCCCCCGTAGACAACGAATGCGCCATGAAGGCTATCATCGGATTACGCTCATAGGCGCTCTCGTTGCGAATCACCGTGCACAACACGTTCGAGCCATCCACTACCAAGCTCTCTTCCGAATAGACAGAACGCGTCCCTGTATATTCATCAGCGTAGGATATCACCTCTATCAAGGAATCCGTCGCCAACAAATGGATTTCGTTATTCCTCATCCTTGAAGGGGTTAGCTCCCGCCACTCCTTCTCGCCAGATACACGATACAACGCCCTCAACCCGTATAGACCCGGATCCAAGCATAGTGGATCAGTCTTCCACAAAAAAGAAGGTGAAACCACAGCTGGACTTATAACGCCCTTTTCCTCATAAACGATCTTGGATAGACTATCTCCGGTAAAGACTCCTAGAGCAAGCTCTAGCTCCTTCTCGGAGGAGGCATCTAGCTGTAGGGCATATTCAATGCCTAAAGAATCACCTTGCGAGATCGATGGACGATCTACATTCACCGAATTAACATTCAACGACAGATAAGGCTCGCTCGCCTCCGTGGGTTTCTGGAAACCGATAATCATATCTTGACCATAAGAGAATCCGCTATACGTTTTAATATATGGATTCAGCACATCCAGCTCGAAGAAACCGTTAGCGGCTCCTCCCCAACCCCAATTGATATGGAACAGGCCGTCCTTATCATAGCCATCGCAAACAAAGGCATGCCCACCACTCGTAGACGTCCCCCCGTACAAGACCGGACGTTTGGCCGCGAGCTCGACCTTCAACAACCTTTTCCAGCCTGCGGTCATATAATAGTCACGATGCAGACATAGCAGATTTTTATCATAATTAAGATTCTCGATCAATCCCTTGGCCATATATTCGTCCATAGTTCCGCTGCCAGCAGCAGAATAGAGCATATTACCAGCCACGCCCACAGCATACATCAACTCGGCGACAGCCTTATCTTGAACGGCGGTGGAAGTAGAGTCGTACACATCCAGCATATTCTTCCAGTCAAACGTATAGCCACTTAAATCCACGGGGAAAACAGTCTCGTTCACATTTTCCTCTCCCATTCGATATTGCCCTTTACCTACCGCTTTCTCCGGCCATTGGTGGTAATTCATGATCTGGACGGCAGCCGTAGCCACACAACCCGTCGCTGAACGCTTATCCCCATCCAACGGGCAAAGACTATTGTAAGGAGCGCCTTGATTCCATTTCGTCTGTATCAACGGCTCCACTCGCTCCGGAAACCCATCGTCTGAACGCAGAGACGAAACATTCTCCGGAAACACCTGTTCAAGCTGCGTATGGGCATGATCGATCTGGCGCTCGTATTCCTCAAACCAACTCCTCATGTTCGACGGCATATCTCCCGGATCGAAAGAGCCCGACAGGGAGTAACCCAGCACCGGGGCGACACGGTCGTCGCCCGACACCATCACGAAACCATCCCCTTCCCCTACATTATAGATATAGTAATACGGATCGGACGACACGGAACGCAGGCCGCTCCCCTCTCCCGTATACACCAACCGAAAATCGGATCCCGGGGCCGAGCGTAACATACCCTGTCCCTCATAAAAAGAGCGGGCTATCCTCAACGCCTCCGCCTCAGTACGCTGACGGGCCTCCAACGAGAAGGCCACGCTCACGACACACAATAAACATAACAGTAATCTTTTTTCCATCTATTATTTGTTTTTGACACTCGCAATGTACGCCTTTATTTAATGACGAATCCTTCCTCACAACCTTGAGTTGTGACATTCAGTCCTTAGTTTATGTCATTTGATACAAAATAACCAACAGGGTATGACCGTTTCCATACGGCTCTTTCATTTAACCATCCGTCTTTGCCAAGCTGGAATACAGGGATCCCCAATAAAATTCCGTACAATAAGCTCGTAAAAAGGAGACCGCATATAACACATTGATAATCAACACTCCAAAAACAGAATGATCTTTTCCGGAAAACACGTACATGTTTTCGCGAAAAGTCGTACATGTTTTCCGGAAAAGTCGTACGTGTTTTCCCGGGATCCTTCCTCCGAAAACAAAAGCGCATGATAAAATTCACAAGAAGCGAAACTCCCATCACTTGTATATCCCCTGTTTTTTACTTAATATCGCGTAACGATAATCAAGCTGATAAGATGAAAATAATAGCAGATAACACGGTTCCTTACCTAAAAGGGATCTTGGAGCCGATAGCGGACGTATCCTACCTTGACTCCAAAGAGTTTACTCCCACGAACATAAAAGACGCGGATGCCTTGATCGTACGTAGCATAGATAAATGTACACGCGAGCTATTGGAAGGTAGCCGGGTTCGCCTCATCACGACAGCCACGATCGGGTACGACCATATCGATATCCATTATTGCGAGAAGACAGGGATCACGTGGAAGAACGCCCCGGGTTGCAACGCCGCTTCCGTGGGGCAATATGTATTATCCTCTTTGGTAGCCGTCGCCCTCCGCAAAGGAGAGAGACTAGCAGGGAAGACTATCGGTATTGTTGGCGTAGGCCATGTAGGGAGTATCGTGGAGATGCTATGCGAGGCCATGGGGATGCGTGTGCTTCGCAATGACCCGCCCCGTGCCGAGCAGGAAGGTGAGGATGGATTCGTATCCTTGGACACGATCGCGAAAGAGGCGGATATCATAACCTTGCATGTGCCGTTGACCAAAGAGGGACGTTTCGCCACCCGCCATCTCGCCGATCATGCTTTTTTCGACAGATTGGAACGAAAACCATGGTTTATCAACAGTTGCCGGGGTGCCGTACATGATACGCAGGCCTTATTGCAGGCCAAACGAACCGGCAAGGTCAGCGAACTGATCATTGATTGCTGGGAGAACGAACCGGATATCGACCGGGAATTACTGTCGGAAGCCACGATCGCCACTCCTCATATAGCCGGTTTCTCCGCCGACGGGAAGGCGAACGGGACACGAATGTGCTTAGAGAATATAGGATGCTTTTTCGGTATCCGTATCGAAAAGATCAAGGAAGTCATTCCACCTGCCCCAACCAACCCGTTCATCGACTTGGGACAATTCAAGGAGCACCGGGTGGAAGAAGCCATCTTGAGAAGTTTCAACCCAGAAGTAATCGACCAAGCACTAAGAGCGAATCCTCATCATTTCGAGCGATTTAGGGCAGCGTATGACCATCCCCGTGAGTTCCATGCTTACCAAGCGATCAAAGCTGACCCGGAAGAATTCGCCGTACTCCAGAAACTAGGTTTTCAAGTAGGCTAATGACAAAAAAGCCTTACAATAAACTTTCGATCACATGAGGATAATGCGCATACTCCAGGGCATGCACTTTCGAGGCTACCTCCTCCGGCGTATCCGAAGGTAATACCGGACAAGAAGCCTGGAAGATGATAGCGCCCTCATCATAATGCTCATTAATATAATGTATAGTAATACCCGACTCCCGCTCACCAGCCTTCACGACCGCCTCATGCACATGCATGCCATACATCCCCTTGCCGCCATATTTAGGGAGTAACGCGGGATGGATGTTCACGATCTTACCGGGAAAAGCCTGAAGAATCACGTCTGAGATCTTATTCATAAAACCGGCCAACACGATAAGGCAGACATCATATTCCGCCAACTTTTCCAAGATCGGCACACCGGCAATAAATTCCTCCCGTGAAAATACGAAAGAAGGCACTCCCAATTTGTTTACCCGCCCATGCACGCCAACATTACGATTATTTGATAAAACAACCGCAACATTAACGTTTTCACTGTTAGCAAAATATCGGGCGATGTTCTCGGCATTCGTACCAGATCCGGAAGCAAAAATCGCTATGTTTTTCATATTTTTAGATGTTTAAATGCACAAGAAAAGAAAAAATGTGCAGTTTTCCGCATTTTTAGCTTATTAAATTTGCTTTGTAACATAAAAAATTCTTTTCTTTGCACTGCAAATTTAAAAAGTATATTCGTATTTATTAATCTAAATTGAAAAAGTTATGTCTGAAGTTGCTGAAAGAGTAAAAGCTATCATCGTTGACAAGTTAAGTGTTGAAGAAACAGAAGTTACAAACGAAGCAAGCTTTACTAACGATTTAGGAGCAGACTCTCTTGACACTGTAGAATTGATTATGGAGTTCGAAAAAGAATTCGGCATCTCAATTCCTGACGATCAAGCAGAAAAGATTACAACTGTAGGTGACGCTATCGCTTACATCGAGGCTAACGCGAAGTAATCAATCCTTTTAACTAAAGGTATGGAATTAAAAAGAGTTGTAGTAACAGGTCTTGGAGCTATTACTCCTCTTGGTAATACCCTCCCCGAAACATGGGAAGGTATTATCAATGGAAAAAGTGGCGCAGGACCTATTACTCAGTTTGATGCATCCAAATTCAAGACACAATTTGCATGCGAAGTTAAAGGCTTCGATCCGTTGAAAGTTATGGATCGTAAGGAGGCCCGCAAGTGTGATCGTTATAGCTTATTTGCGATCGACGCGGCGAAACAAGCGATCGAGGACGCGGCAATGGACTTGGATAACGAAGATAAGAACCGTATCGGCGTTATTTTCGCTTCAGGTATCGGTGGTATCAAGACATTTGACGAGGAAGTATTGAGTTATGCGAAGATCAAGGATACGATCGGTCCGAAGTTTAACCCGTTCTTCATCCCGAAAATGATCTCGGATATCGCGGCCGGACATATTTCCATGCTTTATGGATTCCACGGCCCGAACTTTGCGACCGTCTCAGCTTGTGCATCTTCTACAAACGCTATCAGTGACGCATTCAATTATATCCGTTTAGGCAAGGCTAACGTCATCATCACCGGTGGAGCGGAAGCTGCTGTTTCTGAATCGGGTGTAGGTGGATTCAACTCCATGAACGCGTTATCGACACGTAATGATTCTCCCGAGACCGCATCTCGCCCGTTCAGCGCTAGCCGTGACGGATTCGTGATGGGTGAAGGTGGAGCTTGCTTGGTATTGGAAGAAATGGAGCACGCATTGGCTCGTGGCGCTAAAATATATTGCGAGATCGCTGGAACCGGAATGTCTGCCGATGCTTATCACTTGACCGCTTCTCATCCGGATGGTTTAGGAGCGAAGCTGGTTATGCGCAACGCATTGGAAGATGCGGGAATGACTCCGGAAGATATTGATTACATCAATGTTCATGGAACATCGACTCCCGTAGGCGATATCTCAGAGGTTAAGGCGATCAAAGATGTGTTCGGAGAACATGCTTATCAACTGAATATCAGTTCTACAAAGTCAATGACCGGTCACTTGCTTGGTGCTGCCGGAGCGGTAGAGGCGATCCTGTGTATTATGGCTATAAACGATGGTATTATCCCGCCGACCATTAACCATGCGGAAGGCGACGATGATCCTGAAATAGATTATAAACTGAATTTCACATTCAATAAGGCTCAAAAGAGAGAAGTGAAAGCCGCTTTATCGAATACGTTTGGTTTCGGTGGACACAACGCTTGCGCCATTGTTAAAAAATTCGTGAAATAACGTGTTTAGAAAGCTATACAAACAGCTACATAAAAGAATAAGGCTCCTGCATAATAAAGGTAGGGAGCCTTATTTGTCTTTATCAAAGATTCTAGGTTTTTATCCGGATAATCTCCAGATTTACGAGCAGGCCTTGTTGCATAAATCATCATCAGTAGAGACGGGTGATGGTAAATGGCTTAACAATGAGCGTCTTGAATTTTTAGGAGATGGCATTTTGGATGCGGCGGTCGCCGATATTGTCTATAAGCGCTACCCGAATAAGCGGGAAGGCTTTTTGACAAACACACGCTCCAAGATCGTACAACGGGAAACGATGAATAAGGTCGCCGTACAACTCGGCCTTGATCAAATGGTAGTCTATTCAACCAAGATAAACTCTCATAACAATCATATGTATGGTAATGCGCTCGAGGCTTTGATCGGCGCTATTTATCTGGATCAAGGTTATGACGTTTGTTATAAGTTTATCCGTGACGTGATGATAGAAAAGTATATCGATGTAGATACGCTCGTCCGGAAAGAGATAAATTTCAAGTCAAACTTGATTGAATGGAGCCAAAAGAACAAAATATCGATCTCGTTCGATCTAATAGAGTCTTTTACGGATCATGATGGAAATCCTGTATTCCAAAGCGCGATTAAATTGCTCGGCGAGCAAATTGGCATAGGTATCGGTTACTCCAAAAAAGAATCCCAGCAAGCGGCTTCTAAAATGGCGGTCAAAAGATTGCGGACAGACAAAGAACTCCAGCAACGTATCTCTGCCACAAAGAAAAAGAAGACTGGTGAACTAACCGATGAAAAAGAGTTTTCTGACCTCCCAGAGGAAGAAACTGTATGATAAATAGCAGAACTTGGGTATATCGTTTGATATACCCAAGTTCTTAGTTATATAAGAATAAGCTCATATAAAGTTGTATGTATGAAAAAACAGTACAGTAAATTTCTCCGAATATTAATAACCGGCATATTATATATCGGCTATTTCTCGATTTCAAGTTCGTTGGCGCAGATCAGCGAAGGAGGACTCCCCCCCAGCTTTCAATTCGCAGGTTCACTTCGAAGTGAAAAGCTAGCAGAACAAGTTCCAGTGAATTTCAGTGTGGAAGACCTCAAGACGGTCGATGCGTGGAGGGTCAGCCAAGGCGCTCCGTTGCGTGTAGCCAAGTCGATCCCAACCAGCTTCGACATCGCCGATAGCGGCGATTGGATTTCACTACCCGACGGTAGCCAAATATGGCAACTTCACCTTCAAGCGAAAGGAGCGATCGCCTTGATCCTGTATTACTCCGATTTTTATATACCCAAAGGTGCCCGGTTATACCTGTATAACGCAGCGAAAACCCAAGTATTGGGTGCCTATACGCATCGTACGCATCCTAAAAACGGACCGTTCGCAACCCAAGCCGTAGCAGGCGATGAAGTGATCCTCGAATATGTACCTGCACCATCCGGCGAGACACCTCGACTACGCATCCGGGAGGTCGGTTACGGGTATAATCATCTTGAAGCGATCATGCCAGAAGTACAGGAAGCGCCGGGAGCCGGCTTTTCAGAAGCTTGCGAAGTGAATATCAATTGCGAGGAGGGAGCCGATTGGCAGGAGCAAAAGAAGGGGGTGATACAAATGATTCAATACATCCGTAATAAAGAGGGAGAAGGAGGAAGCTATATTTGTACGGCTTCTCTGGTAAATAATACGGCCCGTGACAAAAAGCCTTATGTATTATCCGCCTTCCATTGTTCGCAAGATATGCTGGGCGAACAGACGGTTACTCCCGAGGAATTAGCAGTCTGGTTGTTTTATTTCCACCAAGAACATGTGGGCTGCGATAATGAGTCACCCATTTATCCGATAAAAACCATGGTAGGATGTACACGGAAAGCCTCTACCCCTGTCGAAAACGGTTCCGACGGACTGTTGCTGTTGCTTAACGACGAGATCCCCGACGATTATAATGTATTCTTTAACGGATGGGATCGTTCAAATATGCTTTCACTCTCGGGCGTAGGCATCCATCATCCTTCCGGCGATTATATGAAAATCTCCACCTATGGAAATTATCCGACAGAATCGATTACATGGCGTAATAGTGATGTTGGGAAAACCGGGGCCACGAACGCTCATTGGAACGCGACTTTCGATGCCACGCTAAACGGACACGGGGTGACCGAGGGAGGTTCTTCCGGCTCGCCTTTATTTAATAGCAAAGGTTTGATTATAGGTACGCTGAGCGGTGGAAGCTCCAGTTGCGAACTGCCCGAAGGATTGAATTTATACGGTAAATTGTATTATCACTGGAATAAATACAGTGATAATGATACAGCCCGGATGGATGTCTGGCTAGATCCACTCGGAACGGGCGTCACCTCGTTGCAGGGAATGACGCAGGATGGGAAAACGATCGGAAACGAGTATGAAGGTCCGACTGATTTGAAATACAAACAGATCTCCACGGGTGAGATTCAACTGACATGGAATGCCCCAGTCCTCGAAAAAATAGCTGGTTGGGGATCACAAGATCGTTATCAACAGTTCGGTCTCGGAGGAGATCCATTCTATTTCGCTCAGAAATGGGATACGAAAGATCTACAACCGGTGCATAAAAAAACGATCCGGAAGGTTAATTTCTATCCACAGGAAGGGGTCACTTATGGAGTCTATATCAAACAGGGAAACCGGGAGTATGAAGAGAGTTTCACTCAACTGAAATCAGGTAAAATAAATTCGGTCACACTTAAAACACCATTCGTAATCGATGCGAAGCAGGATTTACTGGTAGCCATTCATGTGATAAGCTATGCCAATAACACATACCCGGCATGCTCCGATGAAGGCCCCGCAGTCGATGGAAAAGGGAATTTATACTCTTTGGACAGAAAAAAATGGGAAACATTCTCAGATGATGAGCTAGATGCCAATGTTGTGTTATCGATCGTAATAAGCGCGGAAGAAGGTGAGCTCCCCTCGAGTTCCGTATTCTCCACGAGCACTTTCTCGGAGAAACCGCAACCCATGAGAACGGGCCGATTATCATTCCGGAAACTGGCTATCGCCTCCGATGCGCAAGAAGCAGAGTTGATCACGGCTTTTCCGGAGCTGACCGGTTATAAGGTATATCAAGATACCCGGGAACTGACGACATTACCTGTTTCTCAACGGAATTATACGGTGAAAAATCTGACAACAAGTACCCCTCTGCTCCAAGTAACGGCACTTTATGGTACCGACGAGAGCGCTCCGGCTACGGTAATTCCGGAAACGAGCGTAGGTAACGAACTGAAGCCAACAGACGAAGAAGTAGATATTCAACCACGTATCTTCTCGAATGAAGTACAGATCCAGAATTATCAACAACTGAAATCGCTTGAGATCTACAGGGCCGATGGAAAGTTGATACGTAGCGTCCCGCAACCGGGAAGCAGTCTCAGCACGGGTGATTTTGCCACTGGAATGTATATCTTCCGCTTGACTACCGAAAAGGGAAGCCAAACCGTTCAAGGTATTAAAAAATAAACGGCCGCCTACTAGTATAAAGTAAAAAAGGTTGTGCGTTCTCTGACACACAACCTTTTTTATTTTATTTCCCGAATGTTACCCCCATCCGTTTTCCTTGTACGATCAAATCATGATCCGGTGTCACTAATTTTAGTTTTCCCGCTACTTCTAACAAGGGAATGGATTCTACCCTATCTCCTTTCATACAAACCATACGTCCGAATTCACCATTAGCGATCAGTTCCGTGGCATGGCCTCCCAAACGAGTCGCAAGGTTACGGTCGAACGGAGAGGGGTTTCCACCCCGTTGGGTGTATCCCAATACGGTATCCCGGGTCTCGATACCCGTTCCTACCTCGATAGCCCGGGTAATATAATCAGAAGGACGCTTTTTATCCGGAGTCTCGATACCCTCGGCTACTACAACGATGGAATAAGGTTTGCCCCTGCGAGCCCGATCCAAGATCGCCTCGTTCACCTTATCGATATCGTATCCCAATTCCGGAAGTAAGATCACGTCGGCACCTCCAGCCATCCCGGCATACAAGGCGATCCATCCGGCATGATGGCCCATCACCTCCACGACCATCACCCGCTTATGTGAACTAGCCGTAGAATGAAGACGGTCTATAGATTCCGTGGCGATATTCACGGCGGTATTAAAACCGAACGTAATATCCGTACCCCATATGTCATTATCGATTGTCTTGGGAACGCCTATCACGTTCAATCCGATCTGAGATAACAGATTGGCCGTCTTCTGCGTACCGTTTCCTCCGATACAAACCAAGCAGTCCAGCCCCAGCTCCTCATAATTTTTCTTAATGATCTCCGGCTTTTCCGAATATCCCGAGGCCAAGAGCTTACGGAAAGGCTTCTCTCTGGACGTTCCTAAAATGGTTCCCCCTAAATTTAATATGCCGGATAAGCTCCGTTCATCGAAAACTTGGACGTCTTTATTCAAAAGACCTATAAAACCGCTATGAATACCTATCACTTCCATGCCGTAATGCATGATAGCGGTCTTGCCAACACCACGGATCGTAGCGTTGATACCGGGGCAATCGCCACCCGATGAGAGAATCCCTATTTTCATCGTAACGTTAATTTAGTACTTAGCAAAGATATAAATAAAAAGAGAATGCCTACATTTGCACTCGAACAAATAAAAAGAGCATGGATATTTTAACACAGACGATTTCGCTCCTTTTCCGCCATCGACAAACGGAGATCGGACGATTTGGGCAGGATATAGACCATATCCAGCGCAAACAGCTGCATGCTCTGCTTTCGACGGCACGCAAGACGGAATGGGGACTCAAATATGATTATAAAAGCATTCGCTCTTATTCTGACTTCTGCCAACGTCTTCCCTTACAGACTTATGACGAGATAAAGCCGTATGTCACCCGAATGATAAACGGAGAAAGGAATATTCTCTGGCCTTCGGTGGTGCGGTGGTACGCTAAGAGTAGCGGGACCACGAACGACAAAAGTAAATTCCTGCCCGTCACCCCCGAGATATTAAAGGGTTGCCACTATAAAGGCGGCTTTGATTGCGTGGCCATTTATCTGCGGAACAACCCGGAAAGCCGTTTCTTCTCCAAGAAAGGCTTGATATTAGGCGGCAGCCATAGCCCTTCCCCGCTAAACTCCGAGGCTCATCAAGGCGACTTATCCGCCGTATTACTTCAAAATCTCAATCCGCTCGTCAATTTAATACGCGTCCCCAAGAAACCCATTATCCTAATGGATGAATGGGAAAGCAAGATCAAGGCGATCGTGGAGAACACTTGGAATAAGGATGTAAACAGCCTATCCGGTGTTCCTTCTTGGATGTTGGTCTTGATCAAGGCCGTATTGAAAAAAACGGGTAGGGAATATCTTACGGACGTATGGCCTAATCTGGAGATCTTCTTCCATGGGGGAATCAGTTTCGAGCCTTACCGGGAGCAATATAAAACCTTGATTCCATCGAATAAGATGCATTATATGGAGACCTATAACGCATCCGAGGGCTTCTTCGGGCTGCAAGACGATCCGACAGACCCCAGTTTGCTTATGATGCCGGATTACGGTATTTTCTATGAGTTCATCCCGATGAACGAGGTGGGTAGCGCCCATCCGACCGTGTTACCGCTGGAATCGGTAGAGACCGGGAAAAACTACGCGATGGTGATCACGACCTCAGGAGGATTATGGCGCTATCAGATCGGGGATACGGTACGTTTCACCTCGTTATTCCCTCATAAATTCGTTATCTCCGGACGTACCAAGCACTTTATCAACGCCTTCGGCGAGGAGCTAATGGTGGATAACGCCGATAAGGCGATCGCCATGACTTGCCTACGAACCGGGGCGAAAGTAAAAGAATATACCGCCGCCCCACTCTTTATGCTGGATAAGGCGAAAGGACGGCACCAATGGTTTATCGAGTTTGACAAGAAACCGGAATCTCTCGATGAATTCGCCACTTTATTAGATCTGAACTTACAAAAGCTGAACTCGGACTATGAGGCGAAGCGGTATAAAGAGATCTCCCTTCAACCGCTGGAAATCGTTATCGCCCACGACGGTGCTTTCTATGAATGGCTCAAGCAGAAAGGTAAATTAGGCGGCCAACACAAGATCCCACGCCTCAGCAACGACCGCACGCATATAGAGGAGCTTTTGCGCATCAACCAGTCTCTATAAGCCGGTATGCGCTTTATTCATAAGACGCATTAAAATTGATAAGTCAGATAGAATCCCGCCATATTCGAACTGAATACCGGAGCGGCCACGATCGGGCAGTTCTTCACATTTCGATTGATCCGCCGGGCGATAGCGTTACGAATCGGGAAATAGATCAGATACGATAACTCTACCGACAAGATCCCGAAACCCGCGCCGGCTACTACATCCGCCACCCAATGCCTGTTATTGTATAAGCGGGAACCCGCCACGAACGCCGCTATCGCATAACCCGAGTAAGCGAGTATAGGCGAGCTATCCTTAAATTCCTTATAAGCCATATGCGCCCCTAAGAAAGCATTCGAGGTATGTCCGGACGGAAACGAATAAGGCGCCCCGTCCGGGCGAGGCTCGTTTACCCAGTTCTTCAGCCCATGCACCATCAATCCGTTCATCCCTTCCGCTAAAGCGACCAAGCAAAGTTGGTCCACCCAGTTATGCTTCTCTTTTCCCATAAGGTCGCAGACAAATACCCAACCCAGCATTCCCCACTCCAAGTAATTGTCGATATGGATTTGCTTCACGGAATCTTTCCGTGAAAACAGGTGAAAGTCATTCATCCCGTCGATCGCCGTGCCTACGGCTCCCACCGTTATCAATGAGGCCGGAAGAATCAAGCTTTTCGGGTTAAACTTATAGGCGACGACAGGCATTCTCTCCTTGACAGGGGCTTGAGAACGTACGTTTAACGTATCGAGATCACCAACGCCGGCGAACGCAATGTTTACGAAGCCTATCAAAAGGCTTACCAAGACGATTAATTTCCTATATATCATATCCGTTATTTTCCTCTAAGACATCCCTCTCCCGGATAAACCCTTCATCAAAATAGTTGTTCTCTATTTTCGAATGGATCACCCGCTGGAAATAGAAACGATGGTTATTCCAATGGAAGGCTGGGTATTCCTTATTTTGTTTGACAATATTATTCGTGAAGACCAACCCGTCCACGGACTTGGCGTATACCAATGGCCTATCGAACGTAATAAACTCGTTTGCGTCGATCACGATATCACTATGGAAATATTTCCTTTGCGACGCTAAATCCGGGATTTCGGGATAAATAGAGATAATAGCGTTCGTAAATTGGAACATATTCGTCAAGGAGTTGATGAACTTATTCTTACGGATCAACACGTTCCGGCAAGCGCCGGTCTCGAACCAGCCGTTGCAATCACCGCACAGCAGGATCGCCGTCCCCGAGGTATGATCGAAAACATTATTCTCTACGACCGTTTGCCGAGGCGTGCTGAACAGGGAACCGCGGGCACGGTTATTCCGGATCACGTTATCCGAGAATAGGACCGTCGGCGTCCACTCCAGATTCTCTATGCCGAAGCCGCTTCCCTCATGGATCGAAGGATTCACCGTATTCTCAAACCGGATCTCGAACTCCTTCGCCCCTCGGTAATCCGGTTGATCAACTGCCTTGATAGCGGTAATCCGGTTTCTCGCCCCTATCAATTCCATGGTGCTCGAATGGATGAACTGCACGGAATCCCCTACCCTTCCCCATTCGAAACCATACGATTGCGGGTGCATATACCGGCCTACCAAGGTAGAGTCATTCACTCGTCTCACCACTTTCAGGTAAGTTCCATGCACATTGATAGCGTCGTCCATCATCCCTTCGTACAAGCCATTCTTGGAGATGATCGTTCCCTTGCAGGCCGAGAAATGGGTAGCGTCCGCCTGTGTCGTGAAATACCGCGGATCGTCCGCCCCTTTCAAGCAAACGGAGAAACCATCCAGCGTGATATTCTCGCTCACTTGCGCCAAGAGGCCCATTCCCTCGGCATAATGAACCTTGATATTCTCCAGAGTCGTATTCACGTCATGATACAGGAAGACACCGGGAGCCGGACGTTCCCAAGAACGCATGGCGATCACCGTACCGGGCACCAAACGGCTGTCTTTCCAACGGGGAGACTTTATCAGCCTTGGAGAAACCTCGATCAAGCCCCGCACGCCTACCGGGATATCGCTTGTATTATACACCAAATGACGTGTATCTCCCTCGAAGGCGATACCGGAACCGGGAGTCAACTCCCAGCCTTCTCCCTCCGCTACAAACACGCTATCCCGTATCTCATAGCGTACCCATGGAGCCACCTCGAAGGTGATCCCGCCTTTCAGCGTATCGTTCTCCACCACTTTTACCTGTGAAATCTGAGGATGCTTGAAGTCTATACTGAAATTCTTCAAGACACAATTCCTCGAATCCAGCAAAGAGACCGGCAACATCCTGCCGTGGAAGATTAACTCCGAGCCTTGCCCGTCGAACACCATATTCTTCATCCCCTCGAAAGGCAAACCTACTTTCTTCGGATTCATTTGATCATGATTCGAGATGAAATAGACACGCTCCGCCGCGCTATCGGGATAAAACTCATAGCGGCCCTTAGGCAAGGTCACCACAATGGTCTGGTTTTCCTCGCATTTCTCCCGTATCTGCTCCAATGCCCTCGCCATAGCGGGCGCATTATCCACATTCTCGACCGGGGATAAACCATAAGCCGACAAATCATACCTCCGTTCCGTAGAACAAGCGCTTCCAAACAGGGAATAAAGCAGGACAACTGCCCCCCATAGATACCATTTCATAGAAAATCAATTAAATATATCCGCGAAGGTATGTATTTTACAGGGTAAGCGCACTAAAAACAGACAATAACTTTCCGTCTCATGAATCCTATCACGAATCTCCTATAATAGCAGCCTGAGTTTTCTCCTAATAAAACAAAAGTTTCCTCAGTAAGAAACTTTTGTTTCCCTATATAGAAACGAAAGTTTTTCCTTGAAGAAACTAAAGTTTTCCGTATAAGAAATTTAGAAAAACTGCAATAGGCTGATAATCAATTAAAGTACAAAAAGAAACAGCTACCCTTTCCATTCTCGGATTCTACCGAGATATGGCCGCCATGTAAGGTGATTATTTGCTTACAGATGCTTAAACCGATACCCGAGCCGGAGGGCTTGGTGGTGAAGAAAGGTACAAAAACCCGGTCGATAACCTCGGGTAAGACACCGATACCGTTGTCTCGCACGGTAAAGACGAGTTCGTTTCCCTCCCGCTGAGCCGCCACGATAATCTCGGGGTTTGGCTTTTCCGCACAAGCCTCACAAGCATTCTTCAGTAAGTTCAAGAAGACCTGCTCCATCTGCGCCCGATCTGCGAACCATTCCAGAGGCTCGTCCGGCAAGCGGAAACGGATAGAAGGCTCAGGGCACAAACGCCTTAAATCCGAAAAGAAATCTTTCACTAAGATACGGGTCTTTACCGGAGAGGCGATCCGGGTCAATCTCCGGTAATTCTCAACGAAATCCAGCAACCCTTTACTCCGGCGATGGATGACATTCACCCCATGCTGGATATACGAACGATTCCGGACATCATCCGGATCTGCTTTGCAACGTTTGCTCAAGGTCTCGGACAACGAGATAACGGGTGTGATGGAGTTCATGATCTCGTGCGTCAAGACACGGATCAATTTCTGCCAAGCCTCCATCTCATTCCGCTCCAAGGTAGAATGGATGTTCTTCAAGCTGACGATCCAACGCTCGCAACCTCGCAAGTCGATACGAGTGGCATCGATCGCCCAATCTTGCGGAACGGATGGTTTTCCGTAACGCACCACCGTCTTCCCCGCCTTGATAGCCTCCAAGAACTCATTGGGTAACCGACACCTCGTATCCAGCAACGCGTCGGCGGCCCGGTTCTTCCATTCAATAGCCCCTTCCCTGTCAGTAACGAGTACGGCAGTGTCCACCTTATTCAACAGACTCTCAAAATACAGCCGCCTCACCTCCTCGTCCATCAATCGGCCACGCAAGGATCGCAGAGCCGCGGACAAATCGTCCGCCAACTCCCGCATCACCTTATCCTCATAAGGTGAACGAACGATCTGGATCAAGTCTTGCTGCCGCAAGCAATCCACCACATAACGCCAATACTTCACCTGCCGCATCTGTATGAAATAAAGATGAATCGAGAAATACAAGATCGCGATCCCGCAAAAAGTAGGACAAAAGATAATCTCCTCATGCACGCAATAGAACAGGAGTCCCGTAGACAAGACGATGCCTAGGATGTGCGAGATGACCGTGAACGCATACGATCTCATAAGCCGAACTTCTCTATTTTACGATACAAGGAAAAACGGGTGATACCCAATAGCTCGGCGGCATAGCTCATATTACCGTTGCTTTGCCGCAAGGCTCGCTCAATGATTTTCCGCTCGGCTTGTTCCAGATTCAAATCAGGGTCCGGTTCCTTCTTTCGCTCGTACGAGGCCGTATAGAGAGGGAAATCATCCGGTCTCAGCACCGTACTCTCGTTCAAGATCACGGCTCGCTCCAAAACATGCTGCAACTCCCGGACATTACCGGGCCAAGGGTATTTCATCAGCTTACTCCCCGCCTCCCGGCTCAACCCTTTGATCGTTTTCTTGTATTTCCGGCTATACAGCCTCTGGAAATGATCGGCCAGCATCAAGATATCCTCTCCCCGCTCACGCAGCGGTGGTATGGCTATCTCTATGGTATTGATCCGATAGAGCAAGTCTTGCCGGAAACTCCCCTCGCCCACCAGCTGACGCAGATTGGCGTTGGTGGCGCAGATCAAACGGACATCGATCGAGATCGGCTCCACCGCTCCCAAACGGGTGATATGACGTTTCTCTATAGCCGTCAACAATTTAGACTGCATCGGCAAGGACAGGTTACCGATCTCGTCCAGAAAGAGCGTACCACCGGAGGCCATCTCCATCCGTCCCGACTTAGACCGTCGGGCATCCGTGAAGGCTCCTTTCTCGTAACCGAACAACTCACTCTCAAATAATTGTTCCGGGATGCTTCCCAAATCGATCGTCACGAAAGCATCGTCACGCCGGGGCGAGTAATGCCTCAACAAACGAGCCACCAAATCTTTTCCCGTACCGCTCTCGCCGGTAATTAATATATTCGCGTCAGTCTCCACGAGCTTGTAGATCGTATCCTTTACCTTCAGCATCGCTGGCGACTCACCGATCAATTCCGGCAATGTGTCGTCCGCCTTCATGGCTTTCATCTGCTCCCGCAAACGTCCGACCTCCTTACGGGAATGGCTCAATCGAATGCCCGACGAGAGGGTAGCCAGCAACTTCTCCGTTTCCCACGGCTTGGAGATGAAATCGGTAGCGCCAACCTTAATGGCCTTGACCGCTTTCTCTATATCCGAATAGGCCGTCATGAAGATCACGACCGCTTGCGGATCGATCTCCAAGATTTGTCCCAAATACTCAAAACCCTCCTGCCCGCTCACGGCATCCCGATGGAAATTCATATCCAGCAAGACCACGTCCGGTTGAAACGTCCGCATGAAATACTCAATGCGTGCCGGTTGTGTCGTTACCTTCACCTTTTGCATGTACGGCTCCAACAGTAAGTTCAATGCGAACAACACATCCTTATTATCGTCGATGATCAATATCTTTCCTTTTTCTTCCATACGGACAAAGATAAAGGGAATAAAGACAGCTTGTACGTGCATTATCGCACAAAAAATGTACGCTATCGCACTACATGAAGAAATACAGATTTTTCTATGATTCTATTTTCTAATACGTTACATTTATGGCATGATATTTGAGTCGGATTCAGCGAAATTGAGTCATCAGCGATATCATCAAAAAACGGAATTGCCATGTTAATACATTACTGTGTCATTGCCTTCAAAAACATCTGGAAGTATAAAGTCAGCGCCTCCATCAGTATCCTAGGGCTGGCTTTCGCCCTCGTCTGTTTCGTGCCCATACTCTATTGGATGGATCATGAGACCACTTACGATTCTTTCTACAAGGATTCCGAATCCATCTACCGTGTCTATAGCGCCGAGAAACAATCCGGGAAAGTGAACAAAGGAGCTTCGAAAGGTATCGAAAATAGCTTACGAGAGCAAGTCCCAGCTATCGAAGCCTCCACCACGCTTATGCTTTCAACCGAAAACTGCCGAACCCAAGCGACTCCTTATATCCAAATGAATATGCTTTATACAGACAGCACGTTCCTAGAGGTATTCCCGCAATCTTTCGTTTGTGGAGAAATGAATCATCCGCTACAAATCGTAAACAACATGATCTTGAGCGAACGTACGGCGGTCCGTCTATTTGGCGACGCGGAAAAGGCGATTGGGCAACCTATACACACCTTGATGAGAGCCTCCTTACCTCCCTACATCGTCACGGCTGTGGTGAAAGACCCACCAACCCATACCAATCTACCGTTCGACGCGATCATCAACCATAACATGATACAGCATTTCTCCCAGTTACCTCCAGAGGCACAATGGAGCTTCTTCGTGATGGACTTATACGTGAAACTCCATCCAAGCTCAGACCCAAAAGCCTTCGCCAATCAACTAAAAGAGCTACCTGAACGTATCGGGGTGAACAAGGAGATCGAGTTGCGAACACTCCCCATCCGTGAGATCCGGCATCATCTGAATGAAGATACACCCTTTACCTTAAATTTCATCGGCTTGTTTGTCGTATCTGGTGCCCTATTATTGTTTGCCGCCCTCTTCAATTTCTTGAATTCCTATATGGATCTCTTTCGGCAACGTGTGCGGGAATGGCGTTTACGGACGGTCAACGGCGCAACGAGAAAGCAATTGATCGAACAAATGTCTGTCGAGCTAGGCTGTTCCGTACTTGCATCCTTGTTGGTAGCCTTGATCTTCATAGTCCAAGTCAAGCCGCTTTTCGCCCGATGGCTGGAGATTGATTTGGAGATGGGCCGGTTCCTGTTTCTTTTCGCAGGGGTAGGTATAGGTACATTCCTCATCCTCCAATGTGCAGGATTAGTATTCTTCGGGCAGTTCAGCCATACGGCAACCACCTCGCTCGTTCCCAAAGAGACAGTCAAACCCCTTTTGTTACGCCGCATGGCCGTGACCTTACAATTGATGATCAGTATCCTGTTCATCGTAGCATCGCTGGTTGTCATGGAGCAAATGCGATTCGTAAATCAAAAAGATTTAGGTTTCGATCCAAAAGGCCTTATCCAACTATCCGGCTTCGTAGACGTATCCGGGAAAATAGAATCCACGTTGATGCAAGAGTTAAGTGCCCTGCCGCAGGTCAAAAGTTTCACCGACACGAACTTTAAGCCTCAACATCATGTCGATCCCATGGCGATCTTCACGAATGTGGAATGGGAGGGAAAACCGCTGGACACAAAGGTGGACTTCCACCTCTATGGAACCGATCACCGATTTGGTGAGACCTTCGACCTAAAGATGTTAATGGGCCGGTGGTGGACAGAAGGCAACGAACTTAGTGTCGTGCTCAACGAGTCGGCGGTTCGTGCCATGGGCTTACAAGACCCAGTCGGCAGCATCATCCGTATGCCGTGGTGGTCAGATTTCAGCGTGATCAAAGAATACGAGATCGTCGGTGTCGTCAACGATTTCCATGCGCTATCTTTCCGGGAAAGTATTCATCCGATGCTATTCATTCCTTCGGGTGGACTGGTGAATAATCTGTATATCCGGGTCATACCGGGCGAGGAAGGAAACATCGCCCACCATATCACGGAGCTACTGCCCAAGATAGACCCGACATTAGCGGATACCCGGATCACCCCGATCGGAACGCTTTACGATCAACTGAACCAATCCGAGATCGTCGGGCTGAAAATATTCTCGTTCCTCGCTTTCGCCTGTTTGCTAATCTCCTTGTTCGGCATCTACGCCGTCGCTACAGCCTCCACGAAACGGCGGCGTAAAGAGATCGCTATCCGGAAAGTAGTAGGCTCGAAAGCCTCCGAGATCATTTTCTTGTTCTTCAAGGAATACATGCGATTAATTGTCATCGCCGGAATCATCGCTTTCCCGATCAGCTATCTCGTCATGAACTACTGGTTGCAAGGCTACGCCTATCGCATCCAAATCCAGATCTGGTGGTTGGTGGGAATATTCATCACCATTACCAGCATGGTTCTAGGTACGATACGTGAACAGGTATGTAAGGCAGCCAATGAGAATCCGTCGGAAGTCATCAAGAGTCAATGAATGCCTATGAAAACTACAGACTATTCACGATCAGCTTGATAATACCAAGGATTTTATGTAAGTTCGCGATTCCTAAATATATAATAGAATATGGAACATCCATTGAATATTTACAACACGCTTACGAGAAAGAAGGAGCAATTCATACCCCTGCACGAGCCGCATGTAGGTATGTACGTATGTGGCCCCACGGTTTATGGTGACGCCCACTTGGGACACGCACGTCCGGCGATCACGTTCGACTTGCTATTCCGTTACCTTACCCACCTAGGATATAAAGTGCGTTATGTACGTAATATAACGGATGTAGGGCATCTGGAGCACGATGCCGATGATGGGGAGGATAAGATCGCCAAGAAGGCACGGCTAGAACAGTTGGAGCCGATGGAAGTGGTTCAATATTACCTCAATCGTTATCATCAAGCGATGGATGCGCTGAACGTACTTCCTCCCAGCATCGAGCCGCACGCTTCCGGACATATTATCGAACAAATCGAGTTAGTCAAGAAGATTCTGGATAACGGCTACGCTTACGAGAGTCAAGGCTCCGTCTATTTCGACGTAGAGAAATATAATAAAGATCATAAATACGGCATCCTCTCGGGTCGCAATATCGAGGATATGTTGAATACGACCCGCGCGTTGGACGGGCAGGACGAGAAGCATAACGCCATCGACTTCGCCCTTTGGAAATGCGCCCAGCCGGAGCATATCATGCGTTGGCCGTCTCCGTGGAGCGACGGCTTCCCCGGTTGGCACTGCGAATGTACCGCTATGGGCAAGAAATACCTCGGGGAGCATTTCGACATCCACGGGGGTGGCATGGACTTGATCTTCCCGCACCATGAATGCGAGATCGCGCAAGCCGTGGCTTCCCAAGGGGATGACATGGTTCATTATTGGATGCACAACAATATGATCACCATCAACGGGCAGAAGATGGGTAAATCATTAGGTAATTTCATCACACTGGAGCAATTCTTCACGGGTGATCATCCCTCCTTGCAACAAGCGTATTCCGCCATGACCATCCGTTTCTTCATCCTGCAAGCGCATTACCGCAGCACGGTTGATTTCAGCAATGAGGCTTTGCAAGCTGCCGAGAAGGGCTTGTCACGCTTGATGGAGGCATACGGACATTTGATGAAGTTGCAGCCGTCCGCTACCTCTACCGTAGACACGAAAGGTCTTCGTGAGAAATGTTTCGAGGCCATGAATGACGATTTGAACTCACCGATCGTGATTTCTCATCTATTCGATGCCGCCCGTGCGATCAATTCCGTAAAAGACGGTAAGGCTACTCTGTCCGAGGAAGACTTGAAAGAGTTACAAGAGGTATTCCATTTATTCTTGTTCGATATCCTTGGCATGAAAGACGAGGCTTCCGCCGGTGGTAACAGCTATGAGACTTTTGGCAAGGCCGTAGACTTATTATTATCCATCCGCCAGCAAGCCAAGGCGAATAAAGACTGGGCCACCTCCGACAAGATCCGTAACGAATTAACCGCGATGGGATTCGAGATAAAGGATACCAAGGATGGTGCGGAATGGAAACTAAGCAAATAATCCACCAAGCGAATAGTAAGAGGTTATGACAATCCATGAATTTCTTCAAGGCGATAAATTCGCCTTGCTTGCGGGCGTTGAATTATTAGAAACGGGCAACGGTTACGCCAAGGCGCGTATGCTCATCAAGCTCGAACATTTAAATGGTGGAGGCGTATGTCAAGGTGGGGCGATCTTCACGTTGGCGGATCTGGCTTTCGCCGCGGCGACTAATAGCCACGCACGCCTGACATTATCCATTACCTCAAACATCAATTTCTTTAAGGCGGAGAGTAAGGGATATTTATATGCGGAAGCGAAAGAAGCGTTCAGCCATAAGAGACTGGCGAATTGCGAAGTCCGTATCACCAATGAAGCCGGAGAATTAATCGCGACTTTTAATGGTACAGGTTACCGCAAAGACACGGAATTACCCTTCACTCCGTTGGTTTAAAAAAGAAATTCTATAAAAAGCGAAAGCCTTTGGGGTTTGTTCCCAAAGGCTTTCGCTTTTTTATGCTTATACGCAACACATTATAAATCAATCTAAATAAACAATATGTCATAAACAAATTATTCACATGTCATAACCTCTGCCTTTATGAGCCCCCTTTATTATAAAACATCTTTTATATTTGTCTACATCAATGCTACACGATCACGATAACTACCCTATCAATATAAAAAGCTCTCGCCCCAGCTCCGTGATGAGCTGGGTGCGAGAAACACAAGCCTATCTAAAAAGCTTTCATTTCTTCTGCACCACGATACGGCAAGTAAGTGGGGCACACAGGTTATAGGAGTCTTTATAATAGACCTCCGCCGCCCCGATCTTCAGTTTCGCCCGGATCTTTACCGGGATATGGTTCTCGTCATCACCGATCCAAACCTCCGCCGCTTCCTTGGCTTGGGAAAATGCCTCATCGTAGATATCGATATAGAAATGGCGGGTACGGAATTTCGCCTCCTTATGCTCGACGATCTGTTGTCCCGTATAGCGAAAACGGGCGTTCACGAGCTCCCGGCCGATAGCGATCATGAAAGGGAACTCCGCACCATAACTCATCGTCCGCCAATCCAGCGAACGGAGATACATCGTAGCTCCCAGCATATCGAATACACGCCCTTTCGCCATTAGCATCGTGTCGATCTTCGTCTCCTTTAATGTATGGCGATGCGAGTGGATATCGATCCTACCGCTTCCTTGATACTCAAACTGGAGATTATCCACCAGATAGTAGTCTCCCTCGTTCGTGCGCTTCGAGCTGAACAAGAGCCGAGGCTCCTTTGAGTAATGACAATCCATCGTATCACGCATCCTAAAGACTTTCTCGATCACGCCGGCAGAGCGGAACAACAGGTTATAATGCCATGACGGCGCTCCTTGGTATTCCGATTCTTTCACGGAAAGGGTAGCCAATCCGGCCTTCGACATGATCAGCCCCCATTTGAAATAAAGATCGTAATCCACCCGTTCCCCATGGGATAACGGCAACGTTTGTGCCCGCAAAGACGTAAGACTCGCTACACACAAAAAGAAAACGCATATATACAGTTTAGAAGCGCAAGCCGCCCACACCGCTGTTCCTATTGGACGAAGACTGTGTTCCCTCATTTTTGTAATCTCTTTTCTTTTTCGTTAGCTCTTTCGGTTTATTCTTCGTGATATCGATCGGTTTCTGCCGTTTCATCGGTGTAGCCTTGATATTCCAAGTCTCCTCCACTTGCCAGTTCTGCATGATATTGAATATCTTCGGGCAATAGAAGACAAGTTCCGGCTGCCGTTTATCGGCGTAATTACCGGTATCCCAGACACCGTTATCATTCACGTCTAATACTAAACGGGCATAATATTTATCCGGTTTCAAGTCCATGAAAAGCACGCCGCCATCTTTTACCTTCACCTTACGGATCGGCTGGTCGCTGCTATTCAATAATTCCACGAAAGCGGTGGTATCCGCTCCCTCGATATTGATATATAAATGTCCGTACTCATCTTCCTTCTTGATCTTGAATTCCCCGCTATACACATCGTTCCATTTACCATAGGCACTGAATATCGTGGCGGAATCTACTTCCAAACGGAATTCCTCGCCATACTTCCACGGGCGCTTGATGAAGAAATTCAAGGAATTCGTCGTATCCGGAAAGAAATCGAAGTCTACGGCTTCCCAAAGCGTATCCACTTTCTGATCCAGATAAAAATGATCTTTCGTCAACCCCGCTACCGGTTCGCTAAACGTAACAGCGACCGTATCATACAGGTTGATGGAACCGGAAGCGTTTACGTTCATTCCTAGAAACTCGATGGGTTCCGGCTCCTCGTCTTTTTTCTTTTTCTTCTTCTCCACAGGACGGCGACGCATGGTAAATTGTACCGTATCGGTCTGCGGACGAAGTATATTCATGGAATCGCTTTTCAGGTAACTCACCTCCACTTGTAGCGTATCTTGCTTCCAGATCAAAGAATCGGTCAACCAGTAATGCACGGCTTTTCCTTCCTCCGCTGTTTGCAAGAAATACCAATTGCTATCCGCCGGGGTGAAATTCAAAGGAACCGGTACCGGAATAGTATCCAAGGAGGTATTGAAACGCAAGGTTAGTATTTTCTCATCCGTACGCTCCGGCTTCAACATATATTGACGCTCTACTTTTTCCTTAAACAGGCGCAACTCGATATTGTCCGGCATAAAATGGGTATAACCGACTGTCATCACCGTATCGATCGTCAAGCTATCTTTCCAAATCGTATCTTGACGGGTCGTCAACTCGAACGCAGGGACGATCAAGGAATCGTAAAAAGCGATCTGCTGCCCGGGCTGGCTGTACTTGTAGGAGCGCATCACATCCTCCAAGGCATAGATCCGATAGGTTCCGGGGGCCATATTACGAATCGTAAACTCGCCCTTGTCGTTCGTACGGGAAGTACGGACAAATGGGATCGTCGTAAAGGCGGAATCCTCCAGATTCGTATGCACGCCGATCGTAATACCCGGCATAGGCTCCAGATTCTCGGCGTTCAGCAAGACTCCGGACACCTCCATACTATCAATGGATTCGCCGGTAGAGAACGCGAAGGAATAATTCTCCAATACATTCTTCTCATTATTATCGGAGATCGAATTGGTAAAGTCTATCGTATAGGTCGTATTCTCCTTCAACGTATCCATCAGCTCGATGACCGCCTTCCGGCCGTTCGCCCGGATAACGGGTTGCTCCATTTGGGGTGGAGTGATGATCACGTTCTCGGTAGGCTTATCGATCTGGATCAACTCATCAAAAATAATCTCCACCTTCTTTCCCTTATAGTTTATCTGGTTAGGCAACGGCGTACTGCTTACGAACTTAGGCGGGGCCTCATCATAAGGCCCCCCGTTCGGCGAGGCTATATTCGCGCACGAGTACAGCACGACCAACAGAAGTACTCCTATAAAGAACCGTAAACTATTTCTTACGTATTTATCTTCCATTCAATCTTCATATTTCAATTGAGGGACAAAAATAGGGAAAAATCCCGTGAACGATAAGGATATATACGCTAATTAATCTATCTTTACAAAGGACAAGGTTCCGTTTGATTCGTCGATTGACATTTTGACAATTTGTCATCTTATCCTCCGGAAAGTCGCATATTTCGGACCAAAGTACGTCTCGCTCTCAAAAACGAGAAAAAATTTCAGCAACGCAATGATTGATAGAGAGATGACGAAAAACGGCCTTTTATTCTAGCGAAACCATTCATCGTAATTCACCTCAAAAGAGCCAAAATAGAGCTCCAATACCGCCTCAACCGGTTCATGAACCTACTTGAATGCCCATTCGCACTTACTTTCGATCCAGTTCACAGCTACTTCCGATGCCCAACGGCAGTACTTGCGCATCCAATCGGCAGTACTTGCGCATCCTTTTTCCATTACTTTCGCATAAAAACAGCCCTATTTCCAGTCCCCAAACCTTATTTTCACCACTTCACGCTCCTAATTCGTCCTTTTCGTTCACATCACTTGTCACGAAATGCAGCCTCTTTTCGACAAGAAGATAGCCATACCCGACCTGTTCCTTACAAAAACACAATCGGATGAAACAAACGCAAAGCTCCTAACGCACATGCTATAAAGGAAAACCATAGCGACCCCATAAGATCATAAGCATTTGATAACTAAAGGAAAAGAAACAAAAAAGGTGATTTCCGCGGACACCAAAAGTGATTTCTATGGACACTTACCTGTCTGAAGTTCTCCTCTTTTCATAAACTTTATACTACATTCGTTTCACATATACATATATTCGAGAAATTCTAATAAAAAACAACCGTATGAAACAATCTTTCCTTCGAAAAGTAACAGGTGGAGTCTTGCTATTATTGGCAGGATTGACCCAAGCAGTCATGGCACAACAAGCGCAAACAGATCCATTGATTATCACAGAAGACGTAGACTATGCGGATGAGGTTCGCGTAAAAGAACTAATCATCAAAGGCGCCTCTGAGGATCCAACGGATATAATTGATATTTCCTTACGGAATAACAGCGCGATCGAAACCATCACGGTTAAAAGTGGCAAAGCGAAAATACACTTCACCAGAGATGAGAACGTAACGTACACGCTAGGGACTATCAGTATCGCGAAAGAGGCAGAACTGACATTGTCTGGCTCTCCCCAAAAACTAAGTACACAATCTGTCAACAACGAGGGTCAGTTCTCGGACGAGACAGGAAACGAAGGCATGATCTTAGGCCCGGCTGGATTATGGATACAGGGAATCACTCCTAATGCAGACATTACCGCACCGGATGGCACTCAAATAAAAAGTGTTTCCCTCCGGTACGCGATCAAGTCTTTCTACAAGAAAGTGATCGTGGAAACTTACCAAGAAGGTCAATGGGTAAATTATGATGAGATCAAAGGCGGTGAATCCGAGAATGAGAATCCGAAATTGAGATCCACCCAAGGAAACGATACGGAGAAGTGGACTCTACATTCATCCCACACTTTTGCGACAGCCATAAAAGGTACCTATCGTTTCAGAATCGAGACAACCAAAGACCAATGCAAGACCATTTGGTATAGCAAACCTTATGAACTAATCGCAAGCGAATACGAGATCAAGGATGATCAGCTGACGATGGGAGAAGAAAATAGTACCACTATCCTACCCAGCCTATTGATCACAGCCGGCAAGGAGGGAGAGGAAGTAAAAGAAGCGACATTGGAAAACATTGAAATCGCAGAACATGCCGTTGGAACGCCTTCCGTAAAGATAGAGTCCAACGCAAAGGTAAATCTCACCTTGAAAGGGACAAATAACCTCGGTTCCATTGAGTTAGGAAAAGGTTCAACAATCACCTTGAAACCGGAAACGGCAGGTAAGGATATGAACGAAAAGCTCTCTATCTCTTCCGTTCGTAACGGAGGCTCTTTCACGGACGAGACCGCTACGGTATCCTTGGTAAAGGATTTGGAGAATCATACGATGATCGAGTTCACGGATACGGTTATCTATCAAATCGACAATGCGATCAGCGTTAGCTTAAGAGCGGTAGGAAACTCATTGGATGGGGATTATTTGTTATGGGGAGAGCATACGATAGAAAAACTTAATAGTGGTAAGTGGGAAGCCGTACAATCGAAATCCCGATTGCGTGCGGATACCCCCGCGGAAAACCCGAACCGTTCCGCTGAAGTCGTAATCAATCTTACGACTACGGAGACAGGTACTTATCGCATGAAAGTTACCTCCACTGATATAGAAGACGAAGCACATAACGCTACTTTATACTTCCTGTTTGAAATCACTACATTAAAAGACAAGATAATCGTCAAGATAATCGATGAAACCACCGTCTCCATCGATGGAACCAGCGAAGAGTACAAGAATGCCAATATGTTGCTATTTGCCAGTGATGGAAATACAGAATCTCCGATCAAAGTAACCTTAAACAATGTCCGATTGAAAGAAGTGGAAGGGTATGAGGAATACACGTCCAGCGTTGTCGCCGCAAAACAGAATTATGAGCTTACATTAAATGGGGACAACGACTTGGCGGCCTTTACCATTGAGGAGGGTGCTACCGCTACCTTGAAAAAGGGAGATT
Organism: Parabacteroides sp. CH2-D42-20; assembly: GCF_003670185.1. Classification (NCBI taxonomy): domain Bacteria; kingdom Pseudomonadati; phylum Bacteroidota; class Bacteroidia; order Bacteroidales; family Tannerellaceae; genus Parabacteroides; species Parabacteroides sp. CH2-D42-20. Next base: position 32,788 of record NZ_RAYG01000021.1, on the reverse strand, counting down.
CTTTCAAATCCTTGAACGCTACGGTTTATAACGGCGGCAAGTTCATCGACGAGACCGGGACGATCCAACAGGTAGTGGATCTCGATGGCTTGAATATGCTATCCATTACCGGATACGAAATGACAGATTGGAACGGTTATAGCCTAGTGGCTTATTCCGACTTCTTCTTTGGCGATTATGAGGTGTCGGATAGTGAGTTGGAACATCTGGTAAACGGGGAATGGAAACCTTATCATAATAGCGTAATGCGTTCCGCAGAAGGGACACCGGAAGGAGGTGCTTCGGATAGTCACGAATGTGCCTATACCTATACAGGCTTAGAGGCAGGACAATATCGTATTCGGGTTTACGCAGAGAAATGGACTGAAGGAGCTGAGTTTGGGGAAGCGAATCATGCCGTTACCTTATACCATCACTTCACGATCACCGAGCCGGAACCCGAACCTACCTATTACAGCATCACCTTGCCATCCGTAGAAGGTGCCACCACCTCTCCGGCAGCGGGTACATACTGGGAAATCGAGGGTTCCTCTTTCAGCTTCTCCCTGACGTTGGATCCGGATTACGACCAGTCACAGCCCATCGTAAAAGCGAACGGCACGGAAGTAACCCCGGATGCAAACGGCACGTACACGGTCTCAAGCATCTACGAGGATATCACGATCACGATCGAAGGTATCACGGAGAATACACCGACCGGCAACGCCGAAGTGGAGGAGAATGACGTGAAGGTATGGGCTGCCGATGGGCAACTCCATTTGTCGGTTCCCTCCACGGAGCGTGTATGGATCTACGCTTTCAATGGCAACTTGATCCGCTCTTTGGACGAGGTAGCCGGAGATATTACCGTAAACTTGAACAAAGGCTCTTACATCATCGTTGTTGGTGAGAAACGATATAAAGTAGCCTTATAAACATTCACCGGATGCGGCATGCGCTCTCATAGCCGCATCCGGTAATACTTACTCATAGATAATCCCTTATGATAGTCAAAGAAACCATCTGCTTGAATTGCGGAACTATTTGCAATGGCTCATACTGCCCCAATTGCGGACAATCGACACAAACACCTGCCCGGATCACGATGAGAACGTTTGGCAAAAGTTTTATGATGAACTTCTCGGGAATCACCTCCGACTTCTGGGAAACCTTTGTTGGTTTGATACTACATCCATGGATCGTCATAAAAGAATATATCCATGGTAAATGGACGAAATACTCCTCTCCCATCGCCATGCTCATGCAGCTATTGGTCGTCTTTACAGTAATATACTCCATACTGGGCGACATTTTCGGGATAGATCTTTTATCCCGCCAGAATATAACAATCACCAACAATTGGTTTGCAAAGACCATCCTCTCATCGGACATCCTTTTCAAGATGACACTGTTGCTGCCAGTCGCTATTAGCTGCTATATTGTTTATCGAAAAGTAGGAAGCCATAAATATAATTTCGCCGAGTATTTCACGGCGTGCGTCTATATGGACTGCGCCTTTTGCGTTTACAATTACGTGCTTATAAAACCGATAGAGCTACTCAATACGAACGTAGCTTATGGCCTCAAGGTTGTCATGATGATCATCGTAGGAACAATAGCCTTGTTTAAGGTATTCCCGATACAGTCACCCTGGAAACGATATACGACATGGCTGAAATTCATGACCTTAAATATAGGCTTGATAGGTATCATCTTTATGATCATTTTCTGGATCGCAAGTTCCGAATAAAGGTAAAAGTGATTTACGTGGAGAACAAGAGAGATTCCCGCGGAGAACGACCGCCACGGAAAACTCTTTCCAACAAAAGAATCCGGCTACTTTCGCACCATGTTCAATTAAAAAACAAAACAATGATGAAAAAAGTAATTTTATTTGTTTGCACGGTATTTACATTGTCTAGTTGCGCGATCGTCAGCGCTCCGGTAAACGGGGCTATCTACCAAAAAACACAATCCGCGGTTTCGGCTACCGCAAATACCTTAGGCTCTAAAAAAGGAGAGGCTACCGCTACCAGCATCTTAGGGCTCGTTGCCTATGGAGACGCCAGCATACAGAAAGCGGCGAAAGAAGCGGGTATCACGAAGATCAGCCATGTGGACCAGCAGTCTAAAAGCGTATTGGGGCTTTTCTCTAAGTACACGGTAATCGTTTATGGTGATTAATCTATTTTTCATATTCATATAAATAACAAACAATATTATAAAAAGCTTATGAGAAAAAGATCTACACTCTTGTCGTTACTTTTAGCATCGATAGCTGGTGTCAGCGGTTTTTCCCAAGATGCGACTTATTCAAAAATGTCTCCTCATACCCGTATCCTTTTGGATCGGCTGGAGAGAAATGACACGATCCATTCGTCTTTGCGCGGTGCCATTGAGGATGAATACCTGTCCGCTTTCGTGAAAGTAGAGACCGAGGAAGCTTGGGCGGAGGTGGAAGCCGCCGGTTGCCGGATACAGACCCGTACGGGGGATATCGCTACGGTATTGATCCCGCTGTCGAAGGTGGAGACGCTCTCGGAGTTGGCTAGTGTTCAATACATCTCGGCTTCCCAACCGATGTCGTTGAGCATGGATTCCGCCCGTTATTATTCCAACGTGGCGGATGCCTATGCGGGGAAGAACCTGCCGCATCCTTATACGGGAAAGGATGTCATCGTTGGGGTGGTAGATGGCGGTTTCGATTATACACATCCTAATTTTTACGACAAGGAGGGGAAAACGTATCGTCTCAAACGGGTTTGGGACTAGGCAAGCCCATTCAGCCATGCCGTATATACCACAGAGTCAGATATCTTAGAGCACGAATGTTCCTATGATTCTGATGTGGAAACACATGGTACCCATGTGATGGGCATCGCCGCCGGTGGAGGTTATGACACGCCTTACCAAGGAGTGGCTTATGAGAGTGATATGATGGCGGTAGCCACGACCTGGCAAAATGCGGATATCATAAATGGGGTGGATTATATATTCCAAGAGAGTGAGAAGGAGGGCAAGCCCTGTGTGGTAAATCTTAGCTTAGGGTCTTCTACGGGACCTCATGATGGAACTGATCTTTTTGATAGGATGTTAGATCGTCTGACGGGGCCGGGTAGAATTATCACGGCCTCTATGGGTAATTCCGGAAGCAGCAACGAATATGTGGGTCTTATGTCTCCGATTGATACGTTGCGTACCTTTATTGGCAAGGGAGCAACTTCTGCCGTAGGAGTTAGTCTGTGGGCTGACGAGCCCGGAAAGCCCTTTGCGATAGATTTAGGCATATATGATTCTGAGAAGAAAGAGTATTTGGCAAATACGGGCTTTTTATCAGTGGATACGTTGGAGAAGGTGATTTCCTTACCTATTACCGGTCCGGATAACTCGGTGTATGAGGCTTGGATATCTTCATCCTTGTCTCCATTCAACGGCAAATATAATGTTACGATAGCATTTACTTACTCGGAGGAAGCGGGGAAGCTGGACTTTAGCTTACAAGTGGCAACCAAGAGCACACCGGTCAGGGCTTGGGCCTATAATGGTTCATTCAAGGATAATGGTATGTCCCCTTTGTATACTGCCGGGACTAGTGATTTCTCTATCGGTACTCCGGCTACCGCCCAGGATCTGATATCCGTGGGTGCCTATACGAGTCGTTTAGTTCGGGTTGACGCACAAGGAAATTCTCAAACTTTGCCTGGTAGCGAGTTGGGAAAACTCGCCCCTTTCTCTAGCGTAGGACCTACGATCGATAACCGGATCAAGCCGGATATCACGGCTCCGGGCCTTTTTGTAATTTCTTCTTACAATTCGTATTATCTGGAGGAAGAAGCCGGAGAGATAGATCGAGATATCCAAGTCAAGTACTCCACGTTCAATGGTCGCGAATATCCTTGGGGTTATATGCAGGGTACTTCCATGTCTTGTCCTTTCGCTACAGGTACGATCGCCCTTTGGCTGCAAGCGAACCCCACCTTGTCTCCGGATGATATCAAGGAGGTTTTCTCTCGCACGGCTATTCAAGACCAAGAGGGTGAGACCTATCCGAATAGTCGTTGGGGTTGGGGAAAGATCGATGCCTATAAAGGCTTGTTGGATGTCTTGGGGCTCCCTACCGCATCGGAGAACATCTTCGAAGAGAAGCCTTATGAGGCGGTATCCGTGTACGCCGGCACTTCTCCCGGCAGCTTCCACGTGCGTTGGGCGAAGATCCCGGGCGCTTTCAGCATCCAAGTGTTCGATGCCTCCGGACGTAGCTGGTATGGCAATAAGGTGGACTCGCCTACCTCCGTGGATTATCCGGTTGTCTTAGGAACCGACCAGCCCGGTGTTTACTTTGTCCGTATCGAGACGGCGGAAGGTACGGTAGAGCGTAAGATCAAGCTATAGGACAGCTGCTTATATCAAGTTTCTTAGAATGCCCATTGTTAGCTCCTTAGAATGCCTATCGTAAGGAGCTAATAATGGGCATTGTTAATTGTCCAATGGGCAGATTGACGAATGACTGGATGGAACAAGCCACATGAAGCGTTCATATGAAACTGCTGGGTATCAATAATTCTGAATAATATATGTGATTCCCGTGGAGAACAAGGGAGATTCCCGTGGAGAACAACCGCTACGGAAATCTCTTTCCAATAAAAGAATCCGGCTACTTTCGCATTATGTCCAATCAAAAAAATAAAACAGTAGACATTAATTTTATATAGCTTAAAAATGAAAAATAGAACAACTTTTTTACGATGGATCACTGTTATGGGATTGGCACTCTTTGTCTACAACGCCTCAGCTCAATGGAAAGTCGGCGTACAGACCGGTTACACTCACAACAGCCTATCAACCGAATCCGGATATGCCTACGACCGGCATTACGACGCACTAGGCGGTTTCACGGTTGGCGTACCCGTACAGTATGAGTTTGCGAATTGGTTCGCATTACAAGCCGATCTGTCTTACACGCAAAAGAACTATGCCTTATACCGGAGCGGCACATACGCAGACGTACGAAGCGAGACAAGAAATGGATTCATGCAACTGCCGGTTTACACCCATTTCTCTTTCGGGGGAGAAAAGCTCAGAGGCTTTATCAACGCTGGTGCCTATATGGGATATTGGATCGCGAGTCGGACGGAAGGTGCCCAATATGAATATTTCTATTGGATGATAGATCCCAATGCCCAAGCCTCCTTCCACTTCGATGAGAAAGTCCCTTTTGATAACCGGCGCGATAATCGTTTCGACGGTGGATTGATGACCGGACTAGGCATACAATACCAATTGACCCCGTACATACAGCTGGTGGTGGAAGGACGGTATTATCGCGGCTTGTCTGACCTGCAAAAAGATTATATGCTGAAGCAGATACACCGCTATAATGACACGTTCTCCTTACAAATCGGTTGTATGTTCACATTGGGAAACTGAGACAAGAGAGATAACTTTAAAAGAGATTTAAACATTATCCACATCAAAGACAAATGAAACATTATAAAATATATCTGACATTGTTTATAAGCACTCTATTGTTTTCTTGCAGGGAAGAGAACCCCGCCGTATTCAATCCGCAAGACCAATTGTTTTTTTCCTCATGGGATGAGATTTTCGAATCGTATTGGAACGGCATGAATTACAGCTATGCGTTCTGGGACATCGATCCGACCGATTGGGACGCGGTCTATCGGGAATACAAACCCCGCTTTAAAGATCTAGAGTTCAAAAATAGCGAGGACTCCGCGACCGTAAAAGAGTTGTTCGAAGGAATGACAGAAAATCTCATCGACCATCATTATCTTTTGACATTATATAAGGAGAACGGAGAGGAATGGTTTCAGATCAGGCCCGCAATCAATAATGATATCAAAAAAAGAGATTACTTCCACCTGCCATTTTCCGAAGAATCTCTTAGAAAAACAATCGAGGCTAATGAGGAAAAAGGACGTATAAAACAGTGGTGCAGTGCACAAGTAAACGATTTACAATTGCATTCGTATTGCATAGACAAGAACATTGTGTACTTTCGTCTGAATACTTTTGCCCTTTATGATAATATAGCACATCCGGAAGTGGAAAAGACATGGGATAATTACCTTAGCTTAATCGAGACAACACCCGATTTGAAAGGCATTGTCATTGATACAAGATGCAATGGTGGTGGTAGCATAGTTGATCTATCTTTCATTTTGTCTCCATTGATCACCCAAGAAACAACATTCGGATACACACGTTCCAAAAACGGCATGGGAAGATTGGACTATACACCTTGGTCGCCTTTTATCCTCTATCCCGCAAGCAAAGCCGATGGAGAGCTTGAATACCTCAAAGAGATACAAATAGAGCGAAACCTTGAAAATATTCCGATTGTGGCATTAGCGGATCTTCATTCTGTAAGCATGGGAGAGATAACTCCTATGGCAATCTGCTCATTGCCGAACGGATGCTTTATCGGGGAGACCACTTGGGGGGGCCATGGTCCATTAACAGGTAACTTCAATGGCACTTATGGTGGAGCCTTTGCCAATAAGGCCTTTGAGGTATATACCTCTACGTCTCATACCAAGAATATAGACGGAACTATTTATGAGGGCATCGGCTTGACCCCGGATATAGAAGCTTTATATAACGAGGAAGCATTCATGCAAGGAAACGACACGCAGTTGGAACGAGCTATCCAATATATTCAGACAGGGAAATGAAGTTTCTTATCAGTTGCTTCGATTAACAGAATTACCAAATATATTCTACAATCAACAACGGGGGGGACTATAGTCTCCCCCGCTAAGTTTTCAACGGTCATCAACATTAACAAGTTAAATAATCAACAAATGAAAAAAACAAGTTTACTTTACACAGCTGCGTGTTTATTGTTAAGTATGACATTATGCTTATCCGGTTGTGGCGACGATGATCCCATAATCGAAACTCCCCCGGTAGACAAGCCGGAACCGGAACCAAAGCCGGAGCCGGAGCCAAAACCGGAAAAGTCAACGATCGACATGTACACGTTACAATTCGGCCATGAGACCGAATATATCAAATGCGCGGGCGATTCCCTGGCTTTCTATGATTTATTGGAAAAACGGATCTCGTTCATGCAAGACTCCGTAAAGAACGCAGGTGGATCCTTGGACATTAAATACATGAAAGAGATGAGGATCGTCGGCTTCTTTGATTCTACCGGCGTGGAAGATGTAACCCGCAATGCTCATCGGAACTTACTCTCCTACATCAAGGATGAAGCCGAAAAAAGCTACTTAGGTTTTGTATACACCGGAGCCGCTTTATCAAAAAATAAAAAGATAGAACGTTCTATTTTCAATTCAGAGGAACTTCCGAATTACATTTCCTCGTTAGCATCATCCATGACCGTCGATTTCCATTTACCGAACGTGAAAGCCACTGTTTGGACAACGACAGACGAGACGACCGCTATCCGCTCGTTAAGCTTCCCGGATAAGTACGTAGCGAACGTAAACGATGATTCATCCGTATCATACAGCTGGAAACACGCGGGATACGACATCACGCTTACAGCGGAGAAGGAAGAAAAATATGCCTTCCTGCTGAATACCGAAGGGACCGAGCTACGATTAGTCCGGATAGATGGTAAAGCGGTGGAAAACGGAGCCGTGTACACCTGTCCGAACTTCTCGAAGGAATAAAGGAGGCTCGGAAAAACATCAGCCTATTTTCCGGAAAAGTCGTACATGTTTTCCGCGAATTCTCTTGTTAGCAAAGTATCTTAACTTCATCGACCAAGTATCTTAAGATACTTTGCTAACGCAACCAAATATGAAGAACAAGATCATAAACCTATTAATAACCAATGATCTAAAAGTTAAAAGATGATTTCCACGGAGACCTAAAGTGATTTCTGCGGACACCTTCTTGACAAACGATATCCCTCTTTTTTGACACTTTTCATTATTTTTGTTCCTCGTTATAATTCCTATAAAAATAGATTAATGAAACGTTTTCTAATATGCTTTGCGTTTTGCTTCATGCAATGGGTTGGCTTTTCGTTTTGCTCAAGCGATGAACCCGTGCCCGCTCATTTTACCGAATGGAAAGCGGAAACGGTTGTCGATGAATCTGAAATCGACCGGACCGGCTTGGATGCTTGGTTCAAATCGGAGGAAATCAGCGATGACGTTTTCGACCGCATGTGGCTGAAATCATGGAAAGAGGATTGTCCTTTGGACAGGTCCGACCTCCGTTACCTGAAAATGTTGCATCGCAATGCCGATGGACTGCCGCAACGCGGCGAGATGGTGGTAAACGCCGCTATCGCGGATAAGGTACTGGGGATATTCCGCCGGCTCTATGAAGCGAATTACCGGATCGAGAGGATGGCATCGATTGATAACTATGGTGCCAATGATGAGACAGCGATGCGCGCCAACAACTCCTCCTCGTTCAATTTCCGCTTCATGACGGGTTCGACCACTAAGATATCCAAACATGGCCTTGGGCTAGCCATCGACATCAACACGCTTTACAATCCATACGTCAAGCGAAAAGACGACGGCACTTGGCACATCGAGCCTGCCACCGCAGAACCGTATGCTTTCGACCGCGAAAGCAGAACCGACATCCCATATAAGATAGACCATGACGATCTGGCGTACAAGCTCTTTACCGAAGCCGGATTCGAGTGGGGCGGGGATTGGACCTCATTGAAAGATTACCAACATTTCGAAATAAATTTAGACTAAAAGATTATGGACAAAAACAACCGTATGAAAATAATGATTGGCATACTGTCGTCAATCCTCATCGTTGGAACAATTCTTACCTCTTGTAAAGACGATGAGCTGGGAAAGATAAATAATGAGGACGATACGGAGGCAGCTCCTCCGGTGACTGATTTGCCAACGCATGATGTAATTGAAACGAAGGTAACGGCTCAAACAGTGATTTTCGCAACAGGGCTTGATGAAATGAGCCGTCTGTTTCAGAATCGCTTGCCGAGCGAACTCATAAGCCCCTACTTGAATGACGACACCGAACTAGTGGTTTTTGACGAGGATGGGGTAACGCAGTTTATCAACGACGATGAAAAGTATGAAAAACTCGAAGACTTCTATCTCCGAGGAGGTTTGATATACTTCCACAAGCCAGCATTACAAGCTTCGGCATTGATAGCCCGCCTAGAGCTAGGGATCTTCAACAATGTACCAGACGAGGCCATTCCTCCGGTATGCGATGCCTACATCTTTAATATCCAAGGAGCTGAATACCGTACCGACGATATCCATGTTGCAGGTTCTCAAGTTATCGAGTTCACGGATGAAGACGGCCATATTCATACGGAAGTTATTGATAATGCAGAGAGGCCAAACGACTATTTTTATGGTTTATACGCAGAAAATGCCGCAAAATTTATCAATGAAGCATTAGAGACCAGCGTCCGTACCCGCTCTACCGCAGTCACGTCGCGGGCAGGACATTCGTTTGCTGAACCTCCCCTAATTCCTATACACTGGGACAAGACACTTCGTTTATACAAGACATACAATAAAAAAGACCGTCACATGGCAAAGGAAGTGACTCTGGAGGCTGAAGGAACCGTCAGTATCGACGCAAAAATCCGATGCGCTTACTCCTTCGACCAAGACAAGGACTACTATCAGATAACCCTTAATGAATATTATCCCGGTAAAAGTCTTTGGCAAGGCGAGAGCAAGGTTAAGCATGGAATCTACTCCGACAAATATGCCGGTTTCGCTTTGGAAGGGGTTCTAGTAGATGCGAGATTAAAAAATTTGAATCCCGGCGTTAACGTAAGTACCTTGGAAAGCGTGGTACCCGACAATCATCCGGCAAACGGCACTAAAGAGACCATCAACGGATGGACTTTGGGAGGTTCGATCGGTTTAAGCGCCGGCGGTATTGCCGGGGACTTGAGCATAGGATACACATCCTCAACTTCAATTTCCTTACCCTATAGCGAGATGCCTGCTACATTCAACCGGTTTGAAAAATCGTATATTCAATGGAAGTATAGTATTCAAAATCCCATGAAATACCACCGCAATAGCGGGCGAAACGGAGGTGTGAACAAATTTTCCAATATCAGCATCAAAGATTTCCCACTTGAGCAGACTTGGTGTTGGATCATCGACAACACCAGCAAACAGCAAGACCAGCCTATCAGTTTGAATGTAAGTGTAGTGTATAACATCACTTCGGGAGCGGCCACTTCGGGTGCCGGCTCCAACCATGCATATAATTTTTGCTATGGATATGGTCCTACAAAGACGTTTGATCTGCCAACTCCCGACCGCTACAAGGACAAAGTGACAATTGTTGCCAGCCCGGTGAATGCCACCTCCAGTTATTTGCGAAAATTGATGTCGGAAAACAGCCCAAGCTTCAGAGAACTCTCCGACTATCCCAACCGGGCCGGAATAGTCCGCAAGCATCTTACTCACCGTCTTAGCGATGAGTGGAACGATGTGTATGATGAACTCAAGAGGATAGAACCCTTCACCGGCATAGACGAAGAAGTGACCTTCACCTTGCAAATGAGCAATGGCGAGCGTCTGTCTATTGGCAATACCGGAATGACAGGCATTCATATAAACAAGAACGGTTTCGTATCTATGGTAAAATAGTAAATAACATGAACCTATTTCGACTATTCGTTTTATTTTTGACTATTATCAGCTTCTGTCCCGCATTCGGACAAAAGGACAGGAACGTTATCTATAAGGTGGGCGTGGGAGAACTCATATACACCCCGCCGAGTGAAGGAAATCCTAACGCCGCCGTAAAGGTCCTTAAGGATGTGGCGGATGTCCTTCTCAGCGGCCAAACCACCAAACAGCAGCCCCAATATGCCGAAGCGGTCAGGGCGAGCATTGTCAATGGCTTGAGCAAGGTTATTCTTTTCCGGCCGTCCGATGGCGCAATTCCTCAAGAAGAGCTCTCAAACAATATTCCGGCACTTTATGCCGATGGAACCATAGTCAATATCAGCACCGTTTCCAAAACGGAGACAGATAAAGACAGCAAAGGGAATAAAACCACCCATACATCTTACCGCGGGATTATAAGCGTGACCGTGAACTTGAAAGACGCTTACGATGGTACGTTGATCAACAGTCAGACATTCAGCGTATACGACAGTGACCTTTATTGGATGACTTCCGGCGAGAAAGCGATCAACAACGCCCTTGAACGCCTTACTTCCAAGGTGGCTAGCTTTTATAACCAGATGTTTCCACTACGTGCCTCTATCGTTGAAAAAGGTGAAGCCAAGAAAAACAAGCAGAAGGAGGTCTATATAGATCTGGGGGCACCCGACGGCGTGTATAAGGGACTACAATTTGATGTTTTCCTCGTCAAGACAATCGCAGGCAAGGAAGCGAAGACAATGATCGGCCGGCTTAAGATTGAAGAAGTGGAAGGTGACGAGATTAGCCTGTGCAAAGTCACCAAAGGAGCCGACAAGATAAAGACCGCGCTCGATGAAGACCAGACGCTTCTGATAACAAGCAGATAAACGATCACTAATAAGCAATCTTACAGTTCATTATTTTACAAACACAAACTTTCATACAACATGATTTACAAATTCAAAACGATGGCATTCGTGCTACTTACTTGCTTAACGCTTTTCTGTTTTACCGCATGTAGCGAAGATAAAGATGACGCACCTACACCTGAGCCAACACCGGAAGAAGTTTCCGCAAATATCGATTATGCATACGGTTGTGCTTCAGATCTGCTAGAGATCGCAGATATTCAAATCGTGTACACAGATACCACAGGAAAAGAAGTGTCAGAAACGGTTCAAAAAACAGAATGGACAAAATCGTTATCCGAGGTAAAAGTTCCTTTCACGGCCAACCTACAAATTATTTTCACGAAAAAAGAGGAATTCACTCCTAAAAAAGAATCTTACGACATGGCTTCTTGGCAGTATATCAACTATACAACTTCTAACGGAAAATATGATCTTGGGCAAGAAAAAGAGATCGAAGTGGAAGTTGAAAAAGGCGATATCGACACTTATTTAAAACTCTTAAATGAAACCAGCAAGCATGTCAAAGAAATCAAATAAAGAATGAAGAAAAATATACCTTCCGGCTGAATACCAAAGGAACCGATACGCAATTAGTCCGGACAGATGGTAAAGCGGTGGAAAACAGCCACATCTGTCCGACGTACATATTTTCCACTAAACACGTACGACTTTTTTGAAGACTCAACTTAGCAGTATCCTCTTTTAGCTTTTCCCTGACATTGGCTCCGGATTACGACTAGTCACAACCCATCGTAAAAATGATTTATGCGGAGAATAGAAATGATCTCCGTGGAGAATCACCCGTAAAAAGACGGGGCACTTTCATAATATTTCTTCTAATTTCGCACTAGATTAAAATGATAAATTTAAATGGAGCAATTGTATTTATATATAGCGATCATCCTATCTGCGATCATCATCGTGATGCTCTCCATCGCTGTCGTCTATTATCGACGGAAACTGAATAAATGCAAGACCGCACTTGTGCGCTGTATCAACGAGAACATTGAAATGAGAGAAAAGCTTCCCGAATACGAACTTCCCCATTTTATCGGCAGGGACGACATCACACCTGAAGAATTTACCAACATCATACACAACATATTGAAAAGGCTGCTCTACGTGTTTACGTTTTACCACATGATCTGATCGATATCAAACATGAATAAAATAAGACACTTTATAGTACCCCTATGGGTCATTTCTCTCGTTATCGGATGGAGCTGCGCCAATAAGCATACCCCCGGCATGACGACCGGGCAAGACAGTATCTATCATGTCGCCCGTATACAGGATATGACAATCACTCGGCCGCACGAGGTACTCGCGCTGCTTGATACCGCCGAGCAGAAATCCCTAATGACACCTTTCGATATCAATCGCCTGCGTTGCCTAGCCTACCACAACGGGCTTTCCAATTACAAACGCGCGCTGCGATACGCATTGGAAGCATATAAGTTACCTTCTGCGCGAGAAGATACCGAGGTACTCCTATCGCTTGTGGAACTGATCGCCGATGAATATTATATGGAAGGAGATTACGCGAATAGCGTGCGTTATTGCGGCGAAGGAATCAAGCTGGCGCAAGAGACCGGCAACCGTATGTCGGAAGCGAACTTTCATGTCACCCTCGGACAGAATTTACTTCAAATGCGCCAAGAGGAAGAGGCATTCCGGCATTTCAGCTTTGCCACAAACGTGACGGAGGAGAAAGCCCGGAAAAGTTCCAGTTGGGTTGAATGGGACAACTATCTCTATGCGTTAGGCATGCAAATCAGTTCATTTAGCGAAAACAAACGGTATGAGGAAGCCATCGCCATGTGGCCTGTTTTCGAGAAGGCCATGGAAAACCTGAGCAAATGCGATGATACCCCTGAAGGCCTCGTGGATATGCGAATCGCCAGCGGATATGCGGCATACGCCTATATCTATCGGCAGAAAGGGGATACAATAAAGGCCGACAAGCTATACGACCTGTCAGCCAGTACCCGTTATGCCTCTACACCGGATGGGGAAGGGATACGGATACCTTATTTGATCGCTTCCCGACGTTATCGGGAGGCATTGCATTATATCACCCGAGAGAAACAGTACAAGCAGGCTCATTCCGATACAGTCAACTATGAGTATATTGAATGGCACCTGAAATATGAGCTGCAAGCCTACGAGGGTATGGAAGATTTCCGTGCCGCCAACCATGTGCAAAACAATATCATCGCCTTGATGGATACGCTTCAAGAAAAAAGCCGTCAAGAAGATGCGCTGGAGCTGGCGGAAATGTACAAGAGCAACGAGCAAGCCCGGCAGATCGAGCGGCAAACCGCCTCCATACGGTTACGCAATGTCATCATCATTTCTGCCATCGTGTTTTTACTCGCGGCCATCGCGTTTAGTGTCCGTATGCTGTATTATAATCGTATCATCCGAAATAAGAACAACGTAATGATTCATACGATCGACGAACTGATGACATACAAAGATGAACTTTTTGTCCAACAGGAGGAGAACACCCGCCTAAAAGCAACGTTACAGGGACCACAAGAGGAGCAATCCCAAATGCCGGCCAAGGAAGATGCTGATTCGCGCCTTATGCCCAAATTGACGGATAACGACCGTACGCTCTATAACCGCATGATCCATGAAATAACAAACCGCCGCCTCTACCTAGACACGAGTCTTACAAAACAAGACTTGCTGAAAGAGTTCCACATACCCACCAACAAATTCTCCATCTTGTTCAAAGAGTTTGCCGGGTGTAGTTTCACGCAGTACATACAGCAATGCCGGCTCGACCATGCCACCCGCCTGATGCGTAAGCATCCGCAATGGAGCTTGGAGGCAATCGCCAAAGAATCCCAAATGTCGAACGGTGCTTTTTACAGCCAGTTCCAAAAGAAATATGGGATGAAACCCTCCGATTACCGTAACAAGGAATTGTCCAAAGGGTGGATTGACGAATGACTGTTCATTATTCATTATGTTTATTATTCTAATTTTTAAAAACTTAATTGTATATATTATGAAACGATTCTTTGTGTTTTTTACTGTTCCTCTAATGCTTCTATTAGGAATGGTATCTTGTTCAAACGAAGACCTGCCGGACAGTCAGTCACAACCCGAACCGGCCGAGAACGGTTATTGTCTGCTTTTTTACGCCTCGGGAGGTGACCCGGAACACGATCTTAGCGAGATGAACTCCATCACCCAAGCCGCACAAGCGACCGCAGGCCGCCAGGATATAGCCATTACCGCTTTGTTCAAAGCCTCCGGTAAGAGTGAAGGCGAGGCGCACAACGGCGTGCGTCGTTACATCGGTGAAGATGGCCAACTGATTCAAGACACCGACTTCGCCCCCAGTGACGATTTCAGTATCATCGATCCGGCAAGACTCACCGACTTTATTCGCTGGTCGGCCCAGCAATACCCCGATCGTAAGTATTTGTTGGTCTTTGCGGGGCACGGCCTTGAATTTATCCCTTATTTAGACATACCAGCCGTGAAAACCCGCTCCACACTTAGTGATGGAGACGACATGATGTCTTCCTATCACTTGGCACAGGGGATCCGCGACGCAGGTATCCCACTTGAGGCCATGATCGCCCACTCCTGTCTACAAGGTAGCATCGAGATGCTGGCCGAATGGGAGGGACTGGCGGATTACCTACTCGGCTCACCCTTCTCGATCCCCGACTTTGCCTACGATTACGCTTCCCTGCTGGAGGATCTGTCCGAAGGCCGTACAGTGGAAGACGCACTGATCCGAACAGCTCACCGCACCATGAATCTCTGGCAGGAGTTTCACGACAACCAATCGAATGGCACAGTTGTCGAGGTAAGTCACTTAAAAGAGCTTACTCCCCTATGGGATGTATTACAAGAGACCATTACCCTCATGCGATCTACCTTGCAGGAAAAGAACACCCATTCCACCGACTTGCCGACCGTGTGGGGCGAGACCTACAAGAAGGGCTATCAAAGAGCCTTCAAGGCTATGTATCAACATAATGAAGATAACTTTTTCGATAATTTCCGGGCTGATTACGCCATCGACCTGCCTGACTTTCTGCGCAATGCCTGCCTTTATAGCGGCAACGTACAGCTCGTTCCTTATCTGAACCGTTTGCACGAGGTGCTGGAGGATGTCCTCGTCTGTCATTTGCAAAGCGATGGACTGCATAATCATATATATAATGTATGTGCAGGCTACTTGGCGATCCCGGAGGAATTGGCTACCTATCGCACCTGCCGCTTCGATCAACTGACCGGATGGAGCAAGCTGCATGAAGACTTACTTGGTACCAAACAAGAATAAACAAATATGACTACAGCAAAAAGCAGACTAAAGAGTTCATCTGAAACTGCTGGGAATCAATAATTCTTAGTAATATATGTGATTCTCGTGGAGAACAAAAGAGATTCCCGTGGAGAGCAACCGCTACGGAAATCTCTTTCCAACAAAAGAATCCGGCTACTTTTGCATCATTTCTATTAAAAAAACAAAAATAACAAACGTTATGAGGAAATTATTACTAAACATTTTTGCCTTATCCGTAATGGGGCTATGCGCACAGACACCGGCGTTGAAGCCGGCACGAACAAGCGCTACCGCCTCAAAGCCGGTAACCAACCCAGCGACAACGTGTGTGATCGCCGAGGGTGTGGAGCAAGGCCCGGCCTTGGTATATAGCGCGACAGGCAAATCGTATGCGAACTTATCGGTTACTTGGCTGGATGAGCAAAGCGTACGGATAGACGTATTGTCCTTGCCGGAGGGATTATACATCTTGAAGTTCAAGGACGGAAGCGCTAAGTTCATGAAACAGATGAATTATTAATATATAGATATTTAAAAACACTAACTACCCAATATATCCTATAATCGGCAATGGGGGCTTTTATAGCCTCCATCGCTAAGTTTAGAAAAATAAAGAAAAAGAAATAACACATTTATTTTACAAATTTTATAATCATGAAAAAAATCTTTTATTTCGTGTCATGCATGATGCTAAGCATGGCTTTGAGTTTGACAAGTTGCAATGATGACGATCCGGTTCCAACTCCGGAACCGGAGTTGGGAATGGCCGAGTAACGTTGATGCTGTATGGTTGCGGTGGAGGCAATTTGGACCTAGCAATGGCCAGTAACTTGGATCAGGCGTTATTAGCCGGCACAAATGACAAGGTCAAGATGACATGCCAAGTGAAGTTCTCCGCAGACTTTCAAAACGACCCTGATTTAAAGGGGACTCGCCGCTTCATCCTAGAAGATAAGAATAAAGATGGTGATGTAGACGAAGAAACAGTCTTGGATGTCTCTCTGCCGCTTTACGATCCGGCTAACTTAGCTGAATTTATCCAGTGGAGTAAAGAACGTTGCCCGGCTCAAAATTACATCTTAATTCTTTGGAATCATGGTGGTGGTTGGAGTCCCATTGATGATCAACCCAAAACAAAAGGTGTTATTTATGACGATAACCTGAATCAAGTAGGTCTTTCCCTAGATGATCTGATCACTGGTGTAAAACAGTCTGATACGCATTTGAAGATGCTCTATTATGACGCTTGCCTTATGGGAATGCTCGAGAATTATAGCAGCCTGACGGAAATTGCGGATTATGCGATGGGGTCTGCACATAGTATACCGGGGGTAGGTGGTAATTATGCATCCCTCATAGAGAATTTAACAGAACAAGACGAATTTGAGCCGGCAATCAAGCAATATATCCATGAAGTAGTGTCATTGTGGGGGACATATTACAACGCCGTAGATCTTGCTTTGGCAAATTTATCGTCATGGCCGAAACTAATGGATGCTATAAAGCTATTTACGGACGAGCTGGTGAATACTTATGAAGAGGACCAAGATAAATATGATGCCGCAACCAATGCTTGTTATCGGTTTCAGCCGGGTGCTTATTTTTTCGACGCAATCGATTATATGCGGAAATTAGCGTTCTATTCCATGAATCCCAACTTGATCTCTTACACAGCTCAGGCGCAGCGTGCCTTAGATGATATATTCGTATATCAAGAGCTGACAGGCGCATTAGCGAGTGAGGGTCTGTCAATCAGCTTAGGTGTTACCTTGATCGAGAATGGACGATGGGTAATGGGAGATAAACTGAAGCTAAATTGGGACGGATCCGTAACGGATATGAATGACCAGAATATCGGATCTTGGGGGAGTACAGGAGATAAAACCTATGGCAATCTGGCTTTTGACAAGGCTACGGGCTGGAGCCGTTGGTTGAAGATGAATCAACAGCTGCCAACAGACAATCCTTGTTTTGGAAGCGACCACGATGAAGATGAGGGCGAAGACGATAATATCGATGAGTAGCAGAGAGGTCTTTTTAAAACAGAACTGAAAACCAAGTTGAAGAATATCACCGCAACTCAGGCAGAAAAAACATCAGCCTATTTTCTGGAAGGGGGTGTGTCAAAACTAAGACACATCTCCTTTTTTATCTTAAGATAGCCGTTCCTCTTTTTTTGTCTATGCAACTATTTTTTCAGTAATTAGGTAATAAGGTTTAATATTCGTCGTATGTTGAGTCACACGTGGTCTGATAAAGATAAATATAGTGTGTGCACTCCTTCTCCTTCCAGCTTTTAGTAGTTTTGTACACATCTTTTTGATGTTAAAAGCTATAGCAAAGAAGGCAAAGTCCATAGTAACCTTGTCTTCTCCCACATGCCGGAACCTTCTGTATGCCATGTTGTGTTTCATCTGTCCAAAAACCGCTTCCGGTTCTATACATCGCCTTCCCCTATGCCTGACGCCTTCTTCCGAGAGCAGCCTTTCCCGTGCCTGCCGTTTGTATTGGTTTAACCGGTGGTTGACTTCTATGATACGGTTCCCCCGGGCTTTAAAGCAACTGCCGCGCAAAGGACACCCTCCACATCTTTGTACTTTATACCGGGCACTTTCGGTGACGTATCCGCTAACTGTCTTGTCACGTCTGGTTCCTATACGGTTCATGTGCTGCCCCATAGGACAAACGTAATAATCCTCCTCCGCATTGTAATGGAGACTCTCCGTATGGAATGGATTGGGAGTATGACGGGGACGCTGTTCTTTATGGAAGTAGTTGTACTTGACGAAGGCTTCTATACCATTCTCCTGCATGAACCGGTAATTTTCTTCCGAGCCGTAACCGGAATCTGCCACACCCACAGTTGGTAAGCGGTTATAGCGTTGCCCAAAGGAGTGGAAGAAAGGTATGAGGGTCAGTGTATCGGTTGGGTTGGGAAACAGTCGGAAGTCTATGAGGAATTGGTTCTGGGTACCTATTTGCAGATTATATCCGGGCTTGGTCTGCCCGTTTCCCATGGCGTCTTCCCTCATGCGCATGAAGGTGGCATCAGGATCGGTCTTGGAATAGGAGTTGCGTTCTCCTAGAGTGTCAAGACGGTTGTCGTATTCCATCAACTTGTCACGGTACTCCTCTAGTTCCCGGACCTGTTTCTTCTTTTCCCGGATGACTTTCTTTTGTTCCCTGTCCTTTGTTACAGGCTGGTGTTCCAGCGCCTCTTTAAGTTCATTCACTATATCTGAGAGCATGGCGGGGGTGAACTCTACGGGGGTGTCTTTGGCGGAGTTCTCTTGGGCTATGGCCTCGTCCACCTGCTCCATGAAAACGCGGATCCTATCCATCAGCCTTGTACGGTTCTTTTCGACTGTCTTGCGCCAGACAAAAGTATATTTGTTGGCTCTGGACTCGATCTTGGTACCGTCGATATACTCTACGTCAAGGCTGATGAGACCCTTGTCGGCTAGGACCAACCGCGTGAATACATTATTTATCTCTTCTTTTACACGATTACGGAAACGGTTGATGGTAATAAAATCCGGATGTTCGTTGCCGGAAAGCCAGATATAATGAATATCACGTAAAAGAAGTTTCTCTATTTTACGGCAAGAATAGATATTGTTCATGTAGGCGTAGATAATCACCTTAAGCATCATTTTAGGATGATAAGGACAACGACCGGTTGCTTTATAAAGCCTCTTGAGATTGTCAAGATTGAGATTGTCAACAACCGTATTGACCACACGGACCGGATCGTTCGCCGCTATGTTCTCATCAATTCTGCCGGGAAAAAGAACCGTTTGGTTGGGAGCGTAATCCCGAAAGTGTGTTTTTGTGGGCATTTGTCTTTTTATTTTTTTACTAAGTTACAGAAAAATAGCGATATAGGCAAGATTTTAGTTGAGAAAACAGAGGCTTCACCTCATGTTTTATGGCTTACCAGAGAATAACCGGATTTACCAAGAAAGCGCATCCCTGTCACGGGACATGCTTTCTGCCATAATTAAAGTTCCGGTCATTCAGGTCCCTTAAAGGCCTGTTTACAAAAAAAGCCCGGCTATATAAACAGCCAAGCTATACGCCTTTGTATAGTCAAGGTTCATTTGGTCAATCAGTCACTCTCCATGTTTGATAGCTCTTAAAACGAACAACTCTGCAAAGAAAACATTTTATTCTGTTAATGAGGTTTTTTTGACTCTTTGTTTTACATGCTTTGCAACACAATTAAGGGGATATGTACATTTTGACACACCCCCTTCCCAAAAACATGCACGTGTTTTGCCAAAACAGATTATCAATCACTTAAAAAAACAGCATCTTCGCAATAGACAAAAGTATAACCAAATCGAATGACTTATATATAGTACATTATATCACCAACAACCACAAAGACAGAAAATACATACATCCCTCAAAGAGGAGGATTGACACTCCGTTTCAGTAACCTGAACCCAATCCGGCAATACAAACACTTTCGCTTCTCGCAATATTCCCGTTTCAGCTGGATGAGCGATTGCGTATCACCGGCGTTACGGACATGGATACCGGATCGAGCGAAAGCGGTTACGATATGGTTTCGTTCCGGTGGGATACTCTCCAACAAACGAGTCGCACGGGTACAATATTCCGGTAATTTATTCCGCCCCCCATAAGCGAAAAGCAGAGGGACAACCGTGTTTATCAACAATATATTAAGAGCATTCTCCCCGATCTCCTTCTCTTTCTCCGGAGAGGCATAACGGAAATGATAATGATTCTTCCAATAATCCGAGGGTTGGATACGGAAATAATCCTTGATCTCTTTAGGAGAAGAAGCGGACAGGATCATCGAGAATAACGTATCGTACCGATGCCAGATAGCGGCCAGTTGCGCCAACTTCACATGCGGGAAGTTGGTCGGACGGATACGGAGGCTTTTGAACAAGGAGTCATCCAAAGGCTTGAGCCCGAACTTATGGCGGAGAAACTCATATTCCCGCCTCAGCAGACGGTAGTAATGGCAGGAGCCCTCTTCCGAGAGCATACCCGCTTGTCCGAAAAGCATCGCCTCTACTTGCGACTCGCTAGCCCTTTGCTTTTGGATATATCGTAGGGGGAGGCTTTTCGCCAACCACTCGAAAGCGTCGCTATTCACGCCAAAGCCGAAACTACGGGTTAATAGGATATAGAACACCTCGTTCCAATCCTCTTGGTACTGATCCAGCAGACGGTATATATCCTCTGTCTTTCGTTCCAGCCGCTCACTGAGCAAGGTATCCATCCATGAGGCCAGATGCACGGAGTCCACATCTTGAATCCGCTCAAGACAGGGGACGGGCACCTCTCTTACCAATAACCAATCGATATTTTTCCGGACAGGTTCCGGAACGGGTAATATCAATTGAGGAATAGGCTCACCGTTCATCCGGCAGATAGATGCGTCATTCACACCCGTTACATGCAAGATAACGGAGTCATATGCCTTATCTGAATCATGATGATGCAGCAACCAATCGGAAGCTTTTTCGTGGATCTCCACGCTTCCGGCCCATACCGTGCCGTCAATCTTTATCTTGGCGTTGAAGAAGTCGGGACCGGCGTCGGTGTTTTGTATTCCGGGATCGATAACAGCGATAGGAAGCCCCTCGGTGGTAGTCAATGGAGTACTTGCGTAGAGTTTGTATTTCCAAACATAGTGTAATAAACGTTCCATATTCTTTCAGAGTTAAGATTTTGGATTCAAATGTAATTCATTTTCTGTATATTTGCGACATTAATTGAATTAAAGTATGAAAATTGCACTTATAGGTTACGGGAAAATGGGCAAAACGATCGAGCAGATCGCCATCCAAAGAGGACATCAAATTGTTTCCATCATAGATATCAATAACGCTGAGGATATATATTCAGAAGCGTTCAAGAGCGCCGACGCGGCAATTGAGTTTACTACCCCGGCTACCGCTTTCAATAACTATATGAAATGTTTCGAGGTAGGCGTGCCGGTCGTATCGGGTACTACCGGATGGCTGGACCGTATCGGCGAGATCAAGGAGAAATGCGAGAAAGAGGGCAAAACCTTCTTCTACGCCTCCAACTTCAGCATCGGCGTAAATATCTTCTTCGCCATGAACAAGTATCTGGCGAAAATCATGAACAACTTCCCCTCCTACGACGTTAAAATGACGGAAGTCCACCATATCCACAAGCTGGATGCGCCCAGTGGAACGGCTATCACGTTGGCCGAAGGTATCTTGGAAAACATCGATCGTAAAGACCGCTGGACCTTAGAGAACGCCGAGAACGCGACCGACCTGCCGATCCACGCCATCCGTGAGGGTGAGGTTCCGGGTATCCACGAGATCACGTATGAGTCGGACGTAGATACGATCAGTATCAAGCATGATGCCAAGAGCCGTGCCGGATTTGCGCTAGGCGCCGTAATAGCGGCAGAGTTTACCGCCGGAAAGAAAGGTTTCCTAGGCATGAATGACTTATTCAAATTCTAAACGTATTAGCTAAAAGATGAAGAAGTTCACGAAAAAACAATGGATCAAGTTTAGTATAGCGGCCGTATTATACACATTGTTCGCTATCTGGATGCAAAACGTATGGCTACTGCTGGGATTAATCGTCCTAGTCGATATATTCTTGACGCACTACATCCCTTGGGGAGCTTGGAAACGGTCTAAGAACCCGACGGTACGCAACGTATTGGAATGGGTGGACGATATCGTATTTGCGCTGGTAGCCGTTTATTTCATCAATTTGTTCGTCTTCCAGAACTATCAGATACCGAGTTCTTCCTTGGAGAAATCCTTGCTGGTAGGAGATTACCTGTTCGTCAGCAAATTAAGTTACGGCCCTCGCGTACCGAACACGCCGATCTCCTTCCCGTTGGTACAAAATACGTTGCCTATCTTAAACTGTAAATCGTATCTGGATTGGCCGGAATGGGGCTACAAACGGGTGAAAGGTTTGGGGCACGTGAAACGTAATGATATCGTAGTGTTCAACTTCCCCGCAGGCGACACGATCGCCGTGAAAGTGCAAAACCCGGATTACTACTCCTTGGTCGAGGAGTACGGACGGGAACGTATCTTATTGGATAAGGCCACGTTCGGCGAGGTTATGTACCGCCCGGTCGACAAACGGGAGAATTACGTGAAGCGTTGTATCGGTATGCCGGGTGATACGCTCCAACTCATAGACAACCAAGTGTACATAGACGGTAAACCCGCCGAGAACCCGAAAGATATGCAGTTCAACTACTTCATCGAAACAGACGGTTCCCCGATCACAGAGGAGCAATTCCGCCTAATGGACGTAAGCAAGGATGACCGTATGCTGGCCTCCAGCGGCGGTTATTACCAGAACCTATTGTCATACCTAGGCTTTACGCCTAACGCGAACGGACAGTACAACCCGGTATATCGCCTGCCACTCACGAAAAAGGCCTTGGCGATAGCGGAGAAGTTACCTACCGTGAAGAAGGTTATCATCGAGCCGGAGACGTTGGGCGGCCCTACCTATCCGGTCGGATACAATACTGGCTGGACCCGTGATAACTTCGGGCCGCTTTGGATCCCGAAGAAAGGGGCTACCATCCCGTTGAACGAACGTAATCTGGCGTTGTACAGCCGTTGTATCAAGAATTACGAGAACAACACCTTGGAAGTGAAGGACGGCAAGGTCTACATCAACGGCAAGCCCGAGACTTCCTATACGTTTAAATACGATTATTACTGGATGATGGGCGATAACCGCCATAATAGCGCGGATAGCCGCTCATGGGGTTTCGTACCCGAGGATCACATTGTCGGCAAGCCGATCTTGGTTTGGCTATCCTTGGACAAGGATCGCAGTCTGTTCGACGGTGGTATCCGTTGGAACCGCCTGTTCCGTTGGGTGCATCCGGATTAAGAGGTGAAAACTTCGTATTATGACAATCCAACGATTCCTGATAGTTCTCATGAAATGGCTGGCAGCTTTCGCACTAGCCGCGGGGATCGTCATGCTCATACGCCTTTTCTGCATAGAGTCCTATCGCATCTCCACGGACTCTATGGAAGAGGCTTTGCATAAAGGGGATTATATCCTAGTCAATAAAATACCGGGGAAGAATAAGCCCGTCCGGGGCAAGGTCGTGCTTTTTACCAGCCCGCTCTCTCGAGATTCAGCGGATGCTCCCTTATTCATCAGCCGATGCATCGGTATGCCGGGCGATACGATCCGGGTCAGCATGGACGGATATACGATAAACGGGCATAAAATCCCCCGCTCTCCTCGCTCCCTCTGTTCCTATTTCATAACACTGAGCGCCAAGGAGACGTTCTTGGAGACGTTAGAGAAGTTGGACATCCCACTTAGGGATTTCAGGCAGGAAAGTTTCGGCTGTATGCTCAGCCTCACGGCTTTCGAAGAATATCAATTGAGGGAGGAATTGCCCGACGCCATAAACCGTCATTTTATCGGGGAACAAATGCAAGAATACATGTTGATCGTCCCCCGGAAAGACCGGGCTTACCCGCTGGACGCCGCCTCGCTCACCGCCTGCAAGGAGATCATCATGCGGGAGACGGATGGTAAAGCTTCCTTCCGTGACGGAAAGTTATATCTGGACGGGCGGGAGACTAATTTCTTCTTTTTCCAACAAGACTACTATTGGGTACTGTCCGATAATACCAACGAGGCGGTAGATTCCCGCCATCTCGGTTTCATACCGGCCGACCATATCGTCGGCAACGCTTGGCTCTGCTGGTACAGCCCCGACAAACAACGAATCTTTAAACCCGTTCATTAACATGCGACCTGTATATATAGCGACCGCCTATCTAGGCCCCATACAACAATATTGTAAGATGCTCCAATACCCGGAGGTCCGTATCGAGACCGCCGAGAATTACGTGAAGCAAACCTATCGTAACCGCTGTTCCATCGCCGCCGCGAACGGCCCACTCTCCCTATCCATCCCCATCGTCAAGCCGGATACCTTGAAATGCCAGACCAAGGACATCCGTATCTCCGACCACGGAAACTGGCGGCACCTACACTGGAACGCTTTGGTATCGGCCTACAATATGAGTCCGTTTTTCGAGTATTATGCCGATGACTTCGCTCCTTTCTACGAAAAGAAATACGAGTTCCTCCTCGACTTCAACGAGGAACTGCGCCGTCTAGTCTGTGACCTGTTGGATATGCAACCCGCAGTCGTCTACACCGAGCATTATGAGCCAGAGGTAGCCAACGATTTCCGGGAAACGATCCGCCCGAAACACGAAGGGGAAGATCCCGCCTTCCGCCCGGAACCTTATTATCAAGTATTCCGGGAGAAATTCGGATTCCTCCCCAATCTGAGTATAGCGGATTTGCTGTTCAATATGGGCCCCGAAGGACTCGTTACGTTACGGGCATCAATTACCGGATCTCTTTAATCGATTGTATCAAGGCTTCCATATCTTTCGGGAAGATATCTCCGATATTACCGATACGGAACGTATCCGCATCCGAGATCTTACCCGGATAGATCACGAAGCCTTTCTCCTTCAGCCGTGCGTAGAACGAGGTGAAATCGAAATCCGCGGAAGGATATAAGAACGAAGTGATAATAGGCCCTTGGGCATCATCGGGCAGCAAGGTCTTGAAACCCAATCCACGCATACCTTCCAC
This sequence comes from Parabacteroides sp. CH2-D42-20, assembly GCF_003670185.1. NCBI lineage: Bacteria > Pseudomonadati > Bacteroidota > Bacteroidia > Bacteroidales > Tannerellaceae > Parabacteroides > Parabacteroides sp. CH2-D42-20. The sequence goes on along the minus strand of NZ_RAYG01000021.1, from coordinate 7,322 downwards.
CAATATCTGGTGATTCTCTTGATATCTCTTATAACGAGCCGTGATACCGCCTTCCTCGTTCAATTCCTTCATCGCTTGGTAGAAAGCGTGAACCACGTGCGTCGGAGACGTGAAACGCCATTTGCCTCCCCCTTTCTCCATCGCTTCCCACTGGGCATAGATATCTAAGGAAAGCGAGCGGGCATTCCCCTTCGTCGCCATCAATTTATCTTTTTGGGCGAGGATAAAGCCGAAGCCGGGAACTCCTTGAATACATTTGTTCGCGCTACTGACCAAGAAGTCGATACCTAAACCTTTCACGTCGATAGGGACACCGCCAAAGCTGCTCATCGCATCCACGATAAAGGTAATCCCCCGGCCCTTGATCACCTCGGCTACCTCCTCAATCGGATTCAACAAACCGGTCGTGGTCTCGCTATGTACCATTGAGAGATGCGTGATACCGGGATGTTCCTCCAAGGCACGTCGGGCTACCTCGCCGGTTACCAGTTCCGTCTCATGCAAAGAGACCAGTACGTAATTGATATGATAATAATCGGCGATCTGCGCCATACGTTTGCCATAAGCACCGTTAGCGAGGATCAACAATTTATCCTCCGGACGGACAGCAGCCCCGATCGTAGCCTCCACACAATACGTTCCGCTACCTTGCAGCAGGACACTGGTGTACTCATCCCCGTCCAGTCCCGCTATCGCCAGCAAGCCTTTACGGATCGGGGTAACGATACCCTCGTTATAATCCTTATCCCACGTACACCAATCTTGAAGCATGGCCTCACGTACCGTCTGCGACGTACTCAACGGGCCCGGTGTCAATAATAAATAGTTTCTCATATGATTGTTTTATTCTATTCGGTTATCAAGCTTAATTCCTGTTGTTAATCTTCTCGATGCAAGCGGGCAGCTCGGCGATCGTATCCAAGACGAAATGAGCCCCCGCCGCCAACATACGCTCACGCACCTCTTTCTTCAGAGATTCCCATTCTTCCGCCGGACGGCTGTTATATTCCTCCTCGCTCACGCCCATCTCGTTGCTACCGGTCACGATACCGACGCTCCATACCTTGGCGTTCACGCCCTCCTTAATATCAGCGATCGTATCTCCTACCTTCACCACTTGATCTACGGAAGGAATCGCTAAATCTATCATATTCTTATAGATCATATACGGGGCGGGGCGACCGACCGGGACCTCGTTTGGTGTCACCAGATTATCTACCCTATATCCTTTGGCCTCGGCTCCGGGACGGACAATCTCCATCATCTTCGCCGTGTACCCGGTCGTAGAGCCGATCTTTATACCTTGCTCGCGAAGCATCGCCATCGTCTCCAAGACTCCCGGTATCGGAGTGGTGAAATCCTTCAAGGAAGCGAACAAATGTTTCTCGAAACTAGCGTACATCTCATCCACGTCCCCCTTGTTCCAGTCCCTCTTATACAGGGCACGGAACTTCTCGTTCACCTCCGGCATGCTCAAGATCGCCTTGATATGATCGATCTTCAAGAGACCCATCGGCTCACGGGCCTGCCGGTAAGTGATATCAATCCCTTTCTCTTCCGAGAATACCTTGAGAAAAGCGTTCAGCGGAGCGAAGCATCCATAATCCACGGCCGTACCGGCCCAATCCATAATGACACCTGAAATCTTCTTCATATTCTGTATGTATCGTATTTAATAATTTTCTTGTTTAAGCGATCGTAAGGACATTGTTTTCGGTAGGTTCAAGAGTTGCTATTTCCTCGCAGCCACATAAAGCGGTCTCCTTGCGATAGCGTTGCCGCAAATATACGAAGGAAGCGACAAAAGTGGCGCAGCAAAAGATCCCTACATATCCGGCAAGTTGGTTATAAAATACCGCCCAGTCCAATCTCGTACCCACGAATTCCTTTAGCACCAATACCAGTATCGTACCCGTGTACCCCAGAAAATCTGTTAAGACAATAAAGAAACCGACGTTTCCCCGTATCTTGAAACAAGCGATGAAGCGATCGAAGAAAATCGTCTGGAAGGTTAAGTAAGCCATATACAGGCAAAGGCTCTGCAAGAAAAGCCATGTCACCGGGCTCAATCCCATCCGCTCCTGCCCGAACGACACGAACGCCATGACCATCATGCCCGTAATAATCAAACCGTACAGGACTGAAAGCGCCTTAAAATTATCTTTCACGAGCACCATCAAACCAAAGATCGCCAAGATAGTCAAGGTCACCACGCTATCTATTTGCGTGAACAACCAAGGCGAGTAACCGGACATATCGATGATATTCACCAAGAAGTCCTCCTTGATATCCCGCAATACCACGATCGCTATATTCGCCACGAAAAGCATCGTCAAGAAAGGCATGAAATGCTTAAAAAGCTCCCAACGCTGCCGCCCGTTCAAGGTCTCCCGCTCCGACTTCAAGGCGATATCCTCCTCCGTAGGCTGTGGAAGCCGGTTCAGCGCATATCCCAACAAGGCTAGCAAAGGCAATGCCACCGCCCCGATCAAGGCGGGCATCCAGAACTCGCTGACCTGCCACGTATCCATTACGTACAAGCCGACAGACTTTGCCGTACCGGAACTGATCACCATACTTACGCCCAACAAACTAGCGAGGACATCCGTCATCCTACGTCCTTCTATAAAGCTGAAAATAATCCCCCACATACATCCCAGCGAAAGCCCGTTCAAGAACATCGCCGCTATATTATAAGGAGCCGAGAGCAACCCGAAGAATACCAACGAAAGTTCCGCCATCACCACGGACATCAAGATGAACCGCAAGCGCTCTTCCCGCCGCAACTCCGATATCAACTTAATTCCCATGAACTTCGACACCACGTACCCCAAGATCTGCACGATCGTAACCGCCACCTTATAGTCCATATTGAATACCTCCAGATCCTCGAAAGCGGCAGCCGTATAAGGCTTACGCAACATATATACCAAGGAATAAGAAAGCAAAGCGGCCCCTCCGGCCCATAGGATGAAGAAGAGATCGGAAACCCGCCTCCGGGATGTTTTATTTGTCTGTATCGCAGTGTCCATAATCTTCTGTCGTTTTATTTTCGAAGGCAAAAGTACAGCCGCCATGTTACAGACATATTACTGAACCCATGAATGTATATTATTAATACTCAACTAGGAATCAATAAATTATAAAGAAATATTTATGTAACATTCATGAAACGGAAACGCAACATATGTCCTCTTATTTTGTAAGGTAAATCAAGAATATAAACACATGAACAATCTTCAAGAATTCTACCGAAAGATCGAATATCTACGAAGCAATGGGGTTAAGATGAAAGAGATAGCCGACTGGATCGATATGGCTCCCAGCATATTGTCCTCCCTATATACGACCGTATTGCCGAATTATTTCGAGGGCATCAAGAGTTACCCTCCGGAAGAAGCGCTGGACTCGGCGCTCGCCCTAGTGAATAACGTGTCGAAAAAACGTTTGCTTTCCCATATAGAGGAGATGATCCTTCGCCTAGACCAGATGGAGCTCGCCGAACCGGATAGCCTAAAAGATAATCCTTTCGCCAAGCAATTGATGGAGGAGACACGGCTCTCCGCCTCTAAAATAGAGGCTTTCAAAGGAATCTATACCAGTTACAGCCTTTCTTCCTCCTCGGACTGCCTCAAGATGGAACCCTTCCTACTCTCCCCCTCGGATAATCAAGTCCGTGTAGGGCGGATCAGCGCTTATGGAGAGGCTCAATGGGGATTCGGGATCATGCCCGATCCTCAGAATTTCCATTGCATGCTGAACGAGAACCAAGCGCCCCAATTCACGATGGTAACGATATACCTGCAAATACCATTTTTCAAGAATCCCCGCCAATTACGAGGATTATACATCGGGCAGGATTATAATCGTAACCCGATCGCCCGCCGAATCCTTCTTATCAAGGAATCAGAAAGCACGGAGATCGATGAATTCATGAGCCGGAAAAGCGGACTGATCGATAAAGAAGATTTTACCCCGGAACAACAGGCCTACTATGATTATACTTGCCAAACAGGAGATTTTATCAAGATGTGTACAGTCCCATCCCTGCGGATGGACGAGAGTGATTTAGTCAAAGAAAAGAAGATGCTAACCCTATAAACCAGTAGAGACGGGGCATGCCCCGTCTCCCACCATCCCAATAGAATAGAGACTGATTATTCCTTCTGGAACTTCCTGCTCACCTTCAAAAGGTTCGCCGTAAAAGAAACCACGTTCTGGGCCTCTTGTACCATGTTCAAATAAACCATGCTCACCTTCGTGCTGCCGGACTGCCCTTGGATACGCTTCAACTCCCCTTTCTTCAAGGCGGTAAGTTGGTTCATCAAAGTAATCGACTCAGCGATCAGCTCCTCAAAACCAATATAATCGTTTTTACGGATCATAGTAGCGCAATTTCTCAAGAAGGAGATGATTTGTTCAGATACCTTACCAAAATCATCTTTCTGTACCGGACTCAACGGGCTGAAATTATTATCGATATGATCTTTCATCGGTTCTGCCAAGCGACGGATACTGAATATGATCTCGCTGGCGAAGTCATTTCCTTGATAATAATAAAGCCCCTTCTCCACGGCGATATCGTGATCCAATTGGGTAACGCCAAGCGTACCGACACGTTTCACTTGCTTCAAGTGAATCTTCTTCTCCTCCACGGCAGTCAAGACCTTGCGCAACTCACGGAGGTTCTCATTCATGAATCCATTTACCGCCTTACCGAATACTTCCGCCGTAAAATCCAGATCGGATTGTAATTCCTCACGGCTATGCTCGCGGAACAGTGCCAAAGCCTCACGGGTATCCGTAGCCTTACGAAGTTTAGACACCGTAGAATTCACCTCCTCCTTCAATGCCTCTTTCCGCAATTTAGCCTTATAAGCGAAGTGGCTACGAACCAACGAATAGATCGCCAAACCAATCATAGCGACCAAAGCTGGAATACCTCCCCAATAAATCAAAAGAGCGACGATGAAACAGATCGTAAAAGCAGCCCCTGCCGTAATGAACCAACCACCTATCACGGACAATACGCCTGTGATGCGATATACGGCGCTCTCACGCCCCCAAGCACGGTCTGCCAACGAAGTACCCATAGCGACCATGAAAGCCACATACGTCGTAGATAAAGGCAATTTCAAGGAGGTTCCCAAAGCGATCAGCAATCCGGACAAAACCACGTTCACCGAGGCACGTACCAAGTCGAAGCTAGCCTTGTCATCCATGATCATCTCGCTTTGGTTGAAACGGCTATCAATCCAGTTCTTAACCGGAGTGGGCACGATACTTAATATCGTAGCGGATATATTACTGCAATTCCGTACCAATACCCGTGCGACAGGCGATGTACCGAAAGACTCCTCTCCATCCGATTGACGAGACAGATCCAAGGAAGTCTTCACCACGTTCTGAGCCTTTTTGGAGGTAGCCAAGGCGATTACCATCACGACCCCGGAACCCACCAAGAAATACCAAGGTGTCTGGGCCGGTCCCAACAAGGAGGTCATCAAAAATGTATCCGTGGTAGTGGTCCCTCCCTGCGCCATCAAGTCCATATAAGAGGAATAGCCAGCCAAGGGGACTCCGATAAAGTTCACCAAGTCATTCCCGGCAAAAGCCAACGCCAAGGCAAACGTACCCATCAAAATGACTACCTTGAATACATTCACCTTCAACCAATGCAATACCTGCATCAAGATCGTAAAAAATACCATACATCCCAAAACGATCATCCCCGTATTGGCATACACCATATCCTTGAACTCACCCGTCATAAAAGAACTTGTCTTCAATCCCTTTATCAGCATAAAGTAAATGATGGAAGTGGCCGCTAAACCTCCGAACAGACCAATAAAATATTTAGAGCTTTTCTTATAATTAAACGAGAACAAGATCCGGGACAGATACTGCACGATCACACCAAAGAAAAAAGCGATCGCCACAGAAAGAAAGATACCCAGAATCACGGTAAAAGCCTTTTCGGTATTCAGCAGATCCCCCAATTGCAAAGCGCCTGAAGAACTAGCGATCTTTACCAAGGCGATCGCTACCGTTCCACCCACCAACTCAAACACCATGGAAACCGTTGTCGAGGTCGGCATACCTAACGAGTTAAAAATATCCAGTAGCACCACATCCGTAAGCATAACGGCCGCAAGGATACACATGATCTCCGAGAAATAAAAATGCTGGGGTTGATAAATACCATGCCGGGCGATATCCATCATACCATTGGATAACGCCGCTCCGACAAAGACTCCCACAGCAGCGATAGCGATAATAACTTTAAAGGATGCGGCTCTCGCGCCGATAGCTGAATTCAAGAAATTCACGGCATCATTACTAACACCGACCGATAAATCTACGATGGCCAATACAAACAAAAATATGACCAAGAACAAATAAAATGTTTCCATACTGATTGTTATAATTCTTGCGCAAAGTTCTGAAACAATTATTTCGCATCCGTTACATACATATTACAATGATGTTACAACCTGCGGATTAGATTCAAAAACAACCAGATATGAAATTAGGTTGAAATTAACATCAAGTATTTCTCTTTTAAGAGAGAGATCCACTAAGGGTTTTTATATACATTTGCGACTATATATTTAGAAGGGAAATAAGTTAACAAGATTCTAGTTACTTGGAAAAACACTCCAAAGAAATAATGCAATGGGTCTGTGAAATCGCGCTATCCGATTCTCAAACTGCTTTTAAATCGCTTTATTTAGCCTATTTTCAGAGGCTAATGCGGTTTACATCCCTTTATGTGCCTTCCTCTGTAGAAGCTGAGGAAATTGTCTCTGATACATTTCTAAGTCTTTGGAATAATAGAAAGTCATTACCGGACATCTCTAACTTCGATTCTTATATCTATGGCATAGCCCGCCACAAAGCCATCAGCCTATACCGGACACAGCATATGGAGAAAGTCCAGATCGATGAGAATACGATCGATTTATTCGCACATACCGATACTACGCCCGAGGAAGAACTTATTTCCAAAGAATGCATCGATCATTTAAATGAGGCGATCAATACACTCCCGGATAAATGCAAGATGGCTTTTAAACTGATCCGTGAAGATAAGATGAAATATAAGGATGCGGCAAATATCCTAGAAATATCAGTAAAGACATTAGAAGCCCACATCGCCACGGCAGTCCGGAAACTACGGGAATCTCTAGCTAAAGAAATAAACGACTAATCTATCCACGTTCCCTCTTTGTAAAGACGTAGCGTGCCACATCTCTACAACGGCTGGTGTATATACCAAAAAAAGGAGCCAATCTTTCGACTGACTCCTTTCACCTAAGACG
>NZ_RAYG01000020.1:0-144448 GCF_003670185.1 Parabacteroides sp. CH2-D42-20 | reverse complement strand
CAAAAGGCTTCTCAAGTGGTTAGTTATTCACTTCCCAAGCCGTAAGCTAGCGGCTAGGTATAGCCGTTAGTTATTCATTCGACAAGCCGTTAGTTATTCACTTCAAAAGCCTATTACACCCTGCAAAACAGATAAAATTAGGAGAAACGTATGAATTTACGATACAGTTACCCGAACCCACGAAACTGGCGTTGACACAAAACAACGAATTTCCCTTTAATAAAGTAGTCCAAGGAACTCGGAAACTCGTATTTACGCCATTCCTACCCGGAGAAGTATCCTCTATTTGGGTTCTGCTTTACTCGTGATGCTCTAGCCGCTAGCCAAAGTATAGTGGAAATGACCTTATAAATTCATAGTTATGATTTTTTCAATTCATACTTATCTTTTGAAAAATCATAACTATGTTTTTTTCAAGTCCTTATAAGGATAATTTACGCATGCTTCACTAGCTCGAACCGCTTGTCTACGCAAGCAGGTAATTCATGCGGGTAATGGGTTACGTAAATCAAGGTTTTTCCCGGGCGATCGCAGAATTGCTCGATAATAGCAGCCGCCTTTTTCTTATTGCTCACATCCAGACCGTGGAGAGGCTCATCTAATATAATTAAATCGGGATCTTTCACGAAAGCTCTCGCTAATAAAGCCAAACGTTGTTCTCCCGATGATAAGGTCAAGAATAAACGGTCTTTCAAATGTTCGATACCAAAAACTTTCATCCATTCCAAGGCTACCGTTTCTTGCTCCGCATTACACTTACGAAACAAGCCGATCGAATCGAAAAAGCCGGAACCGACAATATTCAAGGTAGGGACATTCTCTTTATAATATAAGTGCATCTCCGGCGATACATATCCGATACGCTTCTTGATATCCCAAATACTTTCTCCGGAACCTCTCTTTCTATCAAACAAATACAACGTATTCGCATACGACTGGGGATTATCCGCGTAAACCAAACTCAGCAAGGTAGATTTACCAGCGCCATTCGGACCGAATAACGCCCACTTCTCCCCGTTCTTGATTTCCCAATCCAAATCTTTCAAGATCGTACGGCTACCATAGCGTATTTTCACATGTTCCATGCGTAAAGTCACCTCATGTAAAGAGGCTATCTTGTTCATATCCACAGGTAAACGAACCTTACCAACTTCCTCGCATGCATGAATGCCTTCCGTTGGAAAAAGACGGGCGATTAATTCCGTATCCGACATAAACTCCTCTCGAGTCAGCGGAGGCAAGCAAGTACGATCATGGATAGGCAATACATGCGTGATCATTGCCGGTATGTCATTGGGGTTAGATAATAACAAGACAACTTGAACACCATTCAATTTTGTCATTTGCCCTAGCATCTCTACCAATAAATCCCGGGATGGAGCGTCTAAGCCGATAAAAGGATTATCCAAGATCAAGACACGAGGACGACTAAGCAACGTCCGGACAATCAAGAATTTTCGTAATTCACCACTTGATAAGAAGATCAACCGCTTAGGCAATAAATCCTCTATACCGAAAAGAGTCAATATCTTCGCTAAATTATCAGAGCCGGCATATTCCTTCAACAATTCCTCGACAATAGGCATCTCCTCCGTCTCTGTCGAATGCCAACGCTGTTGGTAATAAGAATTCCGGCAATCCGCCAACGAATAAATATCCTTAAACGCTATACTCTTGATAAAGTCACTTACCTTACCATCCCCGGAGAACACGACCTCACCTTCCTTAAAAGCGAATTTACGCTGCATAATATCCGCTATCAAGGTTTTACCAGCGCCATTCGGACCGACCACAGCCCATTGCTGCCCTTCATCAATTCTCCAATTCACGGGTGCCGTAAACCGCAATTCCGGCAAACGAGTAACGATATTCTTAATATCGACCACCATCATTCCTTCTTTTTCCATCTTTTTTCTAAATAAGCCGGACAAAGGTACATAGTTTATTTAAAAATGACAGCATAATGACAAAAAAAGGGGCCACTCATCACGAGCAGCCCCTCTATAGTATACAGGCACTTGGTATGTCTATGTTAACTAGTAGTTAATGAACGCCTGTACGTGTATCCCACCACATTTGTTTACCCCACAAATTATCCACGACTTCCGCATCGAACGGAGCGCAATTCGCATTGTTCAAATTACGTTCCTTATCAGGATACGGAGAGCGGAACGGGGGTACGTTATGATTAGAATAGTTTGCCGGACGGCCCGGAGCCGGATACAAGTTGTCTGGCACGCCTGTACGGCGATACAATGACCAACCTTCCATTCCTTGCTTGAACATGGCAACCCATTCCTCATAATAAATCTGTTTCTTATCATTCGTGAACTTACCCGCGTTCGCAAGGTAATCCGCTATATCTTCGGCAGATACGCTATTCTCTTCCATGGAATAGGTAACAGCCTTATTGTATGCGTCCTCTGCGGAGATTCCGGTATTCCATCCCAACATAGATGCCTCAGCGACACAGAACCAAGGCTCAGCGACACGCATATAAGGAGAAAAACCAGCCAAGTCCGTGAAGAAACGTGCTCCCCAAATGGAATATTTAGAAGCTACCGCATTCGCTTTCGCCCCGATCGTATAACCTACATACTTAGGCTCACCGGCCTCCACACTTTCTTTTGTGGGTTGGAAATAAGATGAGCGACGAGGGTCCTCACGTGTATTCATATGATCCACGATCACGTCTGCGGCACAATACTCCGTCTTACGTGTACGATAACCGTCTGCCATCGGTTCGTAATAGTTGGGGTCTGTTCCGATCCACCAGAAGAAAGCATTATCATCGTTGCTTTCCATGATCGGATACTTAGTGGGATTACCCATGACTTCCTCTACGGTCTCCTTAGCCAACGCCGGGGAAACCTCTGAGATACGCATCGCTAAACGAAGACGCATAGAATTACAATATCTCTGCCACTTCTCGATATCACCACCGAATAACAAGTCTCCCTCGCCTAAGTCATCACTACCACCATCGGCAAAGCCATCCGCAGCTTCCTTCAACGTAGCCAATAAGCCCGGATAAATATCCTCTTGCTTATCGTATTTCGGCTGCAAGACCCCATCTGTCATCTTAGCGGCATCCGTATAAGGGACATCCCGCCAACGATCCGTGGCTACCTGCATCAAATGAACCTGCATAACCTTCGATACGTTCAGCATATTAGGAGTCTCATTAAACGTGGCACGCTTCTCGATATCTTTTAGGTTATTCAATATACGATACAAATACTCCCAGTTCGTATCCTGTACACCCGTACGGAAATTATAGCGGGACTCGTCGATATAAGTCATCTTCGAAGCATATCCGCAGAAAGTCATCGGCTCATCCATTGCGAACCACCGATCATACAGACGATAGGATGTGTAATATAAAGAATACGCCAGAAGATTCGTCGTAGGCACATCCGTAGGGCTATCCGGGTCTGTATTGACCTCCTCAAACGAATCGGTACACGAGCTACCGAATACAGTAGCGCCGACCATCATAGCCATCATGAAATTCTTGATATATCTTTTCATATTAAATTCCTCAGATTAATGTTGATTAAAATGTTACACCTAATTTAAGACCAAAGCTACGAGAAGGAGGATAAGAGTTGGACTCAAAACCTACACCAGAGTTAAATCCTCTGCTTGTAGCCGTAGTCTCGGGGTCATCGCCACCGGTACTTGTAGACTCCGGATCAATATGAGCGATATTTGACTTATGCACCCAAAGCAACGCCAAGTTCGTACCAACCAATGATACATGAGCGGCCTTGATACATTTAGTCTTCTCTAGAATTGATTTCGGGAAATTATACGTCAGGTGAGCCTCACGCAATTTCAAGTAAGAACCATCGAATACCGACATCTCACAAATCGTATAATAATTATAGAAGAAGTCCTCCGCGTTGACAGCGACATCATTAATCTTACCATCAGCGGTCTTGAAGACCTTGTCCGTCATATAATTCTGGCCAAGTACGACGCCATTCTCACGCAAATCGCCTTCTGCCGTGTGTTTCAAGATACCCGTCTGAGAACCGAATGCTTGTGTAACAGAATATACGTCACCGCCCAAACGGAAATCCAATAAGAAACCGAAGCTCCAATCCTTATAAGAGAACTCATTGCTGAAACCAGCCAACCACTTCGGCGTAACATCACCGATCTCTTTTCCGGCCTCGTAGACAGGAATACCATCCTCTACCAAGATCGAGCCATCCTCATTATATACGTAACCTGTACCTACCAAAGTACCCCAGCTCTTACCGACCATAGCATAGTTCTTCACGCTCCAGCTACTACCGATTTGGTAAGCGTCCAAGGACTGTCCGGTAACGGGATCTGTATAAAGCTCATCAATTCGGCTCTTATCTTTCGCCCAGTTCAACGTAGCCGTCCAGTTGAATCCTTTCGGATTCTTGATGATATCACCGGATACCTGCAACTCGACACCCTTGTTGCTGATCTTTCCAGCGTTGATATACATAGAGGTATAACCGGTAGAGGTAGCCACGTTCGCATTCATGATCTGATCGCTCGTCACCTTATTATAATATGCGGCATCAATATGCAAACGATTGTTGAACAAATTAGCCTCAACACCAACTTCCCAAGTCTTTACGCTCTCCGGACGAAGATTTGTAGGAGGAAGGATTGTCGGATTATAGAACAATGTAGTACCATTGAACGAAGAACTGATCAATGAATAATAAGCGTTCGAACGATACGGGTCCGTTGCGGAACCGATCTTTGCCCAACCACCACGCAATTTCAAGAAATTCAAATAATCGCCATTTTGCAATCCGGGGAATGTCTCGGTCAAGATCCAGCTACCACTGAAAGAAGGATAGAAGAAAGCGTCCTTGATCGTAGAGTCCCAGTCATTACGGACACTTACCTCGGCATAAGCCATATTCTTGTAGCCGATAGAGGCATTAGCGTATACAGAGTTTGAACGACGTTTCTCATGGTCGTTCAAGGTGTACGGGGTTCCATGAGCGTTCGCTACGGTAAATAATCCCTCTGCGGTCAATTCGTCCGCACCTGTCCCCATGATAGCTGTTTGATAATCACGATAGTTGGCTCCAGCCAAACCATTCAAGGCCCAATCACCGAAGTTCTTGTTCACGTAGGCGATAAAGTCCGCGTTAAACTCAGTCATCGAACGGTCGAAGCTACGAAAATATCCATTCGGATAGTCGATATTCCATAAAATACGAGAGAACTGATTAGAATCGTAATGATCCAAGCCCATACGACCTTCAAACTTTAACCAATCGGTCGGTTTGATATACAAAGAGGTCTTGCCATAGAAACGATTACGATCATAACTATTAGTATTCTTATTCAATGTCCAATACGGATTCGCATGGAAAGACTGTATCCAGTTATAATGCGTATATTTTCCATACTCATCCACTTGATCCCAATTATTCTTCAAATCTTTCAAATCAACTTGACGACCAAACCACTGCATGATAGACTGCAAAGCATTCGTACTGTTATATCCCGTACCCGGCAAGTTTGCGCTTTTCGTGCGAATATAATTCGCAGACAAGTCGAAATCAATATACTTATTAAACGTCATTTTCGTGTTCACCGCCATAGCATAGCGCTTCTGATCAGTGTTCGGGGTCGTACCGCCTTGATCACGGAAAGATAAAGACGCGCGTGTAGACGTTTTATCCGTAGAGGCAGACAAAGCCACCGTATGATTCATAGAATAACCCGTTTGGAAGAAATTCTTGATATTGTCCGGGCTGGAAACCCAAGGAGTAGCCTGACGCACGCCATCGATCACCGGGCTATTGTATTGCGGCAAATTCAATCCGATATCCAAGCGAGGTCCCCAAGACTCATCTGCGTTATCGTTGATACCACTACCCATACCATCTACATAATTGTAACCATTCTCCAAGGCAAAAGCTTGATAATCGCCAGAATATTCCCCCGCTTGCGCTTCCTTCCAATCATACTCGGAAGCGTAATAGCCTTGTCCGTACTTATTCTGCAATCTAGGCAAATTATAAACCCGGTCAATCGTGATATCACCCTCATAAGAGATAGATACACCCTTGTCTTTCTTACCGGATTTAGTAGTAACCAAGATAACGCCATTACCGGCACGCATACCATACAAAGCGGCAGATCCACCCTTTAACACAGAGATAGACTCTATATCCTCCGGATTAATATCATTCAAGCCGGAACCCAAGTTTACAGTGGCACCTTTCGCGTTATCATTAGCGATAGGCACACCATCCACAACGATCAACGGTTGGTTATTACCAAAAGAGGAATTACCGCGAACCACGATATTCTGCGACGCACCAACCTGTCCACCTTGAGAAGTAATCTGCACACCGGCGATCTTACCGGAAAGTGAGGTCGCCAAGCTCTGTTGGCCAGCTTTTGTCAACTCATCAGATTTCACCTCTTGCAGGGCATAACCCAAGGCTTTCTTCTCACGAGTCAAACCCATAGCGGTTACAACCACCTCATCCAACGCTTTTGAATCCGAGTCCAAAACAACGTTGATCACGGATGCCACAGGTACTTCCTTCGTTTTCAATCCTACATAAGAAATAAAGATCATCTTAGCGTCTCTCGGTACATCTAAACTAAAGTTTCCCTCAAAGTCCGTAACCGTACCAATCGTAGTGCCTTTCACAACGACAGCCGCACCGATCACGGGTTGCTGATCTTCCGATGATATAACATTACCTGTTATCTTCATCGTCTGTGCCGTTGCGACTCCTATGCCTATAAACAAGCATAATAACAAAAAAGTCAACCTTCTCATAAACACACTTTTTATTTAACAATTAATTATTTAAATCAAAATTCACACATAACTTACCATAGTTTACGAAGAACTTAGTTTAAAACAGCAGGATTATACATGCATATATTTAAAATTACATTAAAATATTCACTTTACTTTTACATACAATCATACATATACCTAATCTTCACACCGCAAATATAAAGAATATTTTCTGTTAAAAACAAATAATATAATAGTTTTATGTCATCAAAACAGTCAAATATATTTCACAACGTCATTTTTAGACCTATTAAATGCATATTTTGACACACAAGCAATATCATAATAACACAAAACCAATCAAGCAATAGGTAATTTTCAGTTAATCTATTTTACAACAATAAAGATTATGCAAGATTTTAATATCATTTTAACAAACTATTTGATTTCTGATAAAAAAAGAAGATTTCCTTAAGAATCATAGCATTTCAACCTATTTCGCTTTCACCTGTAAATAAAATCGTTCTTCGTAGACTATGTTTCTTCCAAAATAAATGAATACATTTGCCTCACGTAAATCTTTAAAACTAATAGCATGAAACATTTTCTTTTAGCCATGGCTACTTTATGGTGTGTGGCAGGTACATTCTCCTTATTCGCGGCGGATAACAATAAATGGAAGCCTCTCTTCGGTAAAAATCTGGAAAACGCCAACTACAATCCGGAAGTTTGGAGCGAGACTGATGGCGTGTTAGGTGCCGTGAAGGACGAGTCTATCTGGACAAAGGATGAATATGAGAACTTCGAGCTGGATCTTGATTTTAAGACCGACGTGGGCACGAACAGCGGAGTAGTCGTTTACTGTACGGACACGAAGGATTGGATACCCAACTCGGTAGAAATACAGATAGCGGACGACCATTGTGAAAAATGGGGAAACGGCAAGCCGTATGAGAAATGCGGAGCCATTTACGGACATCTAGGCGCCGTGCAAGACAAGGTTGTCAAAAAACCCGGGGAGTGGAATCATATGCGTATCAAATGCGCCGGACAACATATCATGGTTATCCTCAACGGAAAGAAAGTTACCGAAATGGATATGAGCAAATGGACTTCCGGCACCAAGAACCCGGATGGAAGCGATATCCCAAGCTGGCTGCCCAAACCTTTCGCCGAATTACCGACAAAAGGATTTATCGGATTACAAGGAAAACATGGGGATTCATTAATCTGGTTCCGTAATATCAAGATTCGGAGTCTTTGATAGACCTATTATATAATGTACGTGAGGGGCTATAAACAGCCCCTCATTTATTTAAAAGACTCTCGTCCCTTTTCCTTGGTGAATCTCCGAGGCTTGCGTAATAATCACCTGCTTCACCCCGGCGTCTATCGCTTGGTAAGCGTTTTCTAGCTTTGGGATCATGCCCCCTTGGATAATTCCCTGTTCTACATATCCCTTAAACGCTATACGATCGATTTCCGGTATCACGCTCTCATCATCGTTCTCGTCCAACAAAACGCCTTTTTTCTCGAAACAGAACATCAATGTCACCTCAAAATGTTTCGCCAACGCTTTAGCGGCTTCTCCCGCTATCGTATCAGCGTTCGTATTCAACATATGGCCTTGCTTATCATGTGTAAGAGGAGCCAGTACCGGCACGATACCTTGATGGATAAGAGAGGCTAGCAAATCGGCATTCACCTCTTTCACGTCGCCTACGAAACCATAGTCTACATCCTTCACGGGACGTTTATCCGAACGCATCAAGTTCATGTCCGCACCAGTCAAGCCTAAAGCGTTCACGCCCAACGCCTGCAAGCCCGCTACGATGTTTTTATTCACTAACCCGCCATAGACCATTGTCACGACCTTCAAGGTCTCGGCATCCGTAATACGGCGACCGTTCACCATCTTGCTCTCGATCCCTAATTGGGCGGCAAGCTTGGTAGCCGAGCGTCCTCCCCCATGCACCAAGACCTTATATCCCTCGATAGCAGCGAAATCGTTCAATAATTGACGAAGCGTTTCTTCTTCCTCAACGATCTTCCCTCCTACCTTTATCAAGACTAGTTTTTCCATACTTAATTCTTTTTTATAAAATTTTCTCGCCAAAGTTACTAAAAAAAGAAAGATTTGTATACATTTGCACTCGCAATGCGGTAGTAGCTCAGTTGGTAGAGCATCAGCTTCCCAAGCTGAGGGTCACGAGTTCGAGCCTCGCCTACCGCTCTATCAGGCATTAGGCGATTATCCAAATAAGGATGGTCGCCTAATTTTGTTTTATCTCCTCAATGCTCCTTCTAAAAGCAACGTCCGTTTCTCTAGCTAGAAACTAGAGTTTTGTGCAAGGGAAACTTCTGTTTCCTCATAGGAAAACTTTTGTTTTCCTTAGAAGAAACTAAAGTTTCTTAAAAAAAATCCGCAAAAACTGCAACACTCTTATAATCAAAGATGTAACCAAGTTTCCTTTTCCCTTTATAATAAAAACAAAGTTATCTCTTTTCTCGACATAAAGCCATATGTTATGCTTAAACGATCTATACTGTTTAAGAAAAATAATCTACCTTTGCGTCAAATAATTAAGAAGAGAATGACAAAAAGCATATTTCTATTCCTGCTGGGGATTCTTTCCCTATCGGCGATGGCGCAACCCAAACTGAGCGAGGAAGCCCGTATCAGTCTGATGACCAGCGCACCGTACGATGAAGAGGTATTCACCGTGTACGGGCATGCCGCTCTACGCATATACGATCCCAAGCAAAATATAGATTATATATTCAATTACGGTATATTTGATTTCTCCAAACCTAATTTTATCTACCGATTCGCTAAAGGAGAGACGGATTATAAACTGGGAGTAGCCGATTTCCAAGACTACGTGATCGAGTACCAAATGCGGGGCAGCGATATCACGGAGCAAGTATTGAACCTCACCCAAGAAGAGAAAGAGCATATATGGGATGCCCTGCTTATTAATTACAGGCCGGAGAACAGGGTATATCGTTATAACTTCTTCTTCGATAATTGCGCTACCCGCCCTGCCGCAATCTTGGAAAAGGAGATCAACGGGAGCGTCGATTATCAGTATCCCTATCAATCCCAGACCTTCCGGGATCTTATTAATTATTGTACCCGAAACCATCCGTGGCTCACATTCGGATGCGACCTAGCGCTAGGCAGCCCCACCGACCGGGAGGCCACCCAGCACGAGATGCTCTTCCTCCCCCCTTATCTAAAAGAAGCGTTCTCTAAAGCCACCATCACGGGCCCGGACGGGACAATCCGCCCATTGGTGAGCGAGACCCACGTGATCGGAGCCGGGGAAGCCGACGAGCCGGAAAAAGATATCTGGGATTTATTCACCCCTTTAGTCTGCGCTTGGCTTCTGTTCGGAATCGTTTTAGGGCTTACTTGGATCGAATGGCGCAAAAAAAAATACTTCTTGTGGGTGGATTGTGTCCTTTTCTCGGTAGCCGGAGCCGGAGGTGTCATCCTCTTCTTTCTTAGCTTCATATCCGTCCATCCCTGCACGTGGCCGAACTGGTCTTTGGTATGGTTACAGCCGCTCGATTTGATCGCTGTTATTTTGTTTTGCGTAAAAAAGCTGAAGAAGGCTGCATATTACTATCATTTTATTAACTTTGCGGCGCTTACGCTGATGTTACTGGGATGGTATTTCATTCCGCAACATCTAAACAGTGCCTTTATTCCGCTTGTAGCCTCGATTTGGGTTCGTTCGGGTTGGGGTGTTTACAGAAAGATATGGAGAATCGGATGAGAAAAATTATAACGTCACTTATCGCTATCCTCGTGGTAACAAACCTTGAGGCGCAGCAACGTACCCCCAAATTGGTGGTATGTATTACTGTGGATCAGCTAAGGGGCGACTATATAGAATACTTTTATAATACATTTGGCGAACGTGGCTTCAAGCGTTTGATGAACGAGGGGTTGGTGTACAACAATATCCGCTTCGAGTTCTCGGACATAGACCAAGCCAGCGCGTTCGCGACTCTTTTTACCGGAAGCAACCCTTGCTTCAGCGGTATCGCGGGGGAGAAGACGTTTGATTTCGAGAAAGAGAAAGAGGTCTCGATCTTAAATGATCCTGAATATCTGGGTAATTACACGAAAGAGAATTATTCGCCCAAGAATTTATTCAGTTCCACGATCGGCGACGAGTTGAAAATCGCCTCTCAAGGAAGAAGCGACGTATATTCCATCGCCCCGGATGCCGAGAGCGCCATCCTTTCCGCCGGACATGCGGCGAACGGAGCTTTCTGGATGGATAACACCAACGGGAAATGGGCTACCACGACGTACTATAAGGGAATCCCTTGGTACGTAGACCGCTATAATAACGGCCCGGAATCCTTGGCGTCACGCTTGGAAACCATGGTATGGACTCCTACCCTTCCGATGGAGAAATACGATGCCTTTCCTTACGTATTGGATGATCTTCCTTTCCGCTATACGTTCAGCGAGAAGTTCGCGAACTGCTATCCGAACCTAAAGACCTCTCCGTTCATCAATAAGGAGATCAATCGCTTGGCCCTCCAGTTCCTAGAGTACGGAGGGTTTGGTACACGCAGTTGCCCGGATATGTTGTCTATCACGTACTATGCGGGCAATTACCGGGGTACGATGAGCAAGGAATACACCCGGGAGATTCAAGATACGTATTATCAACTCGATCAAGATATCGAGAAGCTACTGGATACGATCGACAAGAAAGTGGGCTTGGCCAATACATTGGTAGTCTTCACCGGTTCCGGTTATTATAAAAGCGAGGAGTCTTATCCGGACGGCTTGATGGTGAACGGTGGCGAGTTCCACCCGAAACGTTGTCTGGCCCTGCTTAATATGTACTTGATGGCCATTTACGGCCAACATACCAGTTGGGTACAAGGATACTACAATAACCAGATCTACTTGAACCGCAAGGCGATAGAAGACGCCAAGTTGGATTTGACGACTTTACAGAACAAGGCCGCCGAATTCATACAGGAATTTAGTGGCGTACAACTCGTCACCACGGGCAGGAGCTTGCTTACGGGCGACTGGAACGAGGGAACCGCCAAATTCCGTCAAGGTACGCACCATTTGAGACGGGGCGATCTGATCATCGAGTTGCAACCCGGTTGGAAAGTAAACCTCGACAATCCGAAAGAAAAAGTCAAGATTATACGCAATAATGCTGTTATCACCCCGCTGGTATTTATGGGCAACGGGTTGAAACCCCAACATATCTACCGCGAAGTCAAGGCCACTGAGGTAGCCCCCACGGTAACCCATGTGCTAAGAATCAGGCCACCAAACGCTACGCAAAGCTTGCCGCTCTGGGAGCTGACAACCAAATAATAGAGAATTGATTATTAAAGTTGATAATTATCAAGGGTTGTGTGGCTCTTCTTTCTATTTATTATTATCTAATTATTCAAACAACAAAGTAATAACAGACGATAGTTGCTCAACTATCCATTAACATAAGAATCATGGGATTTAATGAGTTTATGACGAAGCTGTTCGGCAATAAGTCGCAGCGTGACCTTAAAGAAATCACACCTTACGTAGATAAGGTAAAGGCCGTATATCCGTCAATCAAGGCACTCTCGAACGACGAGTTGCGTGCGAAAACAGATGAGATCAAACAACGTATCCAGGACTACGTAGCCGAGGAGAAAGCGCAAGTGGAAGAGCTTCGCAAAGGCATCGAGGATAAGGAACTGGAAGAACGTGAGGCGATCTGGGCCGAGGTAGATAAAATTGAGAAAGCCATCACGGACAAGATGGAAGTGGTACTGGAGCAATCTTTGCCCGAGGTATTCGCCATCATGAAAGATACGGCCCGCCGTTTCGCCGAGAATGAGGAAGTGGTAGTTACCGCTAACCAATTCGACCGGGATCTGGCCGCTCGTTTCGACTTTGTCCGCATCGAGGACGATAAGGCGATTTACGCCAATCACTGGAAAGCCGGTGGAAACGAGATCACATGGGATATGATCCATTACGACGTTCAGCTATTTGGTGGCGTCGTTCTTCATAAAGGTAAGATCGCCGAGATGGCTACCGGTGAAGGTAAGACCTTGGTGGCTACCCTTCCGGTATTTTTGAACGCCTTGACACGTAACGGTGTACACGTGGTAACCGTGAATGATTACTTGTCAAAACGTGACTCCGAATGGATGGGACCGCTTTATATGTTCCACGGGCTTTCCGTAGACTGTATCGACAAGCACCAGCCGAATTCCGAGGCTCGCCGTAAGGCTTATGAGGCAGATATCACGTTCGGTACGAACAACGAGTTCGGTTTCGACTACTTGCGTGACAATATGGCGATCAGCCCGAAAGACTTGGTACAACGCAAGCATAACTACTCCATCGTCGATGAGGTGGACTCCGTATTGATCGATGACGCTCGTACGCCGCTGATCATCTCCGGACCGATCCCTCGTGGCGAGGAACAATTATTCGAGCAATTCCGCCCGAACGTGGAGGTTGTCGTGAACGCGCAGAAAGACCTTTGCTCCAAATTATTGATCGAGGCCAAGAAGAAAATGGCTAGCGACGACCAGAAGGTCGTTGAGGAAGGCTCTATCCTTCTGTACCGCTCCTTCAAGGGATATCCCCGCAACAAGGCGTTGATCAAGTTCTTAAGCGAGCAAGGCGTAAAGGCTCAAATGTTGAAGACGGAAGAATATTTCATGTCCGAGAATATGCGCCATATGCACGAGGCGACCGATGAGTTGTATTTCGTGATCGACGAGAAGAACAACAGTATCGAATTGACGGATAAAGGTATCGACCTATTGACCGGTAAGACGGACGACCCGACCTTCTTCGTACTTCCCGATATCACTTCCCAATTATCTCAATTGGAGAACATGACAGGAACCGAGGAAGAGAAACAAGCTCAAAAGGACGAGATCTTGGCAAACTATTCCGTCAAGAGCGAGCGTGTACATACCATCAACCAATTATTGAAAGCTTACACCTTATTCGAGAAGGATGATGAGTACGTGGTTATGGACAACAAGGTCATGATCGTTGACGAGCAGACGGGCCGTATCATGGACGGACGTCGTTATTCCGATGGCCTGCACCAAGCGATCGAGGCTAAGGAACGTGTAAAGGTAGAGGCCGCTACACAAACATTCGCCACGATCACCTTGCAGAACTACTTCCGTATGTACCATAAGCTGTCCGGTATGACCGGTACGGCGGAGACGGAAGCAGGCGAGTTCTGGGATATCTACAAATTGGACGTAGTAGTGATCCCGACCAACCGACCGATCGCCCGTAACGATATGAACGATCGTATCTACAAGACAAAACGTGAGAAATATAACGCTGTTATCGAGGAAATCGTTCAGCTGACGGAAGCAGGCCGCCCGGTATTGGTGGGAACAACATCCGTAGAGATCTCCGAGCTATTGAGCCGTATGCTTACGATGCGTAAGATCCAGCACAATGTATTGAACGCTAAGTTGCACCAGAAAGAGGCCGAGATCGTGGCCTTGGCGGGTCAAAAGAGTACGGTTACGATCGCTACCAACATGGCCGGTCGTGGTACCGATATCAAGCTGTCCAAGGACGTGAAAGACGCAGGCGGTTTGGCTATCATCGGTACGGAACGCCATGAGAGCCGTCGTGTAGACCGTCAGTTACGTGGTCGTGCCGGACGTCAGGGAGACCCGGGTTCTTCCGTATTCTTCGTTTCACTGGAAGACGACTTGATGCGTTTATTCGCTTCCGAGAAGATCGCCGGCTTGATGGATAAGCTTGGTTTCAAGGAAGGCGAGGTTCTGGAGCACAATATGCTGAGCAAGTCCGTAGAACGTGCCCAGAAGAAGGTCGAGGAAAACAACTTCGGTATCCGTAAACGTCTGTTGGAATACGACGACGTGATGAACTCGCAACGTAACGTAATCTACACCCGCCGTCGCCACGCCTTGATGGGAGAGCGTATCGGTCTGGACGTATTGAACACGATTTACGATACTTCTACAGCTATCGCCGATCAACACGCCGAGGACTTCGAGGGCTTCAAGCTGGAATTGTTCAAGACATTCGCCATGGAAAGTCCGTTCACGGAAGACGAATTCAAGAGCATGAAACCGGAGCAACTCGTAGAGAAATTGTTCGAGGAGGCATTGAAGACTTACAAACGTCGCATGGAACGCATGACGCAAGTCGCTCACCCGGTCATCAAGCAAGTGTACGAGAATCAAGGAGCGATGTACGAGAACATCATGATTCCTATCACGGACGGCAAGCGCATGTATAATGTATCTTGTAACCTGAAAGAGGCTTACGACACGGAATGTAAGGCAATCGTTAAATCCTTCCAGAAATCAATCGTATTGCATATGATCGACGAGGGATGGAAAGAGCATCTACGTGAGATGGACGAGTTGCGCCACTCCGTACAAAACGCTAGCTACGAGAACAAGGATCCTTTGTTGATCTACAAACTTGAATCTTACAACCTGTTCAAGACAATGGTAGACAACATGAACCGTAAGACAGCCGCCATCTTGATGCGTGGACAGATCCCGGTACGTGAGGAGCCGACCGAGGAGCAACGCCAAGCCATGCAAGCCCGTCAAGCGGCCGTAGCCCAGCAAGCCGCCCAAGCGATCGCCGAGGAAAGAGCCCGTCAACGTATCGCCGTACAAGAGGCCGCCCCGGAGAAGCACGAGGATATGAGCCGTTACCGCACGGAGAAAACAGACTTGAGCGGAAACAACACCCAAGCCGAGGCACCTCAGCCGAAGCAAGCCCCGGTCCGTGCCGAGAAACGAGTAGGACGCAATGATCCATGTCCTTGCGGAAGTGGCAAGAAATACAAGAACTGCCACGGACAAGGTTTATAAGGAACAAGAAATAAGATAAAAAAAGAGGGACAGAATACCAATCTGTTCCTCTTTTTTGTATATTGCAGGCATATAAACCCATTAAATGCTACCATTATGATTATTGGAATTCCAAAAGAAATCAAGAACAACGAGAACAGGGTAGCTCTTACTCCCGCCGGAGCCAAAGAGTTGGTGAAAAGAGGTCATACCGTGTATGTGCAACACACGGCTGGTATAAACAGTGGTTTCGCCGATGATGCCTATGTGGCGGCAGGGGCCCGGATACTCCCGGCCATTGAGGATGTATATGGAATTGCCGAGATGATCGTAAAAGTAAAAGAACCGATCGCCAGCGAATATCCCTTGGTACGCAAAGGACAGCTTGTCTTCACCTACTTCCATTTCGCATCCGACGAGGCTCTCACCCTTGCCATGATAAAGAGCGGCTCCATCTGTCTGGCTTACGAGACCGTGGAGAACCCAGATCATACGTTACCCCTTTTGATTCCTATGAGTGAGGTAGCCGGACGCATGTCCGTACAGGAAGGCGCTCGTTTCCTTGAGAAACCGCAAGGTGGCAAAGGCGTATTGCTAGGTGGCGTGCCGGGCGTGAAACCGGGTAAGGTATTGGTTTTAGGCGGTGGTGTGGTAGGCCACAACGCCGCCTTGATGGCCGCCGGGCTAGGTGCTGATGTCACGATTGCCGACATCTCGCTTCCCCGCTTGCGCTATCTGTCCGAGACGATGCCGAAAAACGTGAAGACGTTGTTCTCTTCCACGCATACGATCGAACAGGAATTACCCACAACCGATTTAGTGATCGGCGCCGTATTAATCCCCGGAGCCAAGGCCCCGCACTTGATCACCCGGGATATGTTGAAGTTATTAAAACCGGGCAGCGTATTGGTAGACGTAGCCATCGATCAAGGCGGTTGCTTCGAGACCTCCCACCCGACTACGCACGCCAATCCGGTTTATGAGATAGACGATATCCTCCATTACTGCGTAGCCAACATTCCGGGAGCGGTCCCGCAGACTTCCACATTAGCCTTGACCAACGCTACCCTGCCGTACGTGATCAAGCTTGCCGACAGAGGTTGGGAAAAAGCCTGCGAAGAAGATCCGGGCCTAGAACTGGGATTAAACATCGTGGAAGGAAAGATTGTCTACCCCGCCGTAGCAGAGGCTTTTCCTTCACTCAAAGCATAAGTTTCAAAGAATCTTTCATCAGTAGGGATTGCCGTAAGCAATCCCTTTTTTATGTTTTCTATTTTTATTGTTTTCTAAAAAACGTAAAATATCTTGGCTTCTTTTCCCGCACGCCTTAACTTAGAGCACAAAATCAATCAAATTTAATAATTACCATGAAGAAAATTGTTTTATTAGTGGCTTTATGCCTATGTGTCGGAAACCTATTCGCACAAGACGCTGACAAATTAAGAGATGAAGGTGACGCTGCTTTGAAAGCAAAAGATTACGCTACCGTCGTAACAAAATACGGCGAATACTTGAAACAAAACAATTACCAAGACACGGCCCGTATCTTCAATTGCGGATACGCCGCTAATCAAGCGAAGAACTACGCCGAGGCCGCCAAGTATTTCGACATGGCCGTTAAGATGAACTACAACGTAGACGACTCTTATGTAGGCGAGGCCATGGCTTACCGTAACTTAAACAAGACAGAAGAATTCCTGACTACGGTAAAAGAGGGATTAAAAGTGATTCCCGATGGAAACAAGAATAAGACCAATCTGGAAAAGTTGCTTTACGGTTACTGCATCAAACAAGGACAAGCCGCCCAAAAGAAGGGAGATCTGGCCGGTGCCGAGAAAATGTACAAAGAGGTCCTAGCCGTATCGAACAAGGATTACCAGAGCAACGCTTACTACAGCCTTGGCGCCATGCTGTATGGCAACGGAGCGAAGATATTACAGGCCGCTACCCCGATCGCTACTTCCGAGCCGGATAAATACAACGCCGAGAAAGCGAAAGCCGACAAAGATTTCAAGCAAGCGAAAGAATATTTGACAAAGGCAGTCGAACTCGACCCGAAAGACGAGAACTCCAAGAAGATCCTCGCTTCTATCAACGACATCCTGAAATAAGAAAGAGGACTTTATTCATACAAAAAAACCTCCCGGATCACATAGAAAAGTGATCCGGGAGGTTTTTTGTATCTAGCTGTAGAGACATACGCTACTTGAAGAAGAAGCGGAAGATGTCATTTCCATTCGCATAGATCAATAAAGCGAACAGGATAAACATACCTGCCATTTGGGCATACTCTAGGAATTTATCGCTCGGTTTGCGACGGGCCACTACCTCATAGATCAAGAACATCACGTGTCCGCCATCCAAGGCCGGAATCGGCAAGATATTCATGAACGCCAAGATGATAGATAGGAAAGCCGTACGTTCCCAGAAAATCCGCCAATCCCAGACAGACGGGAACAATCCGCCGATCGTACCGAAACCGCCCAAACTGGAGGCACCTTCCTTCGTAAACACATATTTCATGTCGTTCACATATCCCTTCAAGGTATTAATACCTAATTTAATACCGGCGGGGAACGACTCGAAGAAACCGTATTTGCGGGTCACGGTCTGATAGAGATCCGTAGGCAACATCACCGCTACGCCAATTTTCCCGGCCGAGTCCGTCCTCATGGTCAAGGACTCCAACTGGCCGTTCCGGTAGAAATCTACTGTCACCTCTTCACCCTTATTCTCTGACAATAACCCAGAGGCATCATAAAACGTCGGGGTAGCCACACCGTTAATAGCCACCACGCTATCCTTCGGCTGCATGCCGGCAAGAGCCGCCGGGGCATTCTTGTCGGGAAGCTCACGAACAACCATCGGGATACGCAAAGGATCGGCGAAGCCTTTTCCGTCACGCATGCAACGTTGCATCATATCCTCCGGTATGGAGATCACGGTCTCCCGCCCGTCACGGAGCACCGTCACGGTCTTTGCCTCCACCACCTTGCGGAAACTGTCGCTACCGAAACGCTCCAACTCCTCATTGTCCGCTCTCAGCAAGATATCACCGTCCTGAAAACCGACGTTCTGGAACGTCTCGCTATAATTCATACCCATCTTCATGTTCTTCAAGGGCAAGTACGTATCGCCCCACGTAAACAAGATCATGGAATAAATAAACAAAGCCAGCAAGAAGTTGAACACCACGCCCGCTACCATAATCATCAAACGCTGTCCGGCCGGCTTGGAGCGGAACTCGTAAGGCTTGGGCGGCTGGGCCATCGCCTCCTTGTCCATACTCTCGTCGATCATACCGGAGATCTTACAATATCCTCCCAACGGAAGCCAGCCTACACCGTATTCCGTGTCACTGTTTTTCGGCTTGTACTTGAATAGCGAGAACCACGGATCGAAGAAGAGGTAGAACTTCTCTACCCGTACCTTGAAAATCCGGGCGAAGATAAAATGCCCGAACTCGTGGACAATCACCAGTATCGATAAGCTCAAGATGAGCTGTAACGCCTTAATCAAAAAAGTTTCCATCTACTATTGTTTGTTCTGTTTTAAATTATTTCAAAATAACTCGGCCGCCAACCGCCTAGCCTCGGTGTCGGTAGCCACGTAATCCTCATACGAGGGATTGACGATAAACGAGGCTTTCCGCATAGTCCGCTCGATCACGTCGCTCATTTGCAAGAAGCCGATACGATCTTGCAGGAAAGCGGCCACCACCACCTCATTGGCGGCATTCAAGATACAGGGCATATTCCCTCCTTGGCGGGCCGCCTCGAAAGCGAAAGCCAAGTTGCGGAAACGTTCCATATCCGGCTCCTCGAACGTCAAGGTCGAATATTGGTTGAAATCCAGACGGGGCGCCATGCTCCTCATACGT
This sequence comes from Parabacteroides sp. CH2-D42-20, assembly GCF_003670185.1. Taxonomy (NCBI): domain Bacteria; kingdom Pseudomonadati; phylum Bacteroidota; class Bacteroidia; order Bacteroidales; family Tannerellaceae; genus Parabacteroides; species Parabacteroides sp. CH2-D42-20. The sequence goes on along the minus strand of NZ_RAYG01000020.1, from coordinate 124,943 downwards.
GTCGGGAACGAGAAAGCGTAGGCGATCGGCAATTTCATGTCGGGAATTCCCAGCTGGGCGATCACGGCGCCATCCTCAAACTGCACCATCGAGTGGATCACCGACTGCGGGTGCACCACCACCTGTACCTGATCCGGCGTGACATCGAACAACCATTTCGCCTCGATCATCTCGAAGCCCTTGTTCATCATCGAGGCCGAGTCTATCGTGATCTTCGCCCCCATCGTCCAGTTCGGATGCCTCAAGGCCTGCGCCTTCGTCACGGTAGCCAGCTCCTCCAGCGTCTTCCGCCGGAACGGACCGCCGGAAGCCGTCAGCAAGATCTTCTCGATCGGATTATCGTACGCACCTGTTAAACATTGAAAAATGGCCGAATGTTCCGAGTCCACCGGCAAGATAGGCACCTTATGCTCGGCGGCCAGCTTCATGATCAGCTCGCCGGCCACGACCAAAGTTTCCTTATTCGCCAAGGCGATCGCCTTTCCCGCCTTGATCGCCGAGATCGTCGGTCGCAAGCCGGAATAACCCACCATCGCCGTCAGCACCATATCGATCGGCTCCGACTGCACCATCTGGGCGATAGCGTCGGCACCCGCCCATACCTTGATCGGCAAGTCCTCCAAGGCCTCTTTCAGCTCGGGATATTTCCGCTCGTTGGCGATCACCACCACCTCCGGCATATATTTCCGGGCCTGATTGATCAATAAGTCCACTTGGTTATTCGCGGTCAAGGCATAGACCTCGAAAAGATCGGAATGCTCGCTCACTACCTCCAAGGCTTGGGTTCCGATGGAACCGGTCGAGCCTAATATCGCTAACTGTCTTTTTTTCATGGAATATCAAAAAGCTATATATTCTTCCGGATTCACAGGATTGCCCTTATACCACAACTCGAAATGCAGGTGCGGCCCGGTAGACAACTCTCCCGTATTCCCGACCAGAGCGATCGCCTCACCGGCTACCACATGGTCTCCCACCTCTTTCAGCAACAATTCGTTGTGCTTATAAACCGAGATGAATCCGTTCTTATGTTGTATTTGAATTACGTTTCCGTGGTTCGGATCGAAACCGGTATAGATCACCGTACCATCCAACGTAGCCAAGACACTCTCCTTCGGGGCCGCGGCCAGATCCACGCCATAATGATGGACATCCGTCTCATAATGAGAGGTGACCACGCCATTCACGGGCTTATAGAAAAAGACCCCCTCGGTCGGGACCTTGCCCGGGTCGGTCAATACCGATAAATTATATTTCTCCTCTTCCTCGTAATCTTTCACGAAGCGAGTCTCTTCCTTGCTACGAGGAATCTCATAGTTAATATCGTTGCTAGCCAAAGAATCTATCTGGCGGATCGAGTCCAAGGGCATCGTACCGGAAATGATTCCGGCCACGTTATCCAGATAAAGGGACTGGATCTCGATCATACGCTCCAACGAATCCGCCCGCAAGGCATTCTGCATAATCTCCTTGCGAACCTCCACGTCGAGATAACCCGGCAAGTAGTTGCGAATCGGTGTCTTGATGATGATAAAAGCGGTAACGGCGATCAAGAAAAAGGCGAACACCGCCAAAGTGACAAACGCCGATAACTGCGAAAGCCGGAAAGACCACACCTCCTCCAACGTCCCCTCATTGATGAAGGAAAGTTTATATTTAAACCGGATCCGGTGCCAAAACGATTTCGTATTCTTCTTTTTCAACCCCTAATCTTCAATTATAAATTCTCAATTATAAATCAATCAGTCCCTCCGGCAAAGACACCGTGAGGCTACGGGCCTCATGGTCGGCCTCGGTGATCAACTCCTCCACGGCTGGGATCAACAGCTCCTCGCCTTTATGATCGACACGCAGAAGGACGTTGATTGTCGTCTCATCCACGTCTGTTATCTCTCCTAAATAGCCTTTCTGTACGTCCGTCACGGTATAACCGATAAAACTGTCCCACGTCATATCCCCCACGAGATCCTCCTCGTCCACGGCGTCCAAAGGATAAAACACCTCCTTGCCCACAAACATGCGAGCATCCTCCTCGGAATTCACGTCCTCCAGTTTCACCAAGACCACCGTATCGGTCTTATAGCGGAAATCCTCCACGAAGAACGGTACCAAGATACCATCCATCTCGCAAACAATGTACGGGTCCTCGGCATCTTCCAGCACATCGCTATTCGTCACCAACGACAACTCCCCCTTGATGCCATGGGGCTTGGCAAACTGCCCGATCTTGAAAACCTCTTCTTCTCTAATCATCGCCTAAAATCTTTAAATCCTCGTGATACGTGCCCCGATCCGGTTCAATCGCTTATCGATCCCTTGATATCCCCGGTCGATCTGGTCTATATTATGGATCGTGCTGGTGCCCTCGGCGCTCATGGCGGCGATCAGCAAGGCGATACCCGCACGGATATCCGGGGATACCATCGTAGAGCCCCGTAACTTGAAGCGGTTGCCCAGCCCGATCACCGTAGCCCGGTGCGGGTCGCAAAGGATGATCTGGGCTCCCATATCGATTAGCTTGTCCACAAAGAACAAGCGGCTCTCAAACATTTTCTGGTGGATCAGCACGCTTCCCACGGATTGCGTAGCCACTACGAGAAATACGCTCAGCAAGTCCGGTGTAAGCCCCGGCCAAGGAGCGTCGGCGATGGTCATGATAGAACCATCGATAAACGTATCGATCTCGTAGGAATCATGCCGGGGGATATAAATATCATCGCCTCGCTGCTCCACGGTAATACCCAAGCGGCGAAAAGCGTCCGGGATGATCCCCAGCTTATCATATCCTGTATTCTTGATGGTGATCTCCGATCCGGTCATAGCGGCCATACCGATAAAGCTACCCACCTCGATCATATCGGGGAGGATGGTATGCTCCGTGCCGGAAAGCGACCGTACACCTTCTATTGTCAATAGGTTAGAACCGACACCTGAGATTCTCGCTCCCATGCGGTTCAGCATCGTGGAAAGTTGTTGCAGGTAAGGCTCGCAGGCGGCGTTATAGATCGTCGTCACCCCCTCGGCCAGCACGGCAGCCATCAAGATATTCGCCGTTCCGGTCACGGAAGCCTCGTCGAGCAGCATATAAGCGCCTTTCAACTGGCGTGCCTCTATCTCGTATACTTGCCGCTCGGCGTCGTAGCTAAAGCAAGCGCCCAGCTTCTGGATTCCCACGAAGTGCGTATCCAGCCGGCGTCGCCCGATCTTGTCGCCACCCGGTTTCGGGATCAGCGCCCTGCCGAAGCGGGCTACCAACGGGCCTACGATCATCACGGAACCCCGCAGGCTACCACTCTTGCGCAGGAACTCCTCGGTACGTAAATACTCCATGTCCACGTCGTCCGCCTGAAAGGTATAGGTATCGGCGGACGGATGCTCCACCTTGACCCTCATATCCCTAAGGAGCTGGATTAAGTTATTCACGTCCAAGATATCGGGCACATTGTGTATGGTCACCTTCTCCGGTGTTAGCAATGTCGCACAGATCACCTCCAGCGCCTCATTCTTGGCGCCTTGCGGGACGATCTCGCCGGACAAGCGATAACCACCTTCTATAACGAACGAGCTCATCTGCCTTTACGCGTAAAGTTTCTTTTGTGGGCGCCACTGTTATTACGGGCCAATATATCACGGCTCTCGGCCAGTTTATGTTCCTCCTCGCTCAATACGATCTTGCTGCCGGAGAGTTCGTCCAGATCCTTGAAGATCTTACGGTCGTCCACGCTTTCCTTGTTCCAAGTAAGGAACGATTTCTTCATCTGGTTGGCCAGCAGTCGCACGAGCTGGTCTTTCTCCATGCCGGGTTGCAGCTCCGTGGCCTTGCGGATCATCAGCTCCAAGGTCTTTCCGTAATGGCGGTAGCGTATACGGTTATTGTTGTACGGGATACGAGGCGGACGGCTATACAGGTTCTCCTTCTTGATGATCTCGTACGGATAGTCTATATCGAGCTTAAAATCGGCCATGATCGCCAGATGATCCCAAAGGATATGCTTAAAGTCGTTTACGTCACGCAAGTGCGGGAACATGTTTCCCATGATGTTGATAATCGTGTTGGCGCAACGCTTACGCTCTTCCCTGTCTTGGATAGTCACGCAATAGTCCACCATATTTTGGATATTGCGTCCGTATTCGGGCAAAGTCAATCTTTTTCCTTCTGTATTGTATTTCATTCTTTACATTTTGTTTATCGCGAAGATAGGTATATTAATTGAGAATTGAAAATTGAGATTCGAAAGTTACCTCTCGTTAGGCTTAATTATCAATTCATAATCTACCACGTCCAGCCACCGCCCGAATTTCAGCCCTACTTTCTCGAAGTGGGATACTTTTCTGAACCCCAGCTTCTCATGCAGCGAGTAGCTGGCCTCATTCCCCTCAGTGATGCAGGCGATCAGGGCGTGGTAGCCGCCTGCCCGACATTCCTCGATCAGCCTTTCCATAAGCTGCCGGCCGATCCCCTTGCCCTTGTATCTCGGGGATAAATAAACGGTGGTCTCAAGCGTATATTTATAAGCTGCCTTTTCTTTCCACGCATGGGCATAGCAATATCCCACGACCTCATCATGATCTACGTATACCAGATAAGGATAACTCGCCGAGATCCCGGCTATGCGACCCTCCATCTCCTCCACCCGCAAAGGTTCCGTCTCGAACGTAGCCACGCTATTCACGACATATTCATTGTATATATCCACGATCGCCTTGGCGTCTCGCGAACTCACATTTCGAATCATATTCATTCCGTTAAAACAATCCGATCCGGGAAAGAATCTCTCTTTGCCCGGACCGGATCTATCATCGAGTCAAATAACTATTTTTTCTAAGCCTTCTACTCAGACAAGGCCTTGATCACCTCTTGGTTCGCCTTGCGCACCTCGGCCTCGTTGATCTTGATCACTTTACGGTCGTAGGTCATAAGGCCGTTCACCTCGCCTTCCACGTCCGTGGTTTGCGTGTAGACAGCGGCGGAGAAACCCTTCGGGACCATCGCCTTCAACTCCTTGGCGTACTTCACGTACTCGGCGGTCACCTCATCGCTATTCTTAAACTGTACATAGCCCCAGTTGCGTTTATTCCACCACAAATGGTTCTCCACGGCCAAGCCGATACCACCATACTCGCCCAATACGTTTACACGCACCGGATCGAACAGGTACATCGCCGGGCCCGGGTAATTATGCAAATCCAAGATATCGCCGCACGCACGGAAATTACCGCCACTGGCCGGATTCACCAGACGGGAAGGATCGTATGTTTTTGTCCACTCGGCAGCCTTCTCGGTATCGAACTGGCCCCAAGCCTCGTTGAAGGGCACCCATACTACTACGCTAGGATTCGAGACGCACAGGTCCATGATCTCCTTCCACTCCTTGTAATAATTACGGATAGACTCCTCGGTACGCTCCTTGTCGGTTCCACCGTTATACGTATGAGGCGCCCATTGGTTACCCATGTCGCCGCTAGGCATATCCTGCCAAACCAGCATACCTTCCTTATCGCAATGATAGTACCAGCGGGCCGGCTCTACCTTCACGTGCTTGCGGATCATGTTGAAGCCCCACGCTTTCGTCTTCACGATATCATACAGCAACGCCTCGTCCGTGGGAGCCGTGTAAAGCCCGTCGGGCCACCAGCCTTGATCCAGCGGGCCGTATTGGAACAGGTTCTTGTTGTTCAAGCGCATACGCATGATGCCGTTGGCGTCACGCTCGGCGGATATCTTACGGAAGGCGGTGTACGATTTCACCTCGTCCACCTTCTTGCCATTCTTCGACAAGCTCACCTTCATATCATATAAATAAGGATTGGAAGGTTCCCACAACGTAGGATTTTGCACGGCCAAGCGTAATTCTGTCCCTTGTACGCCCTTGGCGGTAGCAACCACCTGCCCCTTATCGAGCAAGCTGACCTCCACGATGTCCGACACCGGGGAGTCGGAACAAGCCCCGACCGTCACGCTCATCACGCCATTATCGATATTCGGGATCGCCTTGATAGAGGTGATATGCGAGGAAGCGACCGGCTCCAGCCATACGGTCTGCCAGATTCCGGTGACCGGCGTATACCAGATTCCCTCCGGGTTGGCCACTTGCTTTCCACGGGGTTGGTAGCCTTTATCGCTCGGGTCCCATACACGCACCACCAGCTTATGCGTACTTTTGCCATTCAGATAGGGAGTGATATTCAAGGAAAACGGGGTAAAGCCTCCCGTGTGGGAACCGATCAGGATATCATTCACGAACACGTCCGCTTTCCAATCCACGGCGCCGAAGTTCAACAAGATATCTTTTCCTTTCCATGAGGAGGGCACCGTAAAGGTTCGTTTATACCACAACTCATTCTTCTCCCCCACTTCTTTTTGCACGCCGGACAAGGAGGATTCCACGGCGAACGGCACCAAGATATTCCCATCGAAACTCGTCGGCTCTGCCTGTCCTTTCGGAAGGATAGCGTATTCCCACTCGCCGTTCAAATTCTGCCAATCCGCACGTTCCATCCCGGGGCGTGGATATTCTGGCAATACATTCCGGGGATCTACTTTCTCAGCCCAGTCCGTCTTGATCTTGTCTCCGGCGGGCTTCCACTGCGCCCCGGCGCTACAAATCGTTGCGAACGCACAAAAGGCTAACAATAATTTTCTCATGATATTATTTACATTTTGAATTGATAATACACTTTCAGCAGACAAAGATAATAGAAAATATCCAAAATCCACATCGTCCTCGGATACCAATAGGAGAACCGTACCCAAATCGATCTAACCATAAAATACCCGGAATATCTCTTGTGACAGAATCTCACAAGGTAAGGTTATTGTCTTTTTTTAATGTTCCTATTTTACATCAATATCATTTCCGGAAAAACACGTACGTGAATTTCCCAAAACACGTACGACTTTTCGGAAAAACATGTACGTGTTTCGACGCAAACATTACGATGTTTTTACGACTCTGATTTTCAACCCCTTGAAAACACGACCTGATTTTCTGCTTATTGTAAAATTCTTCTTATTCAGGGATACCCGGAAAAGAAGGGGGATCAATACGCACACCTTCACCCACTGGCTGAAAGCCAAGAAGGAAGAGCGTGAGCTTGCCTTCCTCCGCACCTATCTTTGTAGGTAGAATTAAAATGCTTCAATTTGGCAAACGTCACTTGAAACGCCTGCAGGCGAAAGAGTTATTTCCGTATGGGTTACCCTTGGAAACTACGCTTTGCCGTGTGTTTCAAAGCATAGACGATGAAAAGATGGCTGATCGAATGTCTGCTTTTGCAGAGGTTTTCCGTAGGGAAATATCCGCTTCGGCAAGAATCAAAGATCTTTGCGCTATGGGCTTGAAGACTCCATAAAGACCGCCACCCCGACTGATGTCTATAAGAATAGTATTCTCGCCCATGCCGCACTGGCATGCGTAGAGGCATTGTACGCCCAATTCAAAACTTAAATGAAAAAGCCGTGAGAGAAACAGCATCAAAATCCACATCGTCCTCGAATACCTATTCGTAATCATAATACTATCGTTACTAATCGACGTCCTTTCCCCCACTATCCTTCACATCATCGTTCACGATGCCCCGCTTGATTTTCCTGAAAGTATCCGTAAGGCTCCCGAAACGATAAGATACGGATATACCGAACTCACGCATCACCTTATTCTCCGTCTCATAAAGGGTGAACGCATTGTTATAAGTCTTATTCTCCATCTTCCAAGTCTTCGTCAAAGGGCTCTTGCAATAGACAGAAAACGTGAGCTTCTTATGGAAAAAATCCTTATTCAAGGTAATGCCGTGAAACAGGAAATCAGATCGTTTCCCTTGTAATTGAATCTTGGGTAACATATAACCGGCGTTCATGTTCAGCCGGAAATCTTTCGGAAACGAAAATTGGACACCGGCGAAAGCACGTCCGCTCCAACCGCTGTTCGACAAGTTTCTTTCCTCGTTTTCCATACTGATATAATCCACGCCACCATTCATGAAAAAACGGAACAATGGGACAGGGCTCCAATTCATATAAAGGGAAAAGCCTGTCTGGTGCCGTTTGCCGATATTACCATAGGTAGAGACCGATACGTTCGGACGCTCCGTATCCATAAAAGTATATTGCTCGATAGAATTGTTCACAAATGCATGGCTTACGCTGGCATTTATGTTAAACTTCTGGGTGAATAAGGTATAATTAAGGTTCACACTATTGCTTTTCTCGGAATCCAAGTCTGGATTGCCATAAGAAACATTTAGCGGATCCCGCTCGTCGACATAAGGATTCAAATAATCAATACCCGCACGCTGGATACGCATATTATATCCCAGACGGATCTGTTGCGACTGTCCGATCGAGTAAGACAACGTAACGTTCGGTACGATATCCACAAAATTCGAATGAAAGTCTTTCGTCAGATCATTCGAATAGCTCACGTCCAAGCTCGTTCCTTCCGCACGTACTCCAGCCTTTATTCCCAGCTTATTCCAACGAAAGGTGCCACCCAGATACACCGAGTAAATATGTTGCGTATGGCTGAAATCCACAAAGCTGCCCGACGGTTCATGCCAATTGCCGGAAGTCTCATCATAAAGCCGTTGCGTGATCTCACTGTCGGTCTGGCGCAAGATATATTTTACTCCGGTCTCCAGATCATGCCCCCCGGCAATGGGTCTTATATAATCCAATTGTCCCGTATGCTCATTGGTCTTCGCCCGGTTCGTGTCCCATTGCAGGAAATCAGAGTAATTCGAGGTACCCGTTATCCGCATCCGGTTCTCATCATCATTCGGATCATTGGTGAAACGATAAGACAAAGTCAGCAACTCCCCCTTACGCCTTGTCTCATGCTGGTAGTTGGCATTCACCTCCACGGAGCCGAAGACAGGTTGATTCTGGCTAAAACGATCGTAAGCATAAATCAAGTCTCGGTTCATGTCACGCATCTCCACGCTCAGATCCGAGAACTCTTTCTGACGCTTGCGGAACAAATTGGCGTCCACGCTAATCAGGTTCATCGAGTCGATCTCGAAAGTTCCCTCCAAATATCCCCGGTGCATCTTCTCCCTTTCCCAATGCTCCCCGATCTGGGAGAGGTAACGGTTAGCGTCATCCGATAAGTTCTCGCGGAAGGAAGTGATATCCGCTATAGGCTCACGTTCATACTCCAGATTGTAATTCGCCGTAAGTCCCAGTTTCCCAGCTTTCAGCGAGACAAATGTCCCGCCGCCGTATGCCTCGTTCGCGGTAACCTCCGCACTCACCGTCCCCGTATATCCATCCAAGACACGTCTCACCATAATAATATTGATAATTCCACTCACGCCCTCAGCGTCGTAGCGGGCACCGGGATCTGTTATCACCTCTATATCCTTGATGCTGGAGGCCGGAAGACTTTTCAATACCGCCGAAGGATTACTGCTAAGCAATCCCGAGGGCCGGCCATTCATGTAGATCTTAAAATTACTATTTCCTTTCAGTTGGATATTATCATCGCCATCCACGGTTACCATCGGTACCTTCCGCAACATATCCAATGTATTGCTGACTTTCGCCTCGGGATCCTCCTCTAGGTTATAGACCAATTTATCAATATCCACCTTGACCAAAGGTCTTTGCGCCGAGACCCTCACCTCTCCCAGCGTCCGGGCATCATCTTTCATATATAATTTACCTACGTTCCATACGGGCGATTGAGCCGAAACGCTCACTTTCCTCCGAGCAGGTATTTTCCCGATAGAACTCATATGGAAATAATAAGATCCGGCCTCGGGCAAGGAGACAGAGAAATACCCGTCAATATCGCAAGCCAATAAAGCGAGAGACTCTGTAATCTCCTCACCCCTCGTCACACGCAAGGTTGCGAACGAGACCGGCTCATTTGTCAATGAGTCCACAACCTGTCCTTTCAACTCAAAGACACCAGCTCCCAGTACTTGCGCCGATACGGGACGAATCGCAACGCACGCTAGACAAACGAACAAAAGCTTAAAAAACAATGCAGTTTTCATATTCAATCGTGATTTATTATTACGCAAATATGACTCCCGGAGAGGCCAAAAGTTTTGTTTTTCCGTCCAAAGCGAAAGAAAAAGGATTGAGGGCGAAAATTAAATGATCCGAAAACAGGAGGAAAAGAAAGGGTATATCAAGCTTTAACTTTACTTTTGCCTATAAAAAGAGAAGCCATGAAAATAAGACATTATCTCCTTCAGAAACCATCCATACTGATATGGGTATCCGTATTATCGGGTTTCTTCGTGACCTCCGAAGAGATCATGGATTGTATCGAGCTATCCCGGATCAGAGGGATTGACCCCGAGATCGACAGTATATTATTGTTGATCTTCCAATGCCTGTTTTTCATCCTGTTCACTCGGATACTACTACAAATTAACGTATGTTGGCAGCCTGAGGGAAAAGGGCATCTCAAGCAATTCGCCTATTCGTCGCTGGTATCCGTATTATTTTCCTTAATCGTATGGCTCGGGGTCTCACCCGTCATACGAAGCACAAACCAAAATATCCGGGAGAAATACGAGCGAAACGAACCGAAAGAAAACCACCGTTTCCATGGGAAGAAGCTTTTCTACTTGTTCCACGAGCCAGAGGAGGCATGGTACAACAACCTTTTCACGCTATTCGTTGGAATATACACGTTCAGCCGGATTTATATCCTCGCCGCACGTAAAGAGGAAGTGGAGCGAAACTACGAGAAACTGAAAAACGAATCCCTGCAAAGCCAGATAGATGCCTTGTACAACCAGATCAACCCTCATTTTTTCTTCAATGCGTTGAACTCTTTGCATGCCTTGATAGTCGAAGGACAGAATCAGAAATCACTGGCTTATCTCTCCAACCTATCCAATGTATTCCGATATATACTTCAAAGCGAGAAGAAAGAATTAGTGGCGTTAAAGGACGAACTATCTTTTTTGGAAACCTACCGCTTCATGCTATCCGTCAAATATGAGGAGAAACTGACGTTCGACATACAGATCAACCCAGCCTATATGTCCTGCCAGCTACCGGTTCTTTCCTTGCTACCATTGATAGAAAACGTGATCAAGCATAATGAGATCAGCGCCCGCAACCCAATGCGATTATCCATTTACAGCACCCACGAACCTTCTTTGGTGATCCTAAACCGGAAACAGCCCAAGCTGGACGAGGTGGAGAAAGTGGGTATCGGGCTGAAAAACCTAGATAACCGCTTTGCCCTACTCGTAAAAAAAAGAATAAGGATAGAGGATACGGATGAGTTTTTCCGTGTTTCCCTACCTTTAAAGAGTTAATCTAAATCCAAACAATCATGAAAATCATCATTATCGAAGACGAGGCCGCAGCCTACAAGAACATCAAGAACTTATTACTACAGATAGATCCGCATATCGAGATCTTGGATCATTTCGATACGGTAGTAGATAGCGTGACATGGCTCCGTAGTCATCCCATGCCCGACCTCATCTTCATGGATATCCAATTGGCGGACGGAAACTCTTTCAATATTTTCGAATGCGTCACCATAGAGGTTCCCATCATATTCACTACCGCATACGACCAATATGCGATCAAGGCATTCGAGGTAAACAGCGTCGATTATCTATTGAAGCCTATCACGTTAGAGAGCATGCGAAAGGCACTAGATAAATACAACCGACTTAATCCGGTGACCGTACGGCAGCATATCAGCCGGATCGACCAATTGGTTTGTAGCTCGGAATATCTAAAGCGGATTCTCGTCCCATTCAAGGATCGGATTATACCGATCAAAACCGAGGCGATCGCTTATTTCTATAACACGAACGGCGAAAGTAGCGTGGTGACCCGCGAGAGACAATCATATTCCATCGGTAAATCTCTAGACTCCTTAATGATAAAATTAAACCCAACTTGCTTCTTCCGGGTAAACCGACAGTTTATCCTTTCCAAGGAAGTAATAGATAGCTTCACCATCTGGTTCGATAGCCGATTACGTATAAATCTGAGCCTCCCGACCGACGAACCCATTTTCGTGGCTAAAAATAAGGCGGCGGAATTTAAGGTATGGTTGTCCTCTTATTAAACTTCATCGTGCAATTTGATTATACAATTTAATAACGTACATTCGCGTACAAATAAATTAAATCTGTAGTCCGATGAGAACGCATTTACGCGAAAGCATGTTGGCGCTTCTTTTGATAGGTATCTTAGCCACGGGTTGCGATACCGGAACGAAGAAGGCTTCCGAAAACAGTATCACGTTTGATTCTATCAGCGTGGAAAAGACTTACCATTTGTTAGATAATCCGGATAATCCCAATTGCAATCTAGAGATCAAGTTCGTTTATCCCCGGAAATATTCGGATAAAGAGGTTCTTAAGAATCTACAGAGACAGTTTGTCTCCTCTTATTTCGGCGAGAATTATGAGCAATTATCCCCCGAGGAGGCGGTACGGAAATATACCGACGACTATCTGGCCGCTTATAAGGATCTGGAAGAGGATTACAAGGCTGAGGTGGCGAAATCCGACGAGACACCGGTGGGCTCTTGGTTCTCTTACTATGAGATGTCGTCGGATGATATCGCCTTCAACCAAGACGATATCATCAGCTATACGGTAAGCTTCGAGAACTATACGGGCGGAGCGCATGGCGCACATTCCTACAATAACCATGTAGTGAACCTCAAGACCGGTAAGCCGATCACCGAGGAGGAGATATTCGTGGACAACTATCAAGACAATCTGGCGCGAATATTGGTAGATCAGATCGCCAAGCAAAACAACGTATCCGACGCCAAGGAACTGGAAAATATCGGTTTCTTTAGCGTGGACGAGATCTTCCCGAACGGCAACTTCCTCGTAGACGAGACGGGCATCACCTATTCTTTCAACGAATATGAGATAGCGGCATACGTGGTAGGCGTCACGAACGTCCATCTCCCTTACAAGGAAATCCGCTATTTGCTGCGGGATGACAGCCCGATAAGTCAGTTAATTAAAAATTGAAAATTGAGAATTGAAAATTAATGATAGATAAACCTATAAACAGATGTCCTATGGAACAAAATACAGAGAAATTCTCAATTCCCAATTCTCAATTTTCAATTCTCACATCTTATTTCCCCGATCTCACCGACCGGCAAAAAGAGCAATACGCCGCCCTATATGACCTATATACGGATTGGAACGCCAAGATCAACGTGATCTCACGGAAGGATATCGAGAACCTATATCCGCATCACGTGCTTCACTCGCTGGGTATCACCGATATGCTGCGTTTCAAGCCGGGTTCCTCGGTGATGGATCTGGGTACGGGAGGCGGTTTTCCCGGCATCCCCTTGGCGATCTTATTCCCGGAGACCCATTTCCATCTGGTAGACAGCATCGGGAAAAAAATCAAGGTGGGACAAGCCGTGGCCGAGGCGATCGGGCTGGAGAACGTATCCTTCCGCCATTGCCGGGGCGAGGAGGAAAAGCAGCTTTTCGATTTCGTGGTAAGCCGTGCCGTGATGCCTCTGGCGGATCTGGTAAAGATCGTCCGCAAGAATATAAAGAAAGAACAGATCAACGCGTTGCCCAACGGATTGATTTGCCTGAAAGGTGGCGAGTTGGCACATGAGATATTGCCTTTCCGGAACCAAGCGATCAGCATGGATCTGAAAGACCATTTTAAAGAAGAGTTTTTTGAAACTAAAAAAGTAGTGTACGTACCCTTATGATTACGATAAAATCTTTCGAAGTAAACTATTTCTCCGAGAATACGTATTTGCTATACGATGATACCAAGGAGGCGGTCCTTATCGATTGCGGCTGCCTACGCAAAGAGGAACAAAAAGAAGTAAGCGACTTTATCGCCCAGAACGGGCTGACACTGAAACGTTACCTTTGTACGCACCTCCATCTGGATCACATATTCGGTAACGAATTCATCCATGATACCTACGGATTGAGCCCGGAAGCCCATAAAGCGGACGTGGAGGGTCTTCCCTCTCCCGAGGAGCAAGCCAAGGCATTCGGCCTGCCGATGAAGGCGAAAAGCATCCCGGTAGGGAAATATCTGGTAAACGGGGAAATCATAAAGTTCGGGAAATCCGAGCTGGCGGTATTGAGCGTTCCCGGCCATTCGCCCGGAGGCTTGGCTTTCTATAACAAGAAGAACGGTTTCGTGATCGTAGGAGACTCCTTGTTCGCCGGAAGCATCGGCCGTACTGATCTATGGGGAGGCAACCAAGATGTACTGCTTGCCGCTATCAAGGACAAATTACTGTCGTTGCCGGACGAGACCGTGGTATACCCCGGCCATGGCCCCGAGACACGAATCATTGATGAGAAATTAAATAATCCTTATTTATAAAATACTAGAATTATGGACACAAATAAGTTTGTAAACCGCCACGTGGGCATCTCAGCGGAAGATATTCCCGCTATGTTGGAGACGATTGGCGTGAAGTCTTTGGACGAGTTGATCGATCAGACCATTCCGGCCAACATCCGTTTGAAAGAGCCGTTGAACCTCCCGGAGGCCATGACGGAACGTGAGTTCGCCGAGCATATCGCCGAGCTGGCCTCCAAGAACGAGGTATTCACCTCTTATATCGGTATGGGTTGGTACGACACGGTTTGCCCGGCCCCGATCCAACGTAACGTATTCGAGAACCCAGTTTGGTACACCTCCTATACTCCGTATCAGGCGGAAGTATCCCAAGGACGCTTGGAGGCGTTGCTGAACTTCCAGACTGTTATCAGTGAATTGACAGGATTGCCTTTGACAAACTGCTCGCTACTCGACGAGGCGACCGCGGCAGCCGAGGCGGTTACCATGTTCCATGGTTCACGTAGCCGTGCGCAGGTGAAAGCGGAAGCGAATACGGTATTCATCGACGAGAATGTGTTCGCCTCTACGCTGGCCGTCATCCACACCCGCATGGTCCCGCAGGGCATCCAGGTGGTAGTGGGCGATTATAAGAAATTCGAGTTCACGCCGGATGTGTTCGCCGCCATCGTACAGTTCCCGAACGCGGATGGTTCGATCGAGGACTATAAGGAATTCGTAGCCCGTGCGGGCGCCGCCGGAGCCAAGGTAGGCGTAGCCGCCGACTTGATGAGCTTGGTATTGCTGACTCCTCCGGGAGAATGGGGAGCGGATGTCGTATTCGGTAGCAGCCAGCGCTTCGGTATCCCGATGTTCTACGGGGGTCCTTCCGCCGCTTTCTTCGCTACGAAGGACGATTATAAACGTACGATCCCGGGACGTATCATCGGTATCTCCAAGGACGCTTACGGCCATCCGGCTTATCGCTTGGCCTTGCAGACCCGCGAGCAACATATCAAACGTGAGAAGGCTACGTCCAATATCTGTACGGCTCAGGCGTTGTTGGCTACCATGGCCGGCTTCTATGCCGTATATCATGGAGCGGAGGGGTTGCGTAACATCGCCGGACGGATTCATTCCACGGCCGGATTCTTGGCCAAGGAGTTGGAGAAACTGGGATATACGCAATTAAACAAGGATTATTTCGATACCTTGAAGATACAGCTTCCTTCACACGTGTCGGTGAACGCGCTGCGTGAGATCGCCTTGGAGTGCAAGGTGAACTTGCGTTACTTCGAGGCCGGACAAGTGGGCGTCAGCATAGACGAGACGACATTGCCTACGGACATAGGCGTATTACTATACATCTTCGCCGGAGCCGCAGGTAAAGACTATATGCTGGACGAGTCTATCCCCGCCCAGACTTATTTCGACGCTAAATTCGCCCGTACCTCCGATTTCTTGCAGCAAGACGTATTCAAGAAATATCATACGGAAACCGAGTTGATGCGTTACATCACCCGTTTGGGACGAAAGGATGTTTCCTTGGCTCAATCCATGATCTCGCTGGGGTCTTGCACGATGAAGCTGAACCCGGCTTCTACGATGTTGCCGCTTAGCCGTGCGGAATTCATGAATATCCACCCGTACGCTCCGGAGGAGCAAGTGGAGGGCTATACGGAGCTGATCGAGAACCTGTCTTCTTACTTATGCACGATCACAGGCTTCAAGGGCTGTACGTTGCAACCGAACTCCGGCGCCGCCGGCGAGTACACGGGTCTTCGTGTGATCCGTGCTTATCAGGAAAGCATCGGCCAAGGCCATCGTGATATCGTTTTGCTTCCGGCTTCCGCCCACGGAACCAACCCGGCCAGCGCTATCCAATGCGGATATAAGACCGTAACCGTTAAATGCGACGAGAATGGTAATATCGATCTGGAAGATTTCCGCGCGAAAGCCGAGGAGAACAAGGAGCGTCTGGCTGCCAGCATGATTACCTATCCGTCTACGCATGGTATCTTCGAGGTGGACATCAAGGAGATGTGCGAGATCGTTCACGCTTGCGGTGGACAGCTTTATATGGATGGCGCCAACATGAACGCACAGGTAGGATTGACAAATCCGGGTACGATCGGCGCCGATGTATGTCACTTGAACCTGCATAAGACCTTCTCTTCTCCTCACGGAGGTGGTGGTCCCGGCGTAGGCCCGATCTGCGTGGCCGAGCATCTGGTTCCGTTCTTGCCGCAGCATCCGGTGCTTTGGGGCAGCGACTTGAATACGGTATCCGCAGCTCCTTATGGTAGCGCCGGTATCCTGCCGATCACGTACGCTTACATCCGCTTGCTGGGTACGGAAGGTCTTGAGACAGTGACGAAGACGGCCATCTTGAACGCCAATTACTTGGCCGCTAAGTTCAAGGATACGTACGGCATCGTTTATACCGGAGCGACAGGCCGTGTAGGTCATGAGTTGATCTTGGAATGCCGCACGGTAAAAGAGCGTTCGGGCATCGACGAGGGCGATATCGCCAAACGTTTGATGGACTTCGGCTACCACGCTCCTACCCTATCTTTCCCGGTACACGGCACCTTGATGGTAGAGCCGACCGAGAGCGAGAGCAAGGCCGAGCTGGATCGTTTCGTAGAGGTAATGGAATGTATCTGGAGCGAGATCAAGGAGGTGGAGGAAGGCAAGGCATCCAAGGAGGACAACGTCTTGAAGAACGCCCCGCATCCGGAATACGAGGTGACCGCCGACGAGTGGAAACACGCGTATCCCCGCACGAAGGCTGCCTTCCCGCTGGAATGGTTGCACGACAGCAAGTTTTGGATTAACGTAGCCCGTGTAGATAACGCTTATGGCGATCGTAACTTGATCCCGACTTTATGCGCTTGCGAGATTTGATAAAAATCTTTATATTTGCACATAATGAGAAAAGAAATAGGTAAATGGTTAATGGACGTGGCTAAATATGTAGCTACTGCAGTATTGATAACATCGTTCTTAGGAGAGATTCAAGAGAAATGGATTGTTTATACAATTGGCATATTAACTGTTATTAGTTGTTTAGCTATAGGTCTATTCCTTATTAAAGAAAGAAAGGAGGTTTAAATGACGGGATTTGTTCTTATGTGCGGCTTGCTAATAGCAATCGCTATTAGCGCATTCATATTCTCCATCACTCCAAAAGGGAAGAAATGGTTGGATGAGCATGAATAAGTAATATCTAGCTAATATCAAAGGCTATCTAGAAACCAGTCTTTTTAGATAGCCTTTTTTCTTTATTCACTTTTATAACTCAATATCTATGAAGAAGCTCTTTATCGCTTTGGCGGCCGTCGCTCTGACGGCTTGCGTCAAGGCTCCCGAGAAAACAGTCAAAGTCTACGCATGGCAAGGCGAAGGCGGGAATACCACCGAGCAAACCTTACAAGCGGACTTTAGTAAATGGCATGCCCACGGTGTAGACGGGATGTGCTACAACGCCGGCCACGACACGGAGAAAATCCAGCGTGCCGCCAAAGCGGCCCATGCCAATGGCATGGAATACCACGCGTGGATTCCTGCCATGTTGCAACATGGACTGGACTCCACCCTCTACGCCGTAAACCGGAAAGGCGAGTCGGCCTATTCCGTACAGGCCTATGTCCCTTATTACAAATGCCTGTGCCCGAACCAAGAAGGCACGGCTGAGTTCTTGCTGAATCTATATGGCAAGGTAGCCGATATCCCGGAGGTGGATTATATCCATCTGGATTATATCCGTTACGTGGATGTCATCCTGGCCCGCGGACTTTGGGAAAAATACGGCTTGGTGATGGACGAGGAATATCCTACGGCGGACTATTGCTACTGTGACAAATGCGTGGCCGATTTCAAGGCTGCTACCGGTATCGATATCAAATCCGTAGAGGATCCTTCCAAATGCGCGGAATGGGCGCAGTTCCGTTGCGACCTGATCACGAAATTGGTAAATCGCATCGCTGACGAGGTTCACGGCAAAGGCAAGAAAGTGAGCGCCGCCGTATTCCCGGGGCCGGACTCTCACGCCAAGTGGATGGTTCGCCAAGAATGGAATAAATGGAATATCGACGCTTTCTTCCCGATGAATTATAACGATTTCTATCTGGAGGACGCTTCTTGGCTGGCTCCGATCGTGAAAGAGGAAGTAGCCGCCGTGCAAGGCAAGAAGCCGGTTTATAGCGGTCTGTTCATCTGCGAGGATTGGCAGAACAAGGCGAATATCAAGGACCCGGAAGGCCATGGACTGATCCCGTCCGAGATCGAGGAGGCCGTAAGAGGCTCCATGGAGAACGGAGCGGCCGGCGTGGCGTTGTTTACGCCGGGCAACATGACGGATGAGCATTGGAAAGCTTTCGATAAGGCGATCCACCAACCGTATACCGTAAAGCCCTAATTCGTAATTACTATACGATAAAACAAAGACGAGGAGGCGCAGCTCTTCATTTTCTCGCCTGCGCCTCCTCTTTGACTTATCCATCTAATCTATCTTACTAATAAATAATATCATGACAACTAAGAAACAAGAGAAAATCAAATTCAGTAAAGCATTCTGGGTAGCGAACACCGTCGAGTTGTTCGAGCGAGCCGCTTATTATGGCGTATTTATCGTTATAACCCTTTATCTTAGCCGCATCTTAGGCTTTAACGACATTCAGGCCGCCAGCATCGCCGGTATCTTTTCCGCTTGTCTGTATCTGCTGCCCACATTCGCCGGAGCGTTGGCCGATAAGATCGGTTTCCGCAACTCGATGCTACTGGCTTTCACTTTGTTAACTTGTGGCTATCTAGGACTGGCTGTTTACCCTACTTGGCTTCAATCCGCCGGACTGGTTGAATACAGCACGACGACTACCTTTACGGGATTGCTGGAGAGCAATCTTCAGTACGGCATTATCCCTATCATGGCCTTGATCGTATGCGGCGGGGCTTTTATCAAGAGCGTTATCTCCGGCACGGTCGCTAAAGAGACTACGCCGGAAACCCGTGCGAAGGGCTTCTCTATCTTCTACGCGATGGTAAATATCGGGGCCTTCTCCGGGAAGACCATCGTGAAGCCGCTTCGTGAGGCGTTGGGCAACGAAGGTTTGATTACCTTGAACTATTTCTCGGCGAGCATGACCTTCCTTGCCTTGCTAGCCATCTGGTTCTTCTACAAAAGCGCTCAGCATTCGGGCGAGGGCAAGACGTTCGGGCAAATCTGGAACGCCCTGATCAAGGTTTGTAGTAACGGACGGTTATTGATCTTGATCCTCATCATTACAGGCTTTTGGATGGTTCAGCACCAGCTGTATGCCACGATGCCTAAATACGTGCTTCGTTTGGCCGGCGAGGGGGCCTCTCCTTCTTGGTACGCCAACGTAAATCCATTAGTCGTAGTTCTGACAGTCAATCTGGTCACGCGGATGATGCGGAAACGGACAGCGCTTACCTCCATGACGGTAGGGATGTTTATCATGCCGGTATCCGCCCTCTGCATGGCATCCGGCAATATGCTGGATACTAATTCCTTGATCTTAGGGATGCATCCCGTAGCCTTCATGATGGTGGTGGGTATCGTCTTCCAAGGGCTGGCGGAGACGTTCATCTCTCCTCGCTTTCTCGAGTATTTCTCCTTGCAAGCACCCAAAGGAGAAGAAGGTCTCTATCTTGGATTCAGCCATTTGCACTCTTTCTTATCCTCTATCTTCGGATTCGGATTATCTGGATTCCTTTTAAGTAAATACTGTCCGGAACCCACGCTGTTCGCCTCTCACGAGGAATGGCTCGCGGCAAGCGCAAACGCTCATTACATCTGGTATTACTTCGGTGCGATAGCCTTGGTCTCCGCTATAGCGTTGATCGTGTACGGACAAGTCGTAAAGAGATCGAGAACCAATCATCGCTACGAGTAATCAACAGGCAATACATGCTCAAACAGATACGAAGTGTGCAATTTCCCGACTAAAGTTCTTTGTTATAAAGAATGTTTGATTACTTTTGCACCTCGAGATTAACAAGAATGTAGAAGTATTATATCAACATAAAAATCTAATATTCCTAATATAATATGAGTTTAAGAATTATTGTTTTAGCGAAACAGGTCCCGGATACACGAAACGTGGGAAAGGACGCCATGAAAGCGGACGGTACGATCAATCGCGCCGCCTTGCCTGCGATCTTTAACCCGGAAGACCTGAATGCGTTGGAACAAGCGTTACGCTTGAAAGACGCTTACCCCGGGACAACAGTTACGCTGCTGACGATGGGCCCGGGACGTGCCGCCGAAATCATCCGCGAGGGTTTGTATCGTGGTGCTGACGGCGGTTTTTTGTTGACCGACCGTGCGTTTGCCGGAGCCGACACGCTAGCCACATCCTATGCGCTTGCCACGGCTATCAAGAAAATCAACGATTATGATATTATCATCGGTGGTCGCCAAGCGATCGACGGCGATACGGCACAGGTAGGTCCGCAAGTCGCCGAGAAATTGGGACTGACCCAGATCACGTATGCCGAGGAAATCCTGAACGTAGATAAAGAGGCCGGACGTATCACCGTAAAACGTCATATCGACGGAGGTGTCGAGACTGTGGAAGGTCCGCTTCCGATCGTAATCACCGTGAATGGTTCCGCCGCTCCCTGCCGTCCTCGTAACGCGAAGCTGGTACAGAAGTACAAATACGCCATGGGTAAACAGGAACGGAACGCACAACCCGCCTGTCACCAAGATGGAGAACCAACCGTTCGCTACCCGGAATTGTACGAGACCCGCCCGTATCTGGATATCCAGGAATGGAGCGTAGCCGACGTGAATGGAGACTTGGTTCAATGCGGCCTTAGCGGTTCGCCGACAAAGGTAAAAGCGATCCAGAACATCGTCTTCCAGGCCAAGGAAAGCAAGACGATCTACGGTTCCGACCAAGATGTAGAGGATTTGATTGTCGAACTATTAGCTAACCACACCATCGGATAAGATTATGAACAACGTATTTGTATATTGTGAGACAGAAGGCACGAGCGTTGCCGATGTAAGTCTTGAGCTTCTGACCAAAGGTCGTAAGCTAGCCAATCAATTAGGCTGCCAACTGGAAGCGATTGTTGCCGGCTCCGGCCTTGAGGGTGTAGAGAAACAAGTATTGCCTTTTGGCGTCGACAAGGTTCATGTGTTCGACGCTCCGGGTTTATTCCCGTATACATCACTTCCTCATTCTTCCATCTTGATTAATTTGTTCAAGGAGGAGAAACCGCAGATCTGCTTAATGGGCGCTACGGTGATCGGTCGCGACTTGGGTCCTCGTGTATCCTCAGCCTTGACAAGCGGCTTGACGGCCGATTGTACCTCTTTGGAGATCGGCTCGCACGAGGATAAAAAAGCGGGTATTACCTATGAGAACTTATTATATCAGATCCGTCCGGCGTTCGGTGGTAACATCGTAGCCACGATCATCAACCCGGAACACCGCCCGCAAATGGCGACCGTTCGTGAGGGCGTGATGAAAAAAGAAGTCCTTGACGAGAACTATAAAGGTGAAGTGATCCGCCACGACGTAGCGAAGTATGTCCCCGAGACAGACTATGTGGTGAAGGTGATCGACCGTCATGTAGAGAAAGCGAAGCACAACCTGAAAGGCGCTCCGATCGTAGTGGCCGGAGGTTATGGCGTAGGTTCCAAGGAGAACTTTAATTTATTGTTCGATTTGGCGAAAGAGCTTCACGCCGAGGTAGGCGCCAGCCGTGCGGCTGTCGATGCCGGTTTCTGCGACCACGACCGTCAGATCGGTCAGACCGGTGTCACGGTGCGTCCGAAATTGTATATCGCTTGCGGTATCTCCGGGCAGATCCAACATATCGCCGGCATGCAAGACGCCGGTATCATCATTTCGATCAATAATGATGAGAACGCCCCGATCAACACGATCGCCGATTACGTAATCAATGGTACGGTAGAAGAGGTGATTCCTAAGATGATTAAGTATTACAAAAAGAACAGTAAGTAAAGATGGCTAATTATTATACAGACATACCGGAACTCAAGTATCACTTGAACAATCCGATGATGGAACGTATTTGCGAGCTGAAGGAACGCGAGTACAGAGACAAGGAAGAGTTCGACTACGCGCCGCAAGATTATGCCGACGCGATAGACTCGTACGATAAGGTGCTGGAGATTACCGGAGAGATCACCGGAGAGATTATCGCCCCTAACGCGGAAGGCGTAGATGCCGAAGGTCCTCACTGCGCGAATGGCCGTGTGGAATATGCTTCCGGCACGAAGCAGAACCTCGACGCGATGGTAAAAGCCGGTTTGAACGGTATGACGATGCCTCGCCGTTTCGGTGGCTTGAACTTCCCGATCACGCCGTACACCATGTGCGCGGAGATCGTAGCGGCGGCTGACGCCGGCTTCGGTAATATCTGGTCATTACAGGATTGTATCGAAACCTTATATGAGTTCGGCAACGAGGATCAGCACAGCCGTTTCATCCCACGTATCTGCGCGGGAGAAACCATGTCTATGGACCTGACCGAGCCGGACGCCGGCTCCGACCTGCAATCCGTGATGCTAAAGGCTACCTTCGACGAGAAAGAGAATTGCTGGCGGTTGAACGGCGTAAAACGATTCATCACGAATGGCGACGCGGATCTTCACCTCGTATTGGCCCGTTCCGAGGAAGGTACCAAGGATGGACGTGGTTTGTCCATGTTTATCTACGACAAACAGGAAGGGGGCGTAAACGTACGCCGTATCGAGAATAAATTGGGAATCCACGGCTCTCCTACTTGCGAATTAGTTTACAAGAACGCGAAAGCAGAGCTTTGTGGCGATCGCAAACTGGGCTTGATCAAATACGTGATGGCCTTGATGAACGGCGCGCGCCTAGGTATCGCCGCACAATCGGTAGGCCTCAGCCAAGCCGCTTACAACGAAGGATTAGCCTACGCCAAAGACCGCAAGCAGTTCGGTAAGGCAATCATCGACTTCCCTGCTGTTTACGACATGCTCGCCATCATGAAAGCGAAGCTGGATGCCGGACGTGCGTTGTTATACCAAACCGCTCGTTACGTTGATATTTACAAGGCACTGGACGACATCGCCCGTGAGCGTAAACTGACTCCGGAAGAGCGTAAGGAACAGAAACAATACGCCAAATTGGCGGATTCTTTCACCCCGTTGGCAAAAGGTATGAATTCCGAATACGCCAACCAGAATGCCTATGATTGCATCCAAATACACGGAGGTTCCGGTTTTATGATGGAGTATGCTTGCCAACGTATCTACCGCGATGCCCGTATCACCTCCATCTATGAAGGCACGACGCAATTGCAGACCGTAGCGGCCATACGTTACGTGACAAACGGGTCTTACCTGGCTACCATCCGTGAATTCGAGGCGATCCCTTGCTCTGCCGAGATGGAACCGCTGAAGGCTCGTTTAGTAGAGATGGCTAATAAGTTCGAGGCTAGCATGGCGAAAGTAAAAGAGTCTCAAGATCAGGAATTACTCGATTTCGTGGCTCGCCGCTTGATGGAGATGGCCGCTGATATCATCATGGCTCATCTATTGATCCAAGACGCGACGAAAGCGCCGGAGCTGTTCGCTAAGTCCGCGGTTGTTTACACCAATTACGTAGAGGCTGAGATAGAGAAACATCAGGGTTATATCGGACGATTCAACCCAGAAGAATTGATCTCATACAGACAACGATAAACAACTATCATTCCACATAACAAAGAAGGCGAGACTTGATTATCAACCAGATAGAAGTCTCGCTTTCTTTATTTATTACAATGGGCATTATAAGCTCCTTATACTGGGCATTATAAGCCGCTTACGATGGGCATTGTCAGTTGCTTATAATGGGCATTGTAATCTTCCTATATCGCCAAAGTATCCATTGCATACCACCTCGCAAGGAGAGATATCCAAGGAAAGCCATCCATAACGCATGATTTCCCATCGATCGATAAAACAGGTAATAAATAATAAAGAAAGTAGCCGAGGCCACAAGCATCGAGTAAAGCATCTGGCGTGTAGCCGTGGCCCCGATAAAGATACCGTCCCAAAGGAAAGCGGAGAATCCACATAAAGGGATCGCCAATACCCAATAGAAATAATCCCCGGAAGCCTCAATGACCGAGGTATCGTTCGTCAACAGTCCCAGAAAATCCCTCCCTAAAAACGCATAAAGAATCGTGAATGATAAAGAGAGGCCGATTCCCCATAGAAACAATAAACGAATGCATCTACGTAACCCCACATCGTTTTTAGCCCCAATAAACCGGCCGGCTAATGCCTCTCCCGCATAAGCGAAACCATCCATTATATAAGAGAACAAGGTAAACAACTGCATCAACAAGGTATTTACGGCCAATATCACATCCCCTTGTCTAGCACCTGTAGAAGTAAAGAAGGTAGTAACAGCGACCAAACACAAGGTCCGGAAAAATATATCACTATTGACCGAGAAGAAGCGACGCATCGCCTCCCCACCCCAAAGACCGTCCCAATCGATATACGCTTTCAGACGCCCATAATATTTCAACCAAAGAGCAAACGCCATGAAGAGGCCCGCATATTGGGCGATCAGTGTTCCCAGCGCTACACCTTCCACCTTCATACCCAGCACAAACACGAAACATAGGCTGGCCACAATATTCACGATATTCTGCGTGATAGCGATAAACATCGGGAAACGAGAATTCTGCATACCGATGAACCAACCGGCAAAGCCATATAAACCCAATATGGCCGGCGCTCCCCAGATACAGATATTAAAATAGAGAGAGGCCCATCGCTTCACCTCCTCCGTTGCGTCGATCAAAACAAACGCACCCCTCAGGATCGGGGATTGAAGGATCAAAAGCCCGAGGGAGATCAAAAGCCCTACCCCGACAGCCCGCAGCAAGGTCCGGACTACCTCCGTCAAGTCCCGTTTCCCATAGGCTTGGGCGGTCATCCCACTTGTCCCCATCCGGAGAAAGCCGAATATCCAATAGATCATGTTAAACAGCATCCCGCCCACGGCGATCGCCCCAATGTACGATGCCGATCCCAGATGCCCTACGATCGCCACATCCACCAGGCCCAACAAAGGCACGGTTATATTGGAGACGATAGAAGGTATGGCCAGCTGAAGTATTTTCCGATTCATATCCTATCCTAAATTTATCCTACGCAAGAAATTATAAACGTCACTTGATAACCCGGCACAGAGCGCTGCGCCAAACAAAGATCCCCGCCTTGCCGCACCATCATCTGCCGGGAAAGCGACAAGCCGATACCGGAACCCGTCCTTTTAGTCGTGAAGAAAGGAATAAAAATCTCCCGTTCGATAGCCACCGGAATAGGCGCACCATTGTTGCTGACCCACAACCCCTTCTTCCAACGCACATCCACGGTCGTAGCCCCTGCCTCGCAAGCATTCCGGATCAGGTTAATCAGCACTTGCCGCAACATATTCTGATCCGTACGCATCATAGCAGACAAAGGAATGGAAAGATGCCACTCTAAATCGGGATAAAGAGCCCGGATCCCCTCCATAAAATCATTCAAATAGACCTCTCCGATAACAGGTTCTTGCAGTTCCGCCAGTTTCCGGTAACTGTCCACGAACAGGGCAAGTCCCCGGCTGGTATCGTGAATGGCACGGATCCCCTCCTCGTAAACCGTTCCGGCAATCGCGGGATGCTCCAGATAGGCCTGGCTGATACTGGCGATAGGCGTAGTGGCATTCATGATCTCATGCGTAAGCACACGGGTCAGCCGTTGCCACGATTCCACCTCATTGCGGGCAAGCAACTGCCCGATATCCCTACCCGTCTCGTTAAGGGCCTCTTGCAACGCCCGCTCCCCGAAGAACAGGCCTTTCACAGGAAGACGAAACGTAAATTCTTGGTTACGAATCGCCTCACGCATCAGATGCGCCCGGTCTCTCAACAATACCTGATGGCGGTAGAACCATCCGATAAAGAGAACGACAACGACTCCCAAAGTGCCTATCAACATCATCGCTTTTTTATTTTAGCATACAACGTCTGCCGGGTAATTCCCAACAATTCGGCGGCCCGGCTGATATTGCCGTGGCAACGCTCCACCACCTTGCTCACATGCTCCGCCTCGACCTGTTCCAATGGAACCACTTTACGCCCGGCATCAATCGCATCTTTTAAGACACGGATCAGCTCTTGATTATCCCACGGCTTGGCAACAAAGTCTGCCGCCCCCATCTTCAAACCACGCACCGCCAACTTGATATCAGCGTATGCCGTCACCAGTACCACCGGGATAGCCGGATGCTTCTTGTGGATCGCCCGAAGCCAAAGCAAGCCGTCTTGTCCGGAGTTTCCCCCTTGCGTGAAGTTCATGTCGAGCAAAATCCCGTCCACCACCTCTTGTGCCAATACCGTAAGAAGCGTGTCGGGAGAAGCGAGTGTCAATACCCTGTCAAACTCACCGGCCAAGCAGATCTTGACCGCCGTAAGAATCGCCGGATTGTCATCTACCACCAATATTGTCCCGTAATTCGCCATATCCGATTCGTTTGTTTTTTCTTTATCTCTTTTATCTGGGGTAAAGGTACGGAAAAAGGCTGTATGAATATCATACAAGCGGGTGTATGATTTTCATACAAACTACCGCAACCGGGCATCCAAGCCCTTGCCAGATGCCAACCGCTCTATACCTTTGTATCAAAAACAAGTAAAATATGAAATCGTACTTTACCTTTCTCGGCCGCAACAAACTCTACACAGCCATCCAGTTCTTCGGATTAGCTATCGCACTGGGAGTTGTCATCCTTCTGACCTCGTATGCCGACACCGAATTTAATATCGGTAACAATCAATCGTACTCTCACCAATTATATGCTGTCGGCTATGGAGATGGGATCGGTATGACAACCGGGACTGCCCCGGAATTGTTCCCTTCCATTCCGGAAATAAAAGAGTGGACACGCCTGATCCATATTGAAGCGGCCGACTTCATGGTAGACAACCAATATTATCAAGTAAACGGCATCGCGGCAGATCCTAATTTTTTCCAGATGCTCAACTATACGCTCATCGGATGCGACCGCAACAAAGCACTGATCGGGACAGACGAGGTCATCCTCTCCGAGCCATTCGCCCACAAAGTATTCGGGAATGAAAATCCGATCGGCCGTACCGTGATGTACTTGAACCAGACACCGCTACGGGTCATTGGGGTTCTCCCGGCTTTCAGCTCGACAGAGCTGTTGAAACCGATAGACATCTTGGTTCCTTTCCAATTGGCAGAAAAGAATTATCCTAGAATGGACAATTTCGGCTCAACACAAATATTCATCACGCTGGAAGAAGGGGCAACTCCCGATGTCGTTACCCGTAAACTACTCGATCAGTATAAAGACTATTGGGAATACTGGCAAGAGGACAACAGTACGAACGGGCTCCTTTGGGGTTCTTCGGTGACACGCATGGACGAGATTTATTTTTCTCCCCTGAACCAATATGGCCCTTTCCGCAATGGAACACGAAAACAGGTACAAGTCTTGTTCTCGTTAGCATTCGTGTTGCTCCTCTCGGCTATCTTCAATTACATCAACCTAACTGTATCGCAAACCAGCAAACGAGCCCATGAAATGGCAACCCGCCGGTTGATGGGTGACTCGGCGGGGCAAATCGTATTGCGCTACCTCGCAGAGTCCGCCATCTTCACAACCGGTTGTTTCATCGGCGGTTGCTTAGTTGCCATCATCGCAAAACCCTATTTCGAGTACTTGCTCTCCACCCGGATCACTTTGGTCTCTTCACCGGCGATAGTAGCCTATTCACTGTTGCTATGGGTAGGAATCGCTGGCATATCGGGATTGTTACCAGCCATTATCACCTACAAATACAGTCCGATAGATATCGTAAAAGGAAATTTCCGAATGCACAACAAGCAACTGTTCAGCCGTTTGTTCATCATCGTGCAGAATGTCATCAGCACGGTACTCATCACCTTGGGACTCACCATGGCCTTCCAAATATACCACCTTGCCACCCTGCCGACCGGTTATAATACAGACCTTGTATTTGTCAAGACATGGGAATTAGGACATACCTACGACAAGCAAGTCATCCTCCAGAAACGCTTACAGGCATTACCCCAAGTGACAGAAGTAGCGTTAGCACGAAAACTGCCTTTCATCACCGGTCACGATGGTGTACAACAACCGGAAGAAGAGGGATACTCGTGGCTCCACCTTTCGGATATGGACAGTACCGCATTCCGGCTGTTGGGCTTCGAAGTGGTAGAACGTTGGTCTGACCCACTGCCCGGCATGGTTTGGGTAATGGAAGAGACTTGCCGTCGTTACCAACTTTCATCCAACAGACCCCATTTTGGAAAAAAGGATGACAAGGGCGGCTACCGATATAACGTCTGCGGTGTCATCCGCGACTATCGTTCGCTAAGCGCATTAGCTACTCCCCTATCCGATTCGCATGGAGCCGTTATGATACTAGATCCACAAGGCTACATCATCCGTCAAATCGTCAAGATACAAGGCGATCGGGCAGAAGCCTTAGCCGCCATCCGCCGTACTTGCCGGGAAGTGTCCAAAGAAGTGATCGGGATGCCGAAAGACTTGGAAGCCGATTATATCGACGATTATATGGACAAGGATTTAACCCATGAGAAGAACATGATGATGCTTGTCCTTTGCTTCATGACCATCTCCATTCTCATCTCTGCCTTGGGACTGCTGGCCATGTCGATAAGCTACACCGAACAGCAAAGCAAACGGATCGCCTTGTGCAAGGTGATGGGAGCCGAGACAAGTGGCGCGGTATGGGAACTTTCCAAACGATTCATGGCACTCTCGTTGCTTGCCGCCTGTTTCGCCCTGCCCATCAGCGTGAAAGCGGTTCAAATCAGTTTAGAGTCATTCTATAACCGCATCGCCTTCCCGTGGTATCTCATAACCGCGGCAGTTTTGGCAACCATAGCCATCGCTTTCGTGTCAATCATCGGGCAAACCCTAAAAGTCGCCCGCCGTAACCCCATCAAAAGTATCCGGACCGAATAAAAGCAACATTCTATAATAGGTATACATTCTCACAAAAACAAGACAAGTCATGATTCAAATAAAGAACCTCAGCAAAAACTTCCGGACGGAAGAAGTAGAAACCATCGCGCTCAATGGCATAAGCATGGAAGTGAAAAAGGGCGAGTTCATCGCCATCATGGGACCCAGCGGATGCGGCAAATCAACCCTGCTGCATATTCTCGGCCTGCTAGATAACCCAGACGAGGGCAGCTATCTATTAGAAGGCGAAGAGGTGGGACACCTAAAGGAGAAAGACCGTACACGCTATCGCAAGGGACGCATTGGTTTCGTCTTCCAAAGCTTCAATCTCATTGACGAGCTTACAGTCGAGGAAAACGTAGACCTCCAATTGAAATACCTCGGCATCCCCAAGGCTGAGCGCAAACAACAAGTACTCGACATCCTGCGCAAAGTACGCCTCAGCCAACGTGCCAAACATTATCCGCAGCAACTCTCCGGCGGCCAGCAGCAACGTGTCGCCATCGCTCGCGCCGTCGTAGGTAAACCGATGCTGATATTGGCGGACGAACCGACTGGAAACCTCGACTCTAAAAACAGTCTTGAAATTATGAAATTACTCAGTCAACTGAATGCCGAAGGGACTACGATCGTCATGGTGACACACTCGCAACATGACGCAACCTACGCCGACCGTATCATCAATCTCTTCGATGGGCAAATCGTCGACGAGCTGGAAGGAAAACTTTAGCCTCTTCACACAAAAACGAAGGCCGCGGGATTCACATCCGACGGCCTCCTACACTAACCCTTAACTTTAACCAATGAAAAACAATAATCTACTACATTTATTTCAATGCAGCTAAAGCCGCATCGTAATTCGGCTCGGTAGTAATCTCGGGAACAAGTTCCTCATAAACCACCTTACCAGCTCCATCGACCACTATCACGCCACGGGCTAATAACCCTTTCAGCGGACCGTCTACCAGAAGCATCCCGTACTTATCCTCAAAACATGAACACCGGAACACAGACAATGTAATCACCTTATCAATACCTTCCGTAGTACAGAAACGTCCATGCGCAAAAGGTAAATCTTTAGAAACAGCTAATACTACCGTATCCGGATGCGAAGCGGCTTCTTTATTGAAGCGTCTTACCGAGGCCGCACATACACTTGTATCCAAGCTCGGGAAAACATTTATCACCACTTTCTTTCCTTTCAAGTCGCTTAACGACAATTCGGATAAATCACTTTTTACACCCTTGAAGTCCGGAGCCTCTGTCCCAACTTTCGGCAACTCGCCGTTCGTATGAATCTCGTTACCTTTTAATGTTACTTTTGCCATCTTTGTATGTAAATTTAATAGTCTTACTTAAGTTGGCTGCACAAATATAAGCAGCTTTCTGTCGATAAAACAAACGAAAATAAACAATGTTCTTTTATTTAACTCTATTTAACTGCTGTTACAAAATATAGATTATCTATCTTTGACGTCAAAATCAAAAACAGATGGATTGGATTATTATCGGCGGACTTCTTATAATCATCGTGATGCAAATCCTTTTGCGTCCTAAACAGCTAAATAATAACAAAGAAGACCTGGAAAAGTTGCTAAACGAGATACAACGCTCGTTCGACCGTATCGAGAAAAACTTTAGGGAAGACTTCCGCCTGAACCGGGAAGAAAGCCGTTTGGTAGCGAAAGATAACCGAGAAGAACTGGCTCATTCCATGAACGAGTTCAGGGAAGCTTTCGAACGTGGTATCGATTCTTTTAACAGGTTGCAGAAAGAGAAATTCGCCGCCTTGGACGAACGCCAGCAGAGATTAGTGGATAACACGGAAAAAAGACTGGAAGAAATCCGAGTCACCGTAGATGAGAAACTTCAAAAGACATTGAACGACCGTATCGGGCAATCTTTCCGTTTAGTCACCGAACAATTAGAAAGTGTACAAAAAGGACTGGGCGAGATGCAAACCTTAGCGCAGGATGTAGGCGGGTTAAAACGGGTACTTAGTAATGTCAAGACCCGGGGAAATATCGGGGAGATCCAACTCAGTATGTTATTGGAGCAGTTATTGGCACCAGAGCAATACGAGGCGAATGTACATACCCGGAAAGGTTCGGACGCTGTCGTTGAATTCGCTGTCAAGCTCCCCGGGCGGGATGATGCCCGAGAATTCGTATACCTTCCCATAGACGCTAAATTCCCGAAAGATGTATACGAACAGCTCCTAGACGCTTACGATGCCGCAGATTCCCAAGCGATCGAGACAGCCGGAAAATTATTGGAGACAACGATCAAGAAGATGGCTAAAGATATTTCGGACAAATATCTGGCGCCTCCCGCCACGACCGATTTCGGCATTATGTTCCTGCCGTTCGAGGGCATTTACGCCGAGGTCGTACGCCGTTCCGCTTTATTGGAGGACTTGCAACGAAACTACAAGGTAGTCGTAACAGGTCCCACTACCCTAGCGGCCATACTAAACAGTTTACAAATGGGCTTCCGTACATTGGCGATCCAAAAGCACTCAGGGGAGGTATGGACGATCTTAGGGGCCGTGAAAAAAGAATTCGAGAAAGTAGGCGGTATGCTCGAGAAAGCCCAAAAGAACTTGCAAACCGCCAGCGGGCAAATAGAAGAGGTTTTAGGTACCCGTACCCGTGCCATCCAACGTAAACTCAAAGACGTAGATACGCTTAGTGACCGTGAGGCCCGGGCTATCCTTCCCGAGATCGGAATATTAACAGAAGAAGACGAAAAAACAGAATCATGAAAAAGAGACAAATACCCCACACATACGTAATTATCTTTTACATCATCTTATTTTGCGCCATATTGACATGGGTTATTCCCGGTGGGCAATATACGGAAAGTATCAGCCCGGACGGAGAGCGAACCGTTGTATATGAATCCGTGGAAAGCGTACCTCAGACTTGGGAAGTACTCTCCGCCTTTTATAAAGGATTTGTAGACAAGGCGGATATCATTGTCTTTATCCTTATCATCGGTGGTGCATTCTGGATCGTGAACGACAGTAAGGCATTTGATATCGGAACAGTCAGTTTCCTGCGGAAAGCACGCAAAATGGAGAACAACCCTATCCTTCGTAAAATAGGCATAGATAATTTCTTATTGACCGCCATCATGTTACTTTTCAGTATATTCGGGGCTGTATTCGGGATGAGTGAGGAAACCATCGCTTTTTGTCTGGTCTTGGTCCCGATGGCGATATCTATGGGGTACGATTCCATAACTGGCGTATGTATGGTTTTTATAGCGGCGGGATTAGGTTTCGCCGGAGCGATTTTAAACCCTTTCACGATCGGTATAGCGCAAGGCTTGGCGGGGATTCCTCTTTTCTCCGGTATCGAGTATCGCATCGTTTGCTGGTGTATTATCAATGCGGTAGGCTTCACATGGATATTGCGTTATGCCGCCAAGGTAAAAAAGAACCCTCAATTGTCTCCAGTCTATGAGGATGATCAATATTGGAGAGATTTGCATAGTACCAATTCCTTGGAAATCGTATACAGAACCCCGAAAGCCGCATGGATCAGTTTCGTCCTATTGACTATCGTACTCGTTATCTTTTCGATCTATTATCCCCAGACATCCTTAAAAATAGGAAATAGCGTAATCAAGGGACTACCCTTAATTCCGATTCTTAGCGTAGCGTTCGTGATCTGCTCGATATTTACCCTACGGAAAACCGTGCACTTATATATATTGAACCTTTTATTCTTCACGATCTTTTTCTTGATAACAGGCGTAATGGGCTACGGTTGGTATATTATGGAAATAGCGACCTTGTTCTTCGCCTTGGGCATAGCGGCGGGAATTGCCAATGGACGCAATCCGAATGAGCTTGTGAAACTATTCTTAGAGGGCTGCAAGGATATTATGAGCGCCGCCTTGGTTGTCGGTTTGGCAGGAGGTATCATCGTAATCCTACAAGAAGGCAAAGTGATCGATACGATTCTCTTTAACCTAGCGAAAGGGATGGAAGGCCTGGGACAAGTAGCTACGGTCGGGATGATGTACGTTATCCAAACGCTTATCAATCTAGTGATTCCTTCCGGAAGCGCCAAAGCGGCCCTTACCATGCCTATCATGGCCCCATTCTCGGAGTTGATCGGTTTATCCAAGCAAGCCACCGTCATGGCCTTTCAGTTTGGCGATGGCTTCACGAACCTGATAACTCCCACATCAGGTGTCCTGATAGCGGTTCTAGGAGTAAGCCGTATCCCGTATGATAAATGGTTCAAATGGGCATGGAAGTTCATCCTTGTCCTAGTGATCCTTGGATTCCTTTTATTGATCCCGACGGTATTGATCCCGATGAACGGCTTTTAATCAATATAGCTTTGCACCTTCTGTAAAAGGCTTCCGTAGTCCATCACGCCGGAAGAGCGCCATACGATCTCACCTTTCTTGAAGATGATCAAAGTGGGTACAGATTGAATCCTCAACTGTCTGGCAAGTGCCTCGTTCTTATCTACATCAATTTTAAGGACACGCACTTGTCCCGCCAACTCCTTCCCCAATGCCTCGACCGTCGGACTCAACACCTTACACGGGCCGCACCATGTCGCAAAAAAATCCACCAATACAGGTTTATCCCCTTTAATGATATCGTCAAATGTTTCCATCTTATCTACTTTTTAAATATTTACAATCTGTTTAATCTCAAATACAGGAATCCTGCTTAATAGCCCTTATCCCATCAAAAACAAAATTATGAAATTCTATCTCGAAATCTTCTATATAATAACCGATAGATAACACTCAAAGTTTTCCATAAAAGATCAATAAACAACGATCAAAACAAGCAAAAGAAAAAAACTGGCATCTGATTATAACAAAAAAGGGAGACTCTTTTAGAATCTCCCTCGTGATCGGGCTGGGATTCGAACCCAGGACCCACAGCTTAGAAGGCTGTTGCTCTATCCAGCTGAGCTACCTGACCATCCTTATTTTCGTGGTGCAAAGGTAAGGATTTTTCTTTTCCTTGCAAACTTTTAGTACACTTTTTTACATATTGAATTTAGAATGGATAACCAACGGCAAAATGCAAGGCGAAATTATCCTTGAAATTAGGACGGGTTATCGCCCAACGCCTAGACTTTTTCTCCTGAGGATTATAAGCCTTGAAGCCTGTATCTAAACGTAGTAGAAAGAAATCAAAGTCCAAACGAAGTCCCAAACCATAGGAAACAGCGATCTCCTTATAAAAACGAGAGAAATCAAAGTTTCCAGCCTTATAGCGTTCATCTGATACATTCCGGGTCCATATGTTTCCGGCATCTATGTAAGCCGCCAATTCAAACTTCCAAAAAAGTTTCGTTCGATATTCCAAGTTCAAATCCAAGCGGATATCCCCCGATTGAAGAGCGAAAGAAGTCGTGCTGTCAACTTCCATACTACCCGGACCTAACTCTCGTACAGACCATCCCCGGACACTATTCGCTCCCCCCGAGAAATAAGCACGCTCAAAAGGTAAATAGTTTGAGTTACCATAAGCCATCCCCACTCCCACTCCTATATGGAAAGCTAACTTGTTACGACTGTCAAGCACGATTCCTTTACTAAAATCGAAATCCAATTTCACATATTGCGCATATTCCGTACCAAACAACTCATAATAACCGTCATCATTTTTCTTCGCCCCCGTAAGATGCGAAAATGCACTCAACAAATTCCCTGCGACCTCGACCGACGCACGTAGGGAATGCGTGTTTCTCAAACGATTCTGGGGAGAATAATTACTGAAGGAATAAGTATATCCCGAACTCATGATAAAATGGTTCGTATAGTTATACAACACCATATAATCCGGCAAGCTATTGATAAAGTCCATATTCTTATCCGGCAAATACACATAATTCAAGTCTACAAGCTTAAAGGTATGGCGTGCCTGTGTATTGCCCCGATCTTGCCAAATATAACTCCAACCACCAGATAGAATCGCCCTCGTATACTCCGGACGTTTTTGCAGGTTGTAACTTATTTTCGCTTCAGTTGACGCACGTAGCCGCCTACGAAAATCCGAACTCA
This sequence comes from Parabacteroides sp. CH2-D42-20, assembly GCF_003670185.1. Classification (NCBI taxonomy): domain Bacteria; kingdom Pseudomonadati; phylum Bacteroidota; class Bacteroidia; order Bacteroidales; family Tannerellaceae; genus Parabacteroides; species Parabacteroides sp. CH2-D42-20. The sequence continues at coordinate 89,561 of NZ_RAYG01000020.1, read as the reverse complement.
AGAACGGGAACAAGAAACGAGGAAACAGCAAGGACCCTTCCGCACCTAACTCCCAGTAATTACCAAAGCCATTCGCCTTATTTCCGGATAACGCCTCGTAAGCCCCTCTCACCCTCGCCGAGAACAGCTCCGATCCTCGGAAGATATTCCTATGCTGATAATTCAAGCTGGAGGCAAACCCATAATCACCCGCCGAGTTAGTACCTTCCAAATCCACTCCCACCGTATTTATCTTCGCGGGAGAAGTGAGAATGTAACAATCCAATTTCATCGTATCCCGCTCCTCTACTTCCGTAAAACGTATATTTACATTCCTCAAAGCCCTTAGAGAAGCGAACGCTGAATAGGTCTGCTCTATATTCTTCTCACTAAATAATTGCCCCGGACGAATATAAGTACTCCTCCGGAGCACGCTCGGACGGATACTCTTCCCGTTCCGGCCATATACGATATTCACCCCTGCGCTGAGCATCGTATCTGTAGCCATGAAACTAGCGTCCTCTCCTACCCCCATCGGATTATAATCGGTTAAGACCGTCACATCCTTAATATAATACTGACGATGCGGCTGATCCTCTACCGACCCATTGGGCAACACCTTCCGATAAGGTTTCATGGACATATCAAGATCCACGACATTTTGGTTAAAAGAACTATCAGCGATATATCCTAAATAATCCCGATTAAAACCATAATACCCGTTCCAGCGAAGTAAGGTCGTAATACGCTCCCGCTCCTTGTCCAATATATCCCGGTCAAATAAAGTTCCTTCCTTAACTAATTGGTTATACTCTTCCTGTGAGGACCGGAACGCAGAAGCTAAGGGAGAGCGGCGAGGCGCTTTCAGATGTGCCAAACTATCAATTTTCGGATCGGGGAACTTCATCGTGTAATTGCGTATCCTATACGGATCGTTCGCCTTTATATGGTAAGTTACAACCGCTTTCTTATGGCGTGCCGTATCGATCGTCGTTGATACATCCGCATGGACATACCCTTTATTAATGTAAAAACGCTCTAGTTCCATGGCGGACTGTTCCACCAACATCGTATCCAGCACCACGGGAGGCTCACCAATCCTACGTAACTGTTTATTGATCCATTTCTTCTCATTCTTACCAGACCAATCATAGACAAACAACTGCCACTTCATCAGACCAAACACCTTGAAGTTTGGTTGCTGCCTAAGATAAGATTTTAAATCCGCAGACTTATAATCCTTGTTATCCGACACGATCTCCACCTTATCCAGCAAATATTCCCCATCCGGCACAAACTTGGTCGTACTACAAGAGGCTAGCAGTAGTACGATACAGATAAAATAGCATATACGTAGAGATCGATTCATCATTCCAAGCTTTTTACGATCGCGAATGTACTGGAATTTAAAGAATTTACCGTACTTTTGTTTTGTAAAAAGAACTAAGATGCTAAGCAAGACCAAAGTCAAATACATCCGTTCTCTGGAATTAAAGAAATTCCGGAATGAAAATAATGTTTTTGTAGCCGAAGGAAATAAATTGGTAGCCGATATGTTACCCGCCTTTGAATGTGAGTTATTAATAGCCAAGCCATCTTGGATGGCTACACAAGGCGATATTCCGGCCAAGGAGTTATTGGTAGCGGAAGAAGATGATATTCGTAAAGCCAGCTTCCTGAAAAATCCCCAAGATGTACTCGCGATCTTTAAACGCCCCAATTGGGATATAACGGAAATAACGCCGGAAAAGGAGCTTGTTCTCGCATTAGACGGAATCCAAGATCCGGGCAACTTAGGTACGATCATCCGGTTAGCGGACTGGTTCGGTATTTCCCATATCGTATGCAGCAAAGATACCGCCGATGTTTTCAGTCCAAAAACCGTACAAGCCACTATGGGTGCGCTCGCCCACGTAAAAATACATTACACCGATCTGGAAACGTTCTTACAGGCCCAATCAGCCCAAGCCATACCTTTATACGGCACCTTCCTTGGCGGAGAAAACTTATATGAGAAAACCTTATCCGGAAACGGTATCTTGATAATGGGTAATGAAGGAAATGGAATACGTCCCGCCATCGAGGCTTTTGTAAACGAAAAATTGTATATCCCGAACTATCCGGAAGGAAGAGACACCTCAGAGTCTCTCAATGTGGCCATCGCTACAGCCGTGGTCTGTGCCGAGTTTCGCAGACGCCAAGGGAATCCCGCTTAAACGATATATATGGACTGAACAACCCGGCGTAATCTTTTCGGTTAACGCCGGCCAAGATCCCATCACCTGCTTAAAACCAATCGCCGGTTCCGAGGAAAGAACCGGCACCAGCACTCCATCATAAAAAGCGGTTCCAGCGATCTCCTCATTCAACGGGTAAACACCATGAAACGCACCATTATCATCCAGTTCGATATAATGCATACGATAAACCTGCTTACACCAAACGTAATGAGCGGCAATTCTTCTCATAAGTACAATAAACAAATAGAGAGATTACTTAATAGAATCCTTAGGTAATTCGGCAAGCTCCTTACCATAGTTATATTTCATCAAACTTAAGCTATCTATATACACCTTATAATAAGTCGTATCCATATTATCCATACGGATATATCCAAACACACGCTTTACTTTCTTAGTTGGTATAGTCTTCAAGATCGTCTCGTGATATCCATCTTTCGTGATCTTACTATTCACAGTCAAGGTCGTATCACCTTGGTCCGCGCTTAAACGTACCTCCGGCTTATAAGCCATTTTGTTATTCAATCCCCAGACACGCATGCCCAGCACGAAACTACTGCCCGAGGAATAATTCGTTTCCGGACGTATATCGAAAGTCACCCCATTAAATACAGAGGTAGGAGACAAGACCAGATAAGAACGGCGAGGCCAAATATCCACGGAATCCCGGTTAGATACGGGCGCAGCGTCCGCCTGCACATCCCCTAAGTTATTGATCCGTTTATTAAGATCGGCCAAGACCCGGTTGTAGACCTCCATATAAATATCCAAGTTACGGCCGTACCACACCAACGAGCTATCATACACCGCTTGTGTAATATCATGCTTACGGAATACAGACTCATACAAGGCAAGCTTCATGGTATCGGATTTATAAGTATTATAATCCACATTTACCATGGCCTCAGCCAGCAACATATCCGTCAAGACACCCTGCATCTTTTTCTCCGACAGAATACCATCCGGAACCTTACTACATGCCGCCAGCAACGTCGTGGCTAATAAAGCCATACCATATATCCGTAATTTTCTCCGCATTTATTTCTCTTCTTTCGAAAGGCTAGCCGACAAAGTATGCCGATAAAATATTAACAAAAGGAAAACTCCCACGCAAATCGCCGAGTCCGCCAAATTAAAGATCGGACGGAAGAAAACGAACTCCTGTCCACCCCAGATCGGAACCCAATCCGGGAATACGGTCTCTATCAATGGAAAATAGAACATATCCACCACCTTACCGTGCAGCCAAGAGGCATAACCACCTCCCTCCGGCATAAAAGTAGCGAGTTGCCCGAAACTATGGTCGAAGATCACGCCATAGAATATCGAGTCGATTATATTTCCCACCGCCCCCGCGAAAACCAAAGATATACAGGCAATAAAACCGAATTTATAATTTTCTTTAACCAGCTTATACAAATAATATCCGATAAACAATACAGCCACGATACGGAATACGGAAAGGAATAATTTCCCAATCACCTCTATACCGAATGCCATACCCGGATTCTCGGTAAAATAGAGATAAAACCACGGAGTTATCTCTATACTCTCATGCAACTGCATGTGGGTCTTAATCCATATTTTCAGCGCTTGGTCAAGAAGAAGGAGCAGTATTATGATTAACACTGCTCCCCAACCTTTAGAATATCTCATTTACTTTGCACCTCCTTGTTTTGCTTCGATACTTAAAGTCGCATGAGGCACGGCACGTAGCCTTTCTTTCGGGATCAATTTACCAGTCTCCCGGCAAATACCGTAGGTCTTATTCTCGATACGGATCAAAGCGGCCTGCAAATTCTGGATGAATTTCATCTGGCGTTGCGCCAAACGGCCCGCCTCTTCCTTCGATAACGTAGAAGCGCCTTCCTCCAGCACCTTGAATGTAGGAGACGTATCAGCCACGTCGTTACCGTCGGAATTCGTAACCCCTGATCGCAAAAGCTCGTAATCCCTCTTCGCGATTTCCAGTTTCTCTAATATAATAGCGCGGAACTCCTCGAGCTCAGCGTCTGAATATCTTGTCTTCTCTGCCATGGTTCTAAAAAAATTTAGGTTCAACAATCGTTCAAATATCAATCAAAAAGAAGAATTAAGAATGAATATAAAATCATATTATTTCTTCTTTGCATGCAAAGATAATATAATTATCGATTTTCCTATATTTCATTCCTAATTCTTCCGCAAGAAATGCTATTCTATTTTTAAGCTTTCTCGATCTTTACGGACAATTTAAAGTCCTCGAAATCGAGTTCCGTAGCGTCGCTGATCGCATTATCCATGATTTCGATAGATTCCGCCAATACTTGGTTAGCGATATAATCCTTATAATCATGGATCGCCTCATCCATCTCCTCGCAAGAAAGAATGGATACATGGATCTTATCCGTTATATCGAAACCGCTGCTCTTACGCAAGTTCTGGATACGATTCACCAACTCACGGGCCAGCCCCTCCTTACGCAAATCCTCGGTTACGGTAATATCCAAAGCGACTGTCAAGCGACCTTCATTAGCGACCAACCAACCCGGGATATCCTCAGAGATGATCTCTACATCCGTACGCTCCAAAACGGCCTCCTGTCCATCTACCATCAAGGTAAACGTTCCGGCTTTCTCGAAAGCGTTGATATCTTCTTGGCTCATCGATTGAATCGTGGCGGCCAACGCCTTCATGATCTTTCCGTAGCGCGGGCCCAACTTCTTAAAGTCCGGTTTGATCTTCTTCACCAAGATACCTGCCGTATTATCCACGAACTTCAGCTCCTTCACGTTCACCTCGTTCAAGATCAGGTTCTTCACGGCCTCGATACTCTCTTGTTGATGAGCGTCTACAACCGGAATCATTACCGTATGCAACGGCTGGCGAACCTTGATATTCACCTTGCGGCGAAGAGCCAATACCATAGAAGAAACATCTTGAGCCATTTGCATACGCTCTTCCAAATTCTTGTCGATCTTAGACTCGTCGTAAACCGGGAAATCGGACAAGTGTACGGACTCAACGTTCTCACGTCCCGTAACAGCGACCAAGTCTAAGAATAACTGATCGGCATAGAACGGAGCGATCGGAGCCATCAACTTAGCCACTGTCTCCAAGCAAGTATATAAAGTCTGGTAAGCGGACAACTTATCCTCCGTCATACCACCACCCCAGAAACGGCGGCGGTTCAAACGCACATACCAGTTACTCAAGTTATCATTTACGAAATCAGAGATAGCACGTCCGCCACGAGTCGGCTCGTAAGCCTCCAAGTAGCCATCCACATCCTTCACCAAGCTGTTCAACAGAGAAAGGATCCAACGGTCAATCTCCGGACGCTTGCTCCATTCCACATCCGGATCGGAGTAGTCGAAGCCATCCACGTTCGCGTACAAAGCAAAGAATGAATACGTATTATATAATGTACCAAAGAACTTACGGCGAACTTCCTCGATACCATCGATATCAAACTTAATATTATCCCATGGTGAAGCGTTCGTGATCATGTACCAACGCAACGGGTCCGAACCATACTTCTCGATCGTAGAGAATGGATCAACAGCGTTGCCCAAGCGTTTAGACATCTTGTTTCCGTTCTTATCCAATACCAGACCGTTAGACACGACAGCCTTGTAAGCCACGCTATCAAAGATCATGGTGCCCAGAGCATGCAGGGTAAAGAACCAACCGCGTGTCTGGTCAACACCCTCAGCGATAAAGTCAGCCGGATAGATCTGACGATTATCGAACTCCTTCAAGTTCTCGAACGGATAGTGGATCTGGGCATAAGGCATAGCGCCGGAATCGAACCATACGTCGATCAAGTCTGTCTCACGCTTCATCGGCTTGCCGGAAGCGGAAACCAAGATAATATCATCCACATACGGACGGTGCAAATCGATCTTCTCGTAGTTTTCCTTCGTATAATCTCCCGGAGCGAAGTCCTTATAAGGGTTAGACTCCATAAAGCCGGCCTTCACCGATTTCTCGATCTCGCCGAACAGCTCTACCACGGAACCGATACACTTCTCCTCGCTACCATCTTCCGTACGCCAGATCGGTAACGGAGTACCCCAATAACGGCTGCGGCTCAAGTTCCAGTCTTGCAAGTTCTCCAGCCATTTGCCGAAACGTCCCGTACCCGTGCTCTGCGGTTTCCAGTTGATCGTATTGTTCAACTCGATCATGCGCTCACGGCAAGCGGTCGTGCGGATAAACCAGCTATCCAACGGATAATACAATACCGGCTTATCAGTACGCCAACAATGCGGGTAATTGTGGACATGCTTCTCGATCTTGAACACCCGGTTCTGGGCCTTCAGCATCATGCAGATCTCTATATCTAACGTCTCATCTTTATCCGTCTTCGTATCATCGTAAGCGTTCTTCACGAATTTTCCTTGCCATGGATCATAATCAGAAGCGTTCATACAATTTTGTACAAACTCCGGAGCCAAGTCTTCCAGCTTATAGAACTTACCGGTCATATCCACCATAGGGCGCATATTTCCATCCTTATCCTGCATCATCAAAGGAGGAACCCCGAATGTTTTCGCCACACGGTTATCGTCCGCACCAAACGTCGGTGCGATATGTACGATACCCGTACCATCCTCTGTCGTAACGAAATCACCCGTGATCACACGGAATGCACCTTCACCCGGATTTACCCATGGGATCAATTGCTCATATTTCATACCGGCCAACTCGGAACCCTTCCACTCACCTACTACGCTGAAAGGAACCAGCTTGTCACCCGGTTTGTAATCAGACAAAGAAAGCTCAGCGGCTTTCGGATTGAAATAAGCAGACAATAAATCTTTCGCTATAACAGCAGTCATCGGGATACCCGTGTAAGGATTATAAGTCTGTACAGCCAGATAAGTAATATTCGGGCCTACGCAAAGCGCCGTATTGGAAGGCAACGTCCAAGGAGTCGTTGTCCATGCCAAGAAATAAGGATCGCCGAATTGTGCCATCTCCGGTTTCGGGTCCAATATATGGAACTGTGCCGTACAAGTCGTATCCTTCACGTCACGATAACAGCCTGGTTGGTTCAACTCGTGCGTGCTCAAGCCCGTACCCGCGGCGGGAGAATACGGTTGGATCGTATAGCCTTTATATAAAAGACCTTTCTTATAAAGCTCTTTCAATAGATACCACAAGGTCTCGATATAGCGGTTATCATACGTGATATACGGATTCTCCATATCCACCCAATAACCCATCTTCTGCGTCAGATCCTCCCACTCTTTCGTGAACTTCATCACGTCCTTACGGCAAGCGGCGTTATACTCAGCGACAGAAATCTTCTTACCGATATCTTCCTTCGTGATGCCCAAAGCCTTCTCCACGCCCAACTCGACAGGCAGACCGTGTGTATCCCAACCCGCCTTACGATTCACCAAGAATCCCTTCATGGTTTTATAGCGGCAGAAAATATCCTTAATCGAACGGGCGATAACATGGTGAATACCCGGCATACCGTTTGCGGATGGAGGACCCTCGTAGAATACGAATGTAGGATGTCCCTCTCTTGTTTCAAGACTCTTATGGAAGATGTCTCCATCCTTCCATTTCTTCAGCACCTCTTTATTTACGTTCGACAAGTCAAACTTAGAATATTCGGTAAATTTCTTACTCATATCGCGATGTATTTATCTTGCTTCTAAAAAATTGCCGCAAAGTTAGTGATTTCTTTCGAATTAGACAATATGGAATTTTCATTAATGAAAGCACAGGTTTCTTCTGCGTGAAACAAATTTTAGTTAAAGCAGAAAAGTAACAGTATCTGATAAAATCCTATTAGGAAACCTACCGGCTCTCTCCTACTTTTGCCCCTGAATTTAAATCTAACACCTACTAATAAAATGAACATTAAGAGTAAATTCGGTTATTTATGTTGCGCCTTCCTATTGACCACTAGTTTATGGGCACAAGACGTATTGATTTCCACGAGGAATACCTCATTATTGCTAGACGCACCTGTCGGCGGAGAGGTAAGATTCATCTACTATGGAGACAAGTTATCCACTTCCGACGCGGCTACCTTGCTCAAGACCGAGCAGAAAACATTTTCCGCTTATCCGGTCTACGGCTTGAATTGCCCCTCCGAAAGCGCATTGTCCGTTACCCATGGCGACGGGAATATGACCCTTCAACTGGAAGTCATAAAAGTAGATACACGAAAAGAGCAAACAGCAGATATCACAACGATCCGATTAAAAGATAAAGTGTATCCTTTTTATATGAATCTCTGTTACAGAACCTATCCGGACGCCGATATCATCGAGACTTGGACAGAGATCACGCATGAGGAGAAAAAAGCGATCACCCTCAATCGTTTCGCTTCCGCTTATCTGCCGATCCGGAAAGGAGACTTATGGGTTTCCCACTTATACGGCTCATGGGCAAACGAGGCTCAATTGGCACAAGAACCGTTACGACCGGGCATCAAGATGATAAAAAACAAGGATGGTATCCGCAACTCCCATACCGCCCACGCCGAAGTGATGATCTCCCTAGACGGAAAACCAAAGGAAAACACCGGTTCCGTTATTGGCGTCGCCCTATGCTATAGCGGTAACTACAAATTATTCTTCGATACGGATGATAGCGACCATCACCATTTCTTCGCGGGAATAAACGAGGAGAACTCGGCTTACACCCTCAAAGCCAAAGAAAGTTTCCGGACGCCGGAATTGGCGCTGACTTATAGCAAGGACGGCTTAAGCGGAAGCAGCCGGAATTTCCACGCATGGGCACGCAAACATAAGATAGCGAATGGAGCGACCGCCCGGAAAATCTTACTAAACAGTTGGGAAGGTGTATATTTCGATATCAATCAAGAAGGTATGGACCAAATGATGAGTGATATCCAGTCTATGGGCGGCGAGTTGTTCGTCATGGACGACGGCTGGTTTGGCGATAAATATCCTCGTAATAAAGATAACTCGTCCTTAGGGGATTGGATGGTTGATGCCCGAAAACTACCAAGAGGCATCGAGGGCCTGATCGCCGACGCCAACAAGCATGGTATTAAATTCGGTATCTGGATCGAGCCGGAAATGGCCAACACGACAAGCGAATTGTACGAGAAGCATCCGGAATGGGTATTGAAAGCTCCAAACAGGGAAATCGTCTTGGGGCGTGGCGGTACACAGGTCGTTCTTGATCTCTCCAATCCCGAGGTGCAAGACTTCATATTCGGTATCGTCGACAACTTGATGACAACATACCCGGAGATCGATTATATCAAATGGGACGCCAATATGAGCATCCTGAACCATGGCTCCCAATATCTGCCTTCGGATCAGCAAAGCCATATGTATATCGAATATCACGAAGGATTCAAGAAAGTCTGTGAGCGTATCCGAGCCAAATACCCGGATTTAACCCTACAGGCTTGCGCCAGCGGTGGAGGCCGGGCAAATTACGGGGTCATGCCTTACTTCGATGAGTTTTGGGTAAGCGACAATACCGATGCCCTACAGCGTATCTATATGCAATGGGGTACTTCTTATTTTTTCCCGGCTATCGCCATGGCCTCACACATCAGCGCCGCCCCCAACCATCAAACATTCCGGGTTATTCCCTTGAAATATCGGATCGACGTAGCGATGAGCGGCCGTTTGGGCATGGAGATCCAACCCAAGAATATGACGGAAGAAGAGAAAACGCTTTGCCGCAAGGCGATCGTCGATTATAAGACGATCCGCCCCATCGTGCAATTCGGCGATATCTACCGTCTGGTTTCTCCTTATGATGGTTTGGGAGTAGCCTCCTTGATGTACACTTCACCGGAGAAAGACAAAGCCGTATTTTACTGGTGGAAGACCGAGCATTTTGTCAACCAGCATTTACCCCGTGTAAAGATGAACGGATTATCCCCAGACAAGAAATACAGAGTCCGCGAGCTGAACCGGATCGACAACGAGCCTCTGGCCTTCGAGGGTAAAGCTTTCACCGGGAAATATCTCATGGCGAACGGACTGGAAATCCCTTATAATCACATTGTCGATTATCACAAACAGAATGATTACTCGAGCCGGGTGCTTTATTTGGAGGAAGTTAAATGATGAATAAATCATTTAACTTCCAAAGCGATCAATAAGGCGATCACCTCCGAATAATTAGCAGTTCCAGTAGGTATCTTATTGCCTTTCAGGAAAAGATTATAGGCCACGTCTTGCGCCTCGCCGATCAACGGGCTGTATAGGGATTGCCAATAGGCGACTTTCTCATTATACAAGTCCTTGATCTCGGGGCGTAATCTTTTCTTCCATGCCTCAAAAGCGTCCTTATCCAAAGCCACATATGCGTTGCTCAGCACATAAGGCAGCAAAGAGAAGTAGCCTGAGAACCGGATTTCCGGCACGGAAGAACCCGTGCATATTAAATAACTGTATAGATTAGCCTCGGCCTCGTTGGATATACTAAGCACATGAGCCATCTCATGGGCGTAAGTGGCGGGATATTGCACGGGCAAGAGCTGGCCGTTCAAATTGAACTCCGTGAAAAACGGTCCCATATATCCCATCACCCCTACTCCACTCATCAACCGGGAGAACAGCATCGTTTTAGGATGAAGATAGGTTCCGGGAGTGGTAAGCCCGAAACGAGTAGGCAATTCCCGATACCCTTCCTGCACCGCCTCTTTCACGACCTCCCGATCGATCGTCTCTATCGGAACCCATGAGGCGTTCAGGGAATCCGTGTAGGCATCCAAGAAGGATTGGAAATGTTCCGAGGAAAAAGGCACATAAGTGGTTCGCGTACGAGTGAAAAAATCTTCCCGGAAATAATTCAATCCCCAAGCGATATAGAACCAGACATACACCCATGCCAGATATTCCACGACATGCCTTATTGTCCTCCCGATCCTCCGCCTCCTTATAATCGCATACGACAGATACCCTAATAACCCGGCAATGCTACCATAAATAAAACAATCCCCTACGGAAAAAGGGAACAAGCAGGAGAAACGAGATAGCATACCCGATACCCATGGATAAATCGAACGGGAATACCATTCGCCTAATCTGGGATTTCCCATCACGATCCATATAGCGACAAGAAAAATCGCCAATATAATCCAACGAACACATATCTTTTTTAGATATTCAAGCTTTACCATAGGAAGGCAAAGATATCATATACTTTTTAGCCCACATTGTTTTAGGATAAAATAAATTATCCGATATTCCCTAAGTTTACGTAAGGAATTGATTTTATAAAAACATCTACAACATCTACCACTCCCTATCAAAACTCTATAAATAAACAGATTGCATATTGGTTGTAGATAAAAAGCATCTACAATTATCAGTATGCATCTACCATATTTTAAGGAGAATCTCAAAAAAAAGAATCATAATTATGGTTCGCTGGTGTCGTGCATCTAGCGCATGTCGATTCCGCAGGTAATAGATGTAGGAAGCGAAGCGAATAAGAGTTTCTCTTAGAGAAAACAAAAGTTTAATGAATTTTGTTGACTACTTTCAGTCTAATATGACCCGGTTTGTACTTAGTAATAAAAAAGGTTGTCCCTTTTGTTTTTTATTGATGAAACAAGTTTACTCTACAATTGTTTCTCAGCCAAAATACTTAAGTACCTTATTACGTCCAAATAAATTATGAAAAACTACCGCAGCTTGTTGTCGTCGATTCCCAGATCTTTCCGACGGACTGCTCTCATTTATCATCCCGGGCTATTATATGTGTTTATTGGGAGATTATATCGATAAAATTAGAGATCACATACTCAATATCCTCATCAGAAAGTAAGGTATGTAAAGGAAGAGTAATCTCGTTATGGTATTGATTGTAAGCATTTGGATAATCCGCGATATCAAAGCCTAAGTTCTTATAGGCCGTCATCATAGGTAAAGGTTTATAATGTACATTGCACGCTATCCCACGTTCAGCCATTTTGATAACAATATCATTTCGTTGTTCCAAGGATTTATCCAACAATCTTACCAAATATAAATGTCCGCTGGAGATATGATCACCATCTAAATGATTAAGAGTTTGCACATGATAAGATCTCAGAGACTCGTTATAACGACGGATAATCTCTTGGCGTCTAGCAAGCATCCCGTCATAACGTTCAAATTGAGCCAAACCGATAGCAGCCATGATATCAGTCATATTACATTTATAATAAGGTGCCACGATATCATACTCCCAAGTCCCTAGCTGTGTTTTTGCAAGAGCGTCTTTATTCTGCCCATGCAACGAAAGAAGCTGGAATTGCTTATATAAAGCCTCATTATCCAAACCCGGGATAGTACGCCACGTCAACGCTCCTCCCTCAGCAGTCGTTAAATTCTTTACCGCATGAAAAGAGAAAGATGTAAAGTCAGCCACCTCGCCACACATCCTCCCATGCCATTGAGCACCAAAAGCATGTGCCGCATCTGCCAAAACAATTACTCGGCCAAACAATTTCTGAATCTCATTCGCAGGATTGAATAAATGTCGTTTACTTTCCAGCGACGCATATATCCGATCATAGTCGCATATAACCCCTCCTAGATCCACAGGGATCACCACTTTTGTATTAGGGGTTATAGCTTCCACCAATTTATCATAATCCATCTCGAAAGAATCAGGAGCCGTATCCACCATAACCACCTTAGCACCTACATGACAAGTCACACTAGCGGTAGCGGTATACGTATAAGCACTGGTAATCACCTCATCACCGGGACCAACACCTAATACTCTCAATATAGACTCCATACAAGCTGTAGCGGAATTTAAACATACAGCTTTATCAGTATGGCAGTATTCAGCGATCTTACGCTCAAACTCTTTTGTTTTCGGACCAATTGTAATCCAACCGGAATAAAGGGCACCCGATACTAAATCAACCTCACTCACTGTTATATCAGGAGGTGAAAAAGGTATTTTTTTCATCTTTATTAAAATTATTTCTCGATCAAATATCCCGTTTCTTTATAATTCTCATTTTAGTCTCATCTCTATTTTAGATGTGACTAAATCAACTTTTCTCTCACACTCTTCAAGATTTTGCCCCTCTACTACTATTTGGGCCAAGCAATGACTTGAATTGGCAAATCTCTTCACCTCTGAACCTGGACGTACAAAGAATGTCAAATCATAAATATAGGAGTCTCTTTCACCTACATATCGTATGTCTTCCAAGACTCCTTCCTGCTCTGGCGAAATTATCATTTTCGACAAACCAGCTTGACCAACTTGACGTTGATTCCATATTTCTACCGGATCAATACCTAAAGCTGCCGCAATCACCATCTTGTAATAATTTAGTCCATAATTAATACTTACAAGTTCAGGTAAGCAATTAGCACCGATTCGTCCTGTTAACTCTAATACATATATTACACCATCTTCTTCGATAAAATCAATATTAACAGCGCAATCATCAAGCCCTATAGCCTTTATGGCTTTTCGAGCCTCTTCTGTCATTTTTTCTCGAAGAACATCTGAACATTCATAAGGAACATAATGTCCTACAGGAACAGCCGTATCTGCTTGGTAAAGTATATCACCATGGGGCATGACGAAAAGAATTTCACCATTAGAGATAAAAGCCTGTGCCCCAAATTCACGCCCTTGTAAGAATTTCTCTATAAGCACATAATCAACCTTAGTGACATTCTTTGCTTTATAAAATCCCTCAAAAGCTTCTTCCTCATTATTAGCTTTATAAATACCTCGGCTACCAGCTAGATCTGTAGCTTTGATAATCACAGGATACCCTCCTATTTTATCTATAGCATCTAATAAATCTTCATCCGAAGATATTTGCTTAAATGCAGCCGTATTTACACCATATTTACTAAATCGAAGTTTCATTTTTGACTTATCATTACAAAGCTCTGCGACTTCCTCTGAATATCCCGGCAATGAGCGTTTATCACATAATCGTCCAAGAGCTTTCAACCCACGATCTAGACAGCAAGTTGCCACACCATCAAATCGTAAATCGGCAGTCTTACTCTCTACCTCATCCGGATCAAGAATATCCATATAACATACCTCATCAGCCAATGGTATACAAGGAGGGTTATTGTTAGGCATTGTCCCTGCAATGCTTATCACTCCCATCTCACGAGCTGCTTTATACAAACCTATTTGACCACGCCCGGCCCCTAATATGAGTAAACGTTTCCTTTGAGCATTCATTATTGATTCTTTTTATTATAGATATTTCTGCGAAATATAACTGTATTAATTGTTGCTAAAATAATTTTTAGATCACCCCAAAAAGAGACATTCCGAGCATAGAAAGCATCCTTCTCTAATTTCTTTTCATTTGAAATAGAATTTCGAAAATAAGCTTGTGAATATCCAGTAATTCCAGGACGTACATCCAAACGTATCTTACGTTTTTCATCATATTCCTCAAAAGAGCGATCTATTGTTACAGGTCTCGGCCCGATAAAACTCATATCCCCAATCAACACATTGAAAAATTGAGGTAATTCATCAATAGAAGTTCTACGTATAAACTTACCCACTTTAGTAACTCTTGGATCATCCGGAGAATTATAAGTTGAATTATCCGAATTACGAATATCTGGAGCATTCATTTTCATCGAACGAAATTTAAACATCTTAAATATCTTTCCATAACGACCACGTCGAGAAGCAAGATAGAATACATCCCCTTTATCCTCCCAATAAATTGCCAAACCTACAAATAAGCCGATAATAACAACAAAAGGAATAGCTAAAAGTGAACCACAAATATCAAATAAACGCTTAAAAAAACTTTTATACATAATTTACACCATTTCAAATTTAATCTTTTTGACAGCTTGCCCACATAATCTTACAGCTTCTTCACGGGTATTACCTTGCGTTATAACATAGCCTACTCGATCAAGTCCATTAGATAGCTCCGGAATAACTTCACCTATTTTCTTCATAAATCCAACCTCAATAACGCCTGAGATACCTCTGGCTTCATCTACACCTTCTACCGACTTAAAAATACCTGGAAGAGGTTGCAGGAAGCGAATAGCCGCACCTTTATCATATTTCTTACATAGATCAGGAGTTTCTCCTAAAGCTATACGTATATTGGCCTCTACCATATTTACCCCTGTTGATAGCGGAACAAGATGTGTTGTAATACATCCTCCACCCAATCTTGCGCCTATCTCCACTATTTTAGGCCCAGTAGACGTAAGTTTTATTTCCGTATGCGAAGGACCATGATTGATACCTAATGCTTTAATCCCTGCTTTTGCAACTTCCGATATCCTCATTTTAATATCTTCCGCAAACATGGAAGGCTGCGTATGTCCCATTTCTACAAAATAGGGCGCACCAGAAGTTAGTTTATCCGTAACTTGAATCACATGGCATACTCCATCAACACTCATTGTCTCTACACTAAACTCATCGCCTTCCATATACTCTTCAAGTAGAACTCGCCCATCCCTACTGTACTTTTTGCTATAATCAAAAGCTTGGATCAAAACCTGTTCTTCCGCTATATCTGTTATAAGTTTCACCCCACGATTCCCCGAATTATCAGCAGGCTTTATTATAAATTTAGTCGTAAAATGTTTGGTCGCCTCCATAAATTCATCAAGCTCACTAACTATATAAAACTCAGGAATAGGAACATCATGCGCCTTAAAACATCTACGCATTTCGGCCTTATTTGTCGCATTAAGAGCCGTTTGAGGGGTAATACCTATTAATCCCAACTCTTCACACACCGCAGCGACCGCTTGCATAGGCATATCGGAAGCAAGCGTCATTATCCCATCTATTTGATAAGTACGAGCAGCCTCTACGATTCGGGGTGTATCTATCGTGCTAATCTGCAATTTCGTTATCCCCTCTTCTTTAAACCCTACAGCATCCGGATCCATGTCTACAGCAATTACATCCAGACCCATTTCTTTAGCCTTCTTTATAGCAGGAAGCTGGAGGAGACTTGCTCCCAAAATCATTATTCTTTTCATCTATTAGAGTAATAAATATAGTATTAAACTTATATGAAGATTTTTAGGGTATATGTATTTTTCTTATTACAGCAAATCACATCTAATCACATATTATTCAGAAAGTTCAAAAATATACGATAATTTTTATCCGCATTATAAAATTCTTCCCAACCTGTCCGAGCGTTATTTCTATACAGCAGATATTCTTTTTCATCCATTTTAAAAAAAAGCATAATCCAACCTGCAAGTTCTTTGGGCTTAAAATCCGAAGACAATAAGATCCCATTTTTATAATTTTCAATAACCTCTTTAGTTCCTCCAACATCTGTTGCTACGCAAGGAATTCCAAAAGACATGGCTTCCATGATAGAAACAGGAACTCCTTCTGATGAACTAACGTTGAGAAACAAATGGTATGGTTTCTTTTGATAAATAGACATCAAAGTTTGATTATCTACATACCCATGAAAATGCCAGTGAATATTTCCATGCAACAATTTTACGGCAAGACACTTAATATCAGACAATAAAAGGCCATCACCATAATGATCCCATCGAACTCGAATATTCTTAATTTGGGCTAATGCCTCCACAATAAGATGTATTCGTTTTATAGGAGAGACCGTAGAACAACTGACAAGTCGAAATTCATCCATTGATTGTGGAAGAATTGCCAGACCTTGATCCATAGTTCCAAGACGAGAAAGTATTACTTTTTCCTTATAGACAGGATATTTTTCCACAAGATAATTAACCCCATCTTGTGCAATCATAATCGTTTTATCAAGATTTTCCAATAAATACTCACGCAAAGGAATATAATGTTCCTGATGTCTTTCTTCATACAAATCGAATCCATGCCCTCTAGCTACAATTTTAAAATTGGGTAATACCTGTTTAATCAGTAATCCAACATAAGGTTGATATTCAAAACGGTATGAATACAAAACCCCACAATCAAGATTATCAAAAGTCACTTTTCTTTTGAACCATTTCTTTATTTTTCCAGCCTCATAATACGAACGACTAAGATAAACAAACAGACGCACCACACGCTGAAAAGACATTCTTTTCTCTTTACCTAGCTTCCACAATTCCTTATAAAGATTAGCATTTCCTAAAACTCTAAGTGAGTTAAATAGATAAACATAGTTAGGTGCTTTTTCAACTGGGAATACTTCAAATTTATCTGAAGGTAATTCTCGTCGAGATTGTAGATCTCTTTTTCTTAACTGCAATGAACAAATATAAATACGATCAAAATACTGTTCATAATATTTCACCTCAGTTTCCAAATATGGTTCACCATTACCATAAGGAAAAAAGTTTGCAAGAAGGATTAGATTTCTCATTTTCAAATTATTATATCAAAAAAACATTTACCATCTATCAATAAAACAGTATTATTCAACAATAATATTATTTATATTTCATCATGGACACTAATTTTTCTCTTTCAATCCGAGAGAACAAGACCATAAAAATCAATCCAATCGCAATACTAAATGCACCTATTAAGAAAAAGAACATTTCAATCCATCCAAAAGGACGTATATCAAAAAAAGAACAACTTAGATATATTATACCCATGATACAAATTATAAATACCGAAGGTATAATTACTTCCTTAATATAATCCCCTATTATAAAATCTAACTCCTTATATGCTAACATCATTATTGCTATCAGATTCACAAATTCAATAACAGACATTACTATAAACACACTATACAGAGGTAATTTCAAATGAAGCATAAGCCAAGATACAGGTAAGTTAAATAGCATAATAAACATTTCACATATTTGATAATTTCGCATGCATGCAGCCGATTTAAAAGTCGTGTCAATAGCATCATGCCAACAACGTATGGCCACAAACAATAGAATACATCTTATAAAGGTCGCAGCTCCTTCCGGTTGTTTTCCCAACCAAACTTGCAAAATCTCAGGAATGAATAAAAATAGAGGGAAGCCCAAAACTACGCATATAGCAAATCTCGCTTTAGTCGCTAAAAATTGAAGATTATAAAAACGTTGTTTATCTGTTGAAAAAACCATCATGCTCTGAGGTTGAAAAGCAACAGTTATATCATTCACTAAAGTCTGTAACGCATTTTTCACTTGATAAGAGATTGCACGTGAAGCATTAGCTACTATTCCACCAAATATATTAAGAATAAAATTCACACCTTCACTCGTGAGATAGTACCCCAAATTACCAAAGAAATTCCATCCTGCAAAAGCTGTCATACGTTTAAATAAAACTTTATCTTTTACAAAATGAAATTTCACTGTAGTTTTAAAAGTTTTATAACAATACCCTCCTATCATAAGAATATGTACAATAGTTACACACAAAAGTAATATCGCATAAAATACAACTCTTTGAATCGGACTAAATGACAGAATAAATATTACACAAAGTCGTAAAACAGAATCTATAATAGAAATAACAGCCAACGCATCAAATTTCTCATTCGCCATAGCAAGAGCATCAAAAGGAACTGTAATTATAGAGACTGCTGCCGAAAATATAGTAAAATGAAGTATACATCCTGCAACAATTAGTTTTTCAGAATTCAAATTAAGATTTGGGAGTAATATCGCACCTCCAATCTCTGCTAATAGAATAAAGACAACAGCAATCAGCACATGAATTATCATCCCCATGCAGAAAATTTCATTTTCCCTTGCAATACTCTCTTCCTTATTTACATTTAGAAATCTCTGAACAGATGCAGCAAATGTTGATTTAAGTGACGTAAAAACAAGAATTATACTACCAACAAGTCCATATAATCCAAAATCATCAATTCCCAAATATTGCAGTAATACTCTTGATGAATATAGCGCAATCAACATGGTTACAGCTTTCCTTCCATAAAGCAGTAACGTATTACGAGCAATACGCCTATTGTTTTCAGAAACACTCACAACTATTAAAATTAAAAATTATTTTTAGTCTATACTAATTTAGCACAGCGTTTCCGTGGAACACCAAACACAAAAAATACACTAACAAAAACAACAACATATATAAAGATTGTAGCAGGAAGCGATAACATTGTAATAAATTCAGTAAATCCTCCACGTGGCGCCCAAAGAAGTCGAGTTATAATCAAAAGCTTCATCGATGTGTTAAATGGTTTATTTTTATCAAATTTAGCTAATAACGCCAACATAAATCCATAAATTATATTTCCAAATACTATTCCAATATAACCAAAATCATGATACAATTCAGCTATATAACTTGTACCTGTCCCTGCTCCTTCAAGATATTTATCACGGAACATTAAATATGGAAGCGCATGAGCTAGATGATAACCTTCGGTAGCCTTATCAGCATTATTACCTGTACCATCAGAACCAAAAACTAATCCAAAGATACCATCATGAAGAAAATGCATCGAATAAAATCGATCAGATCTTAATTTATAGTCTAACTCATAAGATCTTTTTATCACATTAACACTTACTCCATTATTATATACAAATTTCACAAGAGAGTCACCTATATTTTTAAATTCTATCTGATCTCCAGTTCGTATTTTAGAAAAAAGCCCCAACCCGACAAGTAAAAAAGGAAAAGATATCAGTCCTATTCTTACCCAGCTTTTCTTTACCCATACTTCACCATCTCTTTTATTTCGATAGAAATAATATATCATCAAAAATAAAGCCCCTAGGATAAACGGTCCTCTTTGCCCTCCTAGCAGTGTAAAAATCAAGTATAGAAAATAAGACCCACAGATTTTGTTACAAGACTTCCGATCTGGCAATGTTGCTAGATAACAACAGAGAGCAACAGGAAGAGCCTGCTCTATTCTGTTGAGTGTCAACAATAAATAATTGCCTCTCATCATCTCCTTTCCTTCGATCGTATAGCTGGCCAAATAGCCTATCGTATGTACCAGAACTACAATGAATATTGCATAGATTACAGAGAAGACTAAAGCGAACCAAAATATTCCAAGAGAATATTTGCGTATAAATTTTATATATTTATCAGGTAAAACATATCCACCATGACTCTGTTTATTTTTCCTCTTATTACGCACATAAAAGAACATATAAGAAAAAAAAACGGTCACCAAACTCAGCAACATACACAATTCCGCATGTGTATTAACGTCTTCTGAAAAGGCTTCCACCTCATAATCAAAATAATAAGATAGTAAATGCCTACCCATAAGAAATGAAAAAAAAGCCACACAAAAAGCAAATAGCATACCTTTTGATTTCAAGTCTCTTACAGAATATATAGTCATATTTACCCACACTAAAAAAAGAGCACTTATTATAAATTCAGACTGATTAACCAAGAAAAACAACACAAAAATCACATTTAAGATCAAAAACAACCAAAACCCTATATATCGTCTTACCATTATCATGTAATCATATATAAAACATTATCAATATATATCATAATAAAAACTACTCATTTTTTCTTACCAAGAATCATAAAATGATACAATGGACGATTCAAGATCATTATGTTATGAATTATCGTCTCCTTTAATGATTGATCAATAACAGAAAAATATTCCTTATATCGATTTAAAATCATAAGCACCTCATCATAGATTACATTAAAATCTGACTCTTTCCTAGCATGGATAAATGTCGCATGAGCACTTCTGAATAATTTATATACCCCAAACGATATAGTTCTTCGAGAAAAATCATTGTCAATCATATACTCAACCATTTCTTGAGTTGCATAAATGAGATCTAAATGCCTTCTCTGAAATTCAGAGCGTACGATACTACCTTCACGTTGGAGATAATAATACCCGGGATTAGGTATATATGACACCTTTCTTGAATGAGCAATATGCTTATATGTAGTATAAGAATCCTCAAAATATTTACCTATCGGATATAAATAAGCTAGGATCAAGCTTCGTTTGATAAGTTTAGAACAAGCATGATTCCCATAATATTCCTCTCTACATAACTCTATTAGAGCTTCTTCCACTCCCATACAACAAGGAGCCTTTGTTGGCATACTCAATCGTATAGAAACTCCTTCCGATGTTTCTGTTGCCCTGTAATACGGAGAAACCACCATATCAATTTCACTAGAGGCGAGTCCTTCAACTAGATTCTGAATAAAATGCTCCGATACCCAATCATCGGAATCCACAAAAATCACAAACTCTGATTTTGATCTTTCTACCGCATAATTCCTCGCATCTGATAATCCCCCATTCTGCTTATGATAAACCCTGATTTTTTCCGGATAGTTGATTGCATATTCATCACAGATGGCAGGACACTCATCTGGAGAACCATCATCTACCAAAGAGATTATATAATCATCATAAGTTTGATTCAATAAAGAATCAACACATTTTCTCAAATATGGCTCGACCTTATACACTGGTACAATTATATCGATTTTGGGTATATTCATATTATTTAATTGCGATTAAAAAAGATTATAATTTAATAATTCGATAGAGACTCACCCCTTTTTCTTATTCTCTGCCTCAAAACCATACCCATAGCCGTATCCATAACCATAATGTTTACCATAGCCATAACCGTATTTCTTACCATAACCGTAACCATAGGTGTTCTTACGTTTGCTCAGGTCGATTCCATTGATCACTACCGCCAACTTGTCAAATTTATGCTCGTCCCTAAGAACATTAATGTAGCAGAAAGCGGCTTTCGGGGTCACGTCCGCACGGCAGACATAAACACACATGTCGGCCACACGGCTTATTATGGCCGTATCAGTTACCATACCGATCGGGGCTGTATCCAGCAACACGTAGTCATAACGGGATTTCAATTGCTCTATCGCCTTCTCCAAGGTATCACGGGCTACCAGTTCCGTCGGGTTCGGGGGAATCGTTCCTCCTAAAAGGATATCCAGGTTCGGACTGATGCCGGAAGGCTGCACAAGATCAAAAAGATCCTTATCCTCCGGATCCATCAGATAATTAGATATTCCTTCCTGCCTTTTCGATAAATCGAAGACCTTATTCAAGCCCAGCTTACGGATATCCATACCAACCACTACCACCTTCTTTCCCAAATAAGCCAAGCTGACAGCGAGATTTCCGGTCACGAAAGACTTACCTTCTCCGGGCTGCGTAGAAGAAAAAAGTATGACCTTTTGATCTTTCCGGAGCATAAAGAGCAGATTGGTCCGCAAACCTCGGAAGGTCTCCTCCATCATGTCGTTCTTATTCTCACGCACCACGATCGCTCCCTTATCGGAGGATTTATGACCACACAAGGGCAATTCGCCCAAAATCGGAACATTCGTCAATTGCTCCACATCGCCACGATTCTCGATCTTATATTTCAATAATTCCACGACAAAGATGATTCCCACCGGAATAAACAGGCCCACCACAAACGCAGCCAATAAAAACACGAGCTTCTTGGGAGCCACAGGATCCTTCCCGGGTAATGGTTCCTCTACAATACGACCATTATTAGCCGTGGCTGCCAATGTGATCGCATTTTCCTCCCGCTTCTGCAACAGCATGATATATAAAGTCGCCTTGATTTCTTGCTGGCGAGAAATAGTCATGAACTCTTTCTCTTGCTTTGGAGCATCACTAATCCGGCTCTCAAATTTACTAGCCTGACGCTCAATATCTTTCTGGGCGATTTGTAGTCCTCGCAAGACACTATTCACGGTTGTCTCGACATTGCGTCTCATCGCCTCAACGCCGGTGTTCATGTTTATCACCGCCGGGTTATTTTCCGAAGAGGTACGTAATAAACGTTTACGCTCGATGATCATCGTGTTATATTGTTCAATCACCCTAGTGAGGTTTTGATCCTGTAACCCTACGTTTGCAGGAATTACCTCTTCCTTGTTGACCGGATCGTTGATATAGGTACGCAGAAATTGAACCAAGCTGATCTGTGTAGCGTTCTCCGTACGTTGCTGCTCATACTTGGAACTCTCTTGTAAGGCTAGACGGGCATCACTTGTCAAATCCGTCAGACCGGATCGTTGCTTGAAATCCGCCAACTCGCTCTCCGCCGTACCCAACTCATGGTTAATTATACCGATACGCTCCTCTATGAACTCGGCGGTTTTCTGAGCTACCTCATTCTTCTCATCGTTCGCGTCTTGATTATAGAACGCAACCAAACGATTCACGAAATCCACGCCTCGCTCCTTTACTGTATTGTTCACGCTGATCTTCGCTATCGTCGTGGTCTGGGAAGAGGCGGTCACGCTCAAGTCTTTCATATAATCCTCGGCGGTCTCCGTCGGCGTATTTATGGTAACACGTAAAGCGATTTCCTCTTCTTCCATATACAAGGTATCGCCTCGCGTAAAGCTTAAAACACCCACAGGTGTTGGTAACACCGCCGGCAATTGATCAAATGCCTGTTCTATCTCTTGCTCTTCCTTATCTTGCACATATTCAGCCTTAACAGACAATTTTCCTGTTTTTGTAAATGTAAGATCCAGCTTAATCGGCTCCTCCAATTTATCGGCCTCTTCTGGTGTCATATAAATCCGCACCGGACTATTCTTATAAAGAGGCATC
This sequence comes from Parabacteroides sp. CH2-D42-20, assembly GCF_003670185.1. NCBI lineage: Bacteria > Pseudomonadati > Bacteroidota > Bacteroidia > Bacteroidales > Tannerellaceae > Parabacteroides > Parabacteroides sp. CH2-D42-20. The sequence goes on along the minus strand of NZ_RAYG01000020.1, from coordinate 65,870 downwards.
GCATAACCGAACGCTCGCTTTTCCGCTACACGAACATATAAATTCAGGTCGTTCACGACTTTTTTTATCAATGTACGGGATTTCAATATCTCCACCTCGTTATCAAAATTATTTGTCATGGAAAACATTCCCAAGTCTTGAATGGCCGCCAACGGATTGTTGCCCGAACCGCTTCGCTTATCCTCCTCCTTTATCAACACGGAACTGGAAATGTTATATACAGGCGTTTGATAACGAAGAAACAGGTAAGTGGCGATGCAACATATCAATATACTAGCCACAAACCAACGCCAATAAAAAAGGTATTTAAATAAAAGAGCGACCAAATCAATCTCTTGTTCCTCGTTCTCTATCCCAGTGTTATTATTTATCCGTTCGTCTATCATCTCTCTTAATTTTCAATTCTCAATTTTCAATTACTTAAGTATGTTTACCAACAGGCCGGCAATAGATACCAGAATCGAGAGTGAGCTTACCCAAAGGGTCGTGCTGTTACCGATATCGGAGTTCTTAGCCTTCGTCTTGTTCGGGGTCACGTAAATAATATCGTTTTGCTTCAGGTAATAATACGGGGAAGTCACGACTTCGGCATTATTCAAATTCAAGTTAATGATCTCACGCTTACCGTTCACGTCCTCACGGATCAGCTTGACGTTATCACGGACACCGTAAATCGTCATATCACCTGCCATCGCCAAAGCCTCCAGAACGTTCACCTTCTCGTTGCCGATCGTGAAGCTACCCGGACGGGCCACCTCACCCAACACGGAGATCTTGTAATTAGCCATACGGACCGTAACGATCGGGGATTCCTTCAAATAAGGTTTCAAACGCTCACGAATCAAGTCCTCCGCCTCGTTCTTGGTGAGACCACCCACTTCCAAGCGACCGATAACAGGGAAATCGATCTCTCCTTTATTATTCACCAAGTATTGCTGCATGGTCGGTTGCGTGGTCGTACTGATATTTGTCAAAGCCGCATTGATTGGAGTCTGTACCGTCAAGTTGAATGGGGTCGCAGCCTTCGGGTCTGTCGTATTGACCGTGATGCTCAACAAGTCTTTTGGCATGATCTTTGCGTCATACAATGGAAGGGTCTCCTCAAAATCGTTCACTGCCTCTGGGTTTTGGAGGTATGGTACGTTCTTGTAAGAAGTACAACTCGCTACCAATAGAGGTAAAGCTAATAAAAGTAGTAATCTTTTGATTTTCATATTATTTTGTTATCTTTTTTTATTTCATTGAACACAGAATGATATGGATTTAGCGAAACAAACGAGAGAAAAGGCCTTTCGGTTTCTCCGGTTCGTATTCCGACTCGTATTTCCGCATTAAATCCTCATAGGAAAGTCTTTTACTCACCATCTCATAAATCATACCCCAGTCCGGGAGACCACCAAGATTACGGTCATCAATAAAAATGTCGGCCTTCAGCTTACGGGAGAAATGGTTATTCAGGCTTTTCTCTTCCTCCGGGTAATCTCGGTTCACGGCGTAAAACTCCAAGCCCCGCTCTCGGCAAAAGGTGACAGCCTCATCCAAAAGCTTACCCTCTCGCACACTCCATAAGATCAGCTTGTGGTGTTCTATTTGTAACTTTCTCAATGTCTCGAAAGCGAAAGGGATCTCCTTCCCTATCGCCGGATATTTATGCTCAACGATTGTTCCGTCAAAATCTACTGCGATAATCATTTATAATTCAGATTTATAACTACCAACTAAATTGCTAATTCACTCCGTCCAATCTCGTGAATTGAGAGTTTTGGCTCTTGAACTCGGGGACGAAGGATTTCATCTCTCTCACCATAGGAAGAATATGTACATGAAGGGATAATTCAGCTAATAGATCAATGTGCTCTACCACATCCTTGTAGGCATACTCCCGGACTGCTGCCACACGAATCTTCTCATGAGGGGTTTCCTTCGTATTCTCCTTGTTGCTCAATAGTTCCTCATATAATTTCTCACCGGGACGAAGACCTGTGTATTTAATCTCTATGTCTTTATCCACCTGCAAACCAGAAAGCTCGATCATACGCTTCGCTAAGTCAGCGATCTTGACCGGCTCACCCATATCAAAGATGAATATCTCGCCGCCCTTGCCCATCGTACCGGCTTCCAACACCAAACGGCAGGCTTCGGGGATTGTCATGAAGTAGCGGATGATATCGGGATGGGTTACCGTAACTGGGCCTCCTTTGGCGATCTGATCGCGAAAACGAGGTATCACGGAGCCATTACTTCCTAATACATTACCGAAACGGGTCGTGATAAACTTAGTGTTTCCCGCTAGAGCCCCCTTACTGATCGCCACACTCAAGCTCTGCACATATATCTCAGCGAGGCGCTTGCTACATCCCATGATATTCGTTGGATTAACGGCCTTATCCGTACTGATCATCACGAATTTCTCTACACCATAGCTTACGGCGGCATCCGCTATCACTCGGGTACCAAACACGTTGGTACGAACAGCCTCGCAAGGGTTCTCTTCCATCAAGGGGACGTGCTTATAAGCTGCCGCATGGAATACTACCTGGGGATGCCAATTGCGGAATACGTAATCTACACGGTCCGGATTCCGGACATCGCCTATGATAGGTACAAAATCCAGTTCCTTATACTTCTCCTCCAATTCCAGGCGTAAGTCATGCATCGGAGTCTCGGCGGCATCAAGGCAGATCAGTTTCTTGATCGGGAAATGCGCCAGCTGGCGGCAGATCTCGCTACCAATGCTACCGGCCGCTCCCGTAACAAGGATCATCTTATCTTTCAATAAGAGACCGATTTCGCCCAGATTTATACTGATCTCCTCACGACCCAGCAAGTCCTCAATACGGATCTCACGGACTGAACGCTTCATTCCGCCCTCATGGACCTCCTCCATATCAGGAACCACGAGAGGCTTCAAGGAGGCCTGCTCGCAATAATGAATCAAACGATCACGTTCTCGTCGGACGGTCTTTATATTCGGGAAAAGGATACCATCCAAGTTATTTCTGGGGATCAGACGCAACAAGTCATCAATGTCCTCGATCTGGTAAACGGGAAGTTCCGCTATGCGAAGGTTCTTTTTAGCGCTACCAAACGTCAAGAAGCCGATGATGCTATAATTTTGCATGAATACTTGCCGGTTGGGTGATGTGGCTATCATCACGCTATCCTCATCCATACCGAACACCAGTACACGCTTGCGCTTTTTTCCAAGTTGGGACAACACGCTATTATATACATTAATCACGAATACACGTAAGGTGATCAGCAGAACAATCGTCAACATACAATCGGTTATCCCTCCCACCCAATATATAGAGGAATTGAAATCCGCCCTCAAAAGATGAAGCAGTATGAACATGAGGATGGATTTTGTGATGGCGACACCACCAATCCTCCATAGTCCACGTAGCGTGGAATGACGGATCACCCCGTGATAAACCTTGAACGTAAGAAAAGAAAGGATACTGGCCACAAAGGAAGCTATTCCTACCTTTAATACACTGATCCCGCTTATGTATACATGCATGATGGACAATAATCCCAGCACTCCTATCAAAGATACACATAGGGAAATGAAAAGATCCGCACAAAAAATGATCCAGCGGTTGATATACCGCAAATTTACCAGACGCCCCAGCGCTAAACGCCAGCGATTATAACGATATTTCACCTTTTCCATATTTGTTTTATTCATATCTATCTAACTATAATAATAAGCGACCGAACCTCTCAAGTGGTTGGAGTGGTATAAGCTAAAGCAAGAGTCTAGTCTATCGGTTAAAGAAAAAGGGACTCTCCTCGCTACTAGAGATAGCTGACCTCTTGATCGATATCGGCCGCCTAATTCTCATTTTCTAATTGCGACCTAGCGATAATATATTCTTGATTGGAGGCTCTCTTGAACCTCAGAAGTATCTTTAATCAATCTCCATGTCACGATCCATGGACGTGTTTTTTACTTCCTGCATCGGAAAATACCTCACCTCTTCCTTATGCCACTCCTTGTAACCGTCAAGCGTACGAGTAGGGACGGATAACCGACCGTAGTCATTGCCTTCGCGATGGAAAAGATGGTTACGTGTATAGGAACGTAACTCGCCATCTGTCCAAGAGACCATCACGATTGGAAACGGGTACGTGGTGAGGCTTAACGGGGTCACTAAGGTACGGGAAGATATTTGGCGTAACAGGTAAGCTGATTTCTCGAACGCCACCCAATACGGACCCGTACAGTAAAGATGGATGAAGGCACGATTATCCGACTCTCGCTTAAGAATCTCTTTCAAATGGTTTCCTAACAACGAGATAAGGCGTACTCCGGATCTATCCTCTTTTTTACCGTAGTGCGTATCCATCTATGTGTATCATAATAGCTCTAGCAGGTCACGGGTGATATTTACTTTGGCACATCCCAGTAGATCTACACGGATCACAAAGTTAAGATTGCCATCCTCCACTTCCAGCACGTTACCTTCTAGACCATGCAACTTACCGCCGTTAATGCGTACCCTCGCTCCAAGAGGCAGCGGACGGGGATCGATAATGACAGGCTCTTCGGAATCGTCCAGCATCCTACGGAGTTTCACCATCTGCTCATCCGGAATGAAGGCTACGGGGCGTATGCCTCCAGACCGTTCGCCAGCTATGTTTACCATGAAACGTTTGATATAAGGAAGATGCACGATCTCCTTCCTACGCAAGACATCGGTGCAACGGATGAATACAATGGAACGGAAGACGATCCGGTCTACTTGCTTACGCTTGCCGCTTGGCAGAAGACACATCTCTTTTTGGGAGGCTATATAAACCTCATAGTCCTTCTCGCCTTCCGGCTGACTGGCTATGCGCTTTTCCAGCTTGTCACGGCATAGTTTCTCGGACTTGTTGTTGACGATAGCGATGTACCAATGTTTCTGATCAGATTTTCGCCGTAACGGGTTTTCAGGAATGGTTCTTTCAACGCCTACGGCGTCGATACCCTCATGAGGTACCGAATTTACAACCGTTTTTACAACATTCGCTCGCATCTCGTTGATTGCTTAAAAGAGATAGTTTGATATATACACCATAACCCTTTTTCGCCATGTGAGAAATTAGGCTACTTAGTGAGTAGCGCAAAAGGTGGGAGAATGGTTATTACCCAGTTGTAGAGACGGAGCATGCTCCATCTCCCACCGTCTGACAGTAATCTAAAACATCTTTTAGAGGGGATGAGACGGGGTATACCCATCTCTACAAGAATGTATGTTCGATTTTAGGGGGGGACGTGATGATTTCGGAAATACGAGGCCATTTCGTCTCTATTGCCATGTCTATACATCAGAAATAAGAACGAATATTTAACGAGAATCCAACTGGAAACACAAACAAACCCTAATGATTGCTTGTTTTTTGTTATTTTTTACTACATTTGCGGCGTGAAACAAACGCTACTCACTAAGTAGCCTCATCCCACTTTCGACACATAATTATAGACACAACCAAAGCAAGTGCTATTCACCTCTGTCATTTTTTCCAAAGAGAAACTTCTCAGATAAATCTGGGTGGTCTTGATGGACTTATGCCCCAATAATTCACTGATCATTTCTATAGGGACATTTTGCTCTTTCAATGCCATGGCGAAGGAATGGCGGATCGTATAAGAGGTAACATCCGATGCTATTCCAGCGGCCTTTTTCAACGCCTTCAAATTTCGATTGAACCGGGATAGGGCCGCATTGTATTCGAGATATGCCTCATAGCCCGTCTTCGTTCCACTCAAAAAAGGGAATAAATAGCCTGAGGCCGGCCTCTTGTCACCCATTAATTCCTTGCGCATCAATTCTGCCGTATCCAAAATTTCCAGTCTCATCGGTGTGCCTGTCTTCTGCCGATTATAGTCCAATATCCCGTTTTTGATATTCCTTTCTTTTAGGTGGGCGAAGTCCACGAACGACATTCCTGCATACTGAAACAACAGACAAACGACCAGTTGTGTCTCCCTTAGCACCTCACTCTCTACCTTCACCGTCATCAACTTATGTTGGTTCTCTAAGGATAGGGATTTCTTGCGCTTACTCTCCACTCCCGTAAAAACTCCTTGGAACAAACCAGGGATATATTCCGCATCACCATCTTCGATCGCCTTGTTATAGACGCAACGGATACGACGCATATAAGTGGAAACCGTGTTGCACATGCAGCCTTTCTCCAGCAAATAAGCCTCATATCGGTGAAGATTGGCCTTATTGATATCCGAATAGGAAATGTTCTCTGTTCCACTATACTTTATAAAGGAGTTCAACGCATCCTGATAACTTTTGGCGGAGGAATAACGCTTTTCCTCTCGTAACTGGGACATATACCTTCTCACCCCTTCCACGAATCCTTTCTCATCCATATCTCTCTGTTTTTAAATAATATTTGAAATGAATTGACAAATGTAACTCATACTATCTGAATGCAAAAAGAATTACCGAAACACTATCATAATGTTTACTTTCTAAACATATTTTAAACACATACTTTTTCAAAACAGTTATGTTTAAACCAATATTATGGAACTTTAGTACCCAAAATAGCACATTTTTTAGGATATATCCTGAACTTGTATGTATTTAGTCGGCTTATAATTTCTATTTCCCGGCAGATAACCGACATCTACCCGGCATCTAGTTCGGATTATCCGGCACTTGCTCTAATTTAGCTGGGGTCTACTCCTAATCTCAATCTTTTGTACACTGAAAAACGAGACTATATAGAGCCTTTGCGCTCTAGAACGGCAAAAAAGTCGACTGATTTTCAAATATCATTCAGGAGGCATTTATTAGTTTTCAGAAACAAGAGATATAATAATTCGGCGGATATTGATAAAAAGAAAGCAAACTGCAAGTATTTTCCTTCATACACACTCTATTCGTCAGAGCTTAACAACCGGAGAATCGCATATAATAAACACACACACTATCCTATCTCAAATACGAGAAGCAGAAGGAGAGAGAAATGACAAATTGACATAATTAAGCCGTATTAATGACTTCTATCGATTGAATACACAATATTAAATTAGCAGAGACTTGCTTGCAGGTGTCGTTTTTTTTCACGAATATTGCAAATCAAACAACCAAATAAACATATTCAGTTTACTAAAGTTAATCTTAAAGAAAGGAGAGCCTATGAAACAGGAACCATCATGAACCATATCTAGCAGGGAAACTGGCTGGAAGATATGGCAACATAATTCAGCCAAACAAGTTTCTAAACGCCTTTAAATCAATTAATACTAACACTAAAACATTACAAATGTATGAATGAAATTTGTAAGGGGAATCCTAACCCCCGATTAAACACAAAAACTAAATTGGGCAGAGTCATGAAGTTAACCTCAATCCCGCTATTTATTTTTACCACAGGTGTATACGCTTCCGTACACTCCCCAAACATGCGCATTAAAAGCGACATCAAGATTATAGAGAAACCATCAATCGTATCCACCCCGCAACAAAACATCCGTCAGATCACCGGAACCGTGATTGATGCTGCCGGTATGCCGATAATTGGCGCCAATGTGATGGTAAAAGGGACAACAAACGGGACAATAACGGATATAGATGGAAAATTCACGTTGGAAGTAGCCAAAGACGCTATTTTGCAAGTGTCCTATATCGGTTATATGAACCAGGAGATTTCGGTAGGCAATAAATCGGTTTTAAGCATCTCCTTGCAAGAGGACACACAAAAGTTGGATGAGGTGGTAGTGATTGGCTACGGTACGATGAAGAAAAGTGATATCACGGGGGCTATCTCGTCCGTGAGCGAGGAGAAAATCGCTCGCCAAGCAGTGGCCAATGTTTCTACCGCATTGCAAGGCTTGGCTACCGGTGTATCCGTCACTTCCAGTTCCGGATCTCCGGGTTCCGCCGCCACGATCCGTATCAGAGGTGTCGGTACGGTAAACGACGCGGAACCATTATTCGTCGTGGATGGGATGCCCGTGACGGATATAAACTACCTGAACACATCGGATATACAGTCTATGGAGGTGCTTAAAGACGCTTCCGCTTCCGCTATCTACGGTTCCCGTGGTGCGAACGGCGTAATCCTTATCACTACGAAAAAAGGCGCCGCTGGAAAAACCACCGTTACGCTCGACGCATATTGGGGTATGAACAAAATATTGAATAATCTCGATTTGATGTCAGGTCCGGAATGGTACGACTATCAGGAGCAGTTGAACACAGTGAGGAGCGTTCCCATCAATTTGGCCCTTGTTAATCGTAATGTTTCCACCAATTGGATGGACGAGATTACGCATACGGCCTTTATGCATAATTACAGTGTCGGCATAAGCGGTGGTAAAGAGAACGACTATAAATTCAATCTGGGCTTGAACTATATAAACCAAGATGGAACGATCAAGAAATCCAACTACGAACGGTTCAGTGTCCGTCAAAGCACGGAAAAAACGGTGCTCAAAGATCATTTGGTAGTGGGTACCAACGCATCGATCGCAAGATCTACCGACGCAAGTATTAGTGAGCGCAACAGTAGTAATGTGTACGACTCCGACTATGGTGTCGTAAGTAACGCGATCCGTTTGGATCCGGTAACTCCCGCCCAAAACGCAGACGGTTCATATGGTTACTCTCCTTATATTGACTACTATAACCCATTGGCAAGTATCATGTATCGGGATAATCAACGGGAGAAACTTGCTTTCATCGGCAATATGTATGGGGAATGGCAGATTATAAAAGGATTGAAGTTCAAGAGTAGCTTCGGAGCGGAAATCAGAAGGGTAGACAATAAAACCTTCTCGCCTGTCTATGAGGTATCCTCAAGCCAAAGAAATTTAGAGAGTAGTTTATCGAAGTCGCAGACCAAAGGGCACTACTATACGTTCGAGAATACCCTTTCGTATGAGAAAACGTTTGCCGAGAAGCACTCCATATCCGCTCTCGTAGGTTATACCAACGAATGGGGTAAGCAGGAAACCTTGAGCGTAAATGCGAGAGATCTTATCGGAGAGTCGGATAACCTGCATTATATAGACGCTACGCTGGACAAGAACAAGACCACGGCCAGCAATAGCGCTACGGAATATGGTTTGATGTCTTATCTGGGCCGCCTACACTACGATTACAATAACAAATACCTTATTACGGCCACTTTCCGGCGAGACGGCTCCTCTAAATTCTCTTCCAAGAATCGCTGGGGTAACTTCCCCTCGTTCGCTCTAGGTTGGAGAATCGACAACGAACCGTTCTTCCAGAAATTGAACGCCGAATGGGTTTCCTCCTTGAAACTCCGCGGGGGCTGGGGACAGATCGGAAATCAGAATATCACCAATTATGTGGATCGTAGTTTGCTGTCATTGAGTACGCAATACGGCGCTTTATTCGGAGCGAGAGAGAATGAGACCTTGTATCAAGGTATTGCCGTGAGCAGATTGGGCAATCCGGATATTAAATGGGAGACCACGGAATCTCTGAATATCGGTCTTGACGCAAGCTTCTTTAACACCCGCATGGTCTTCAGCTTCGAGTATTATTACAAGACAACGAAGGACATGCTGCTGGCCGCTCCTATGCCTATCTATATGGGATATGCCAGCAACACCTACACTAATATCGGCGAGGCGAACAACCGCGGTATCGAGATGAATCTCGAGTGGAGAGACAAGACCGAAAGCGGTTTCGAATACAACGTGGGAGTAAATATGTCGACCATCCGTAACCGCATGACGAAATTGAATGGTGGCACACCAATCTCCGATGGACCATTCCGAAACGGAAGCATGTACCTCACCTATACGAATGAAGGTATGCCTATCGGCGCGTTCTGGGGCTATAAGACAGACGGGCTTATCCAAACACAGGAACAGTTGAATGCCGTTAAGCGGGCGGATTTCCAACCTAATGCCGAATTGGGCGATGTATTGTTCGTAGATACGAATGGCGATGGCAAGTTAGACTCAAGTGATAGATGCATGATCGGTAATCCTATTCCGGATATCATATACGGTATCAACATGGGTATGGCGTGGAAAGGCTTCGACCTCAATTTGCAGTTTGGTGGAACAATCGGTAATCAGATATTCAACGCGATGCGTTATTACACCTACTTCCCGAACGATATAACGAACAAGGATAGAGCGTTAATGAACTATTGGACGCCAAATAATACAAATACGGACATCCCTCGCCTGACGGCTACGGACGTAAACGACAATGACCGCTTCTCGGACATGTACGTAGAAAACGGGACTTATTTCCGCTTGAGAAACGCCCTGCTAGGTTATACCCTGCCCGCTTCTCTCACGCAGAGGATAAAACTACAAAAAGTACGTTTTTATGTAAGCGGCCAGAACTTGTTTACGATATCCAGTTACTCGGGTATGGATCCGGAAGTGGGTCAGTCCAGCTCTTTGTCTAGAGGCATAGATTACGGTATCTATCCTCAGAACATTTCATTCACCGGAGGTATTAATGTTACTTTTTAAAATTTATAATGTCATGTTTAAAAACAAATATATCATAGGAATCGTACTAGCGATTTTAACAGGATTCAGCAGTTGTGCAGATTTGGATTTAGCTCCGTTAGGAAGTCCGGAGGCTGGAGAGATATCAGAGGAAAGACAAGCTTTCTTGCGTCTGACCGCTGTCTATTCCGTCATGAAGGACTTCCGTTACACATGGTCAATGCAATGTTTCGGCGACGTGTTGTCGAATGACGCGACCTACAGCGGTTCTTCGAACGACGCACAAACCTTCACGTTGCTGGAGAATTATCAGTATCAAGCGGATCATACCGAGATCTTGAACAAATATCGGTATTCTTACCAATGTATTAATAAGGCCAATTTGTTTATACGGGATATGGAAATGGCAGACGATGCCCTATTCTCGAAATATAACAGGGAACAGATGATCGGTGAGGCCAAGTTTATTCGCGCCTATACTTATTTCGAGCTTGTGAAAACCTTTGGTGGTGTTCCTTGCTATACGGGAGTCTTGGATCTCGATCATGAGAGACTCGGACGTGCGTCTGTCGAAGAGATATACTCGGTTATCGAGCAAGACCTAAACGATGCGGTTAGCGTATTACCTAAGAAAAGTGAGGTGGCTAACTACGAGTCAAGCTATGCGGGAAGGATTACCAAAGGCGCGGCCATCGCCATGCAAACACGTATTTATCTGTATGAGAAAAAATACGATGAGGTAAAAAAGGCATTCGAGAAATTCCAGAATGAGTGCGGGGGTGAGTATAGCTTGGTCGCTCCGGAGGATTACGCTTGGCAGTTCTCACTGGACGGCGAGCACTGCTCCTCTTCTATTCTAGAAGTGAATATGTATGTCTCTTCCACCCAAAGTTCGTATAATGTAAATAACGGTAACCGTCACGTGCTGATGTCTATGCCCCGAAACATGACGATCGGCTTCGGTTGCGCGCAACCTACACAGGCCTTGGCGGACGCTTATGATGCTGAGGGGGATGTCATACGAAAGAAGACCACTCTCCTTTCCACGGAAGAGGCCATAGAGATCGAGACCGCAGCCAAAGGCGATGTGGCACCCGTTACGGACGACCGAACCGGTTGGTACAATCGCAAACTATATCTCGCGCCCGGGCAAAGAGAGGAGAATCGGGGAAATAATCAACCCACGAACCTCAGGCTTATCCGCCTCGCGGAGGTATATTTGAACTATGCCGAGGCTTGTTATTTCAGCGGCGATATCGCTAATGCGCAAAAGTATCTGAATGAGGTAAGAAGTCATGTCAACTTGGCTCCTAAGAACCATACAGGAAGCCAATTGTTTGAAGACATCATGAATGAGCGTCATCTGGAGTTCGGAATGGAAGGTTTCCGGTTCTTTGACGTGGTACGTGTAGGATGGGGCGAGAAAGTATTTAACGGAACCAAGAAGGCGGAATTTGGAGCTAAGACTCCTTTCAGCGCCGGTGCGGAAGTATTGCCTATACCTCAAACCGAGATTGATATTAGTGACGGTTTAATAACTAATTAATAAGGAAATAACAATTCGCAAAAATCATAATAGTATGAATAGGAATTTAGTATTGCTCGGAATCTGTCTCTTGGCCGTATCGTTCGTTGGAGAGACCTTTGGACAGAAGAAAAAACCTCGTATCGGTATTGCCGGTATACAGATAGAAAACAGCGTGTTCGTCCCGAATAGGCAACCGCTCGTAGGACACCCCGTAAGAATGCCGGACTATCTCAGCCCAGACTCCGCAATGGGACAGGCGGCCACTTGGCTTCCCACGCAGATTGGCTATGGCGGTGGAAGAGGCCCCGTGACAAAAGAATCGTACGATGCGTTTGTGGAAAAAACATTGGAGATGATCAAGGCCAATATGCCATATGACGCCTTCTGGTTTTATAACCACGGAGCTTGTAGCGTGGAAGGCGTAGCCGATCCCGAGGGTGAATTCATGGAGAAGGTGCGTAGCTTGATCGGAAACGATGTCTTGACTACCACCACGATGGACCTTCACGGAAATACGTCTTGGTTGGTAGCTCTCAACTCCGATTTGATTACGACTTATCGTCAAGCACCGCATGCGGATTCTCGCGAATCGCATCGGCGAGGGGTCGTCAATTTGTTGGAACGTCTTGAGTCGGGGAAAGGACGTCCGGCATACAAGGCATGGGTTGCTGTTCCTGTCCTAGTATCCGGCGAATGGTCGAGTACTCGCGTCGAGCCTGCGAAATCGCTGTACGCATTGGTTCCCGAGGTTGAAGCCATGCCCGGAGTGATAGACGCAGGGATCTGGATCGGTTATGTTTGGGGAGACAACCCACGGAACCAAGGAACCGTGATGGTTTACGGTGACGATGAGGAGCAGGTTAAAGCCGGTGCGAAGAAACTCGCCCAGAAATTCTGGGATGTCCGTAAGCAGTTCTCGCTGGAAGCTCCGGGATATTCGCTCGAGAAATGTATCGATCTGGCAGTAGCAAGTAAAAAGAAGCCTTTCTTTATCAGTGATATGGGAGATAATCCCGGTGGAGGTGGTTCAGGTGAGGTCACTTGGACTTTGGCGAGGCTCTTGAAACGCCCGGAATTCCAGACCGATAAGGGAAAGAGCGTTCTTTATTGCTCCATCCCGGGAGAAGAAGTGGTTAAGCAGGCACGTAAGGTCGGCGTAGGCGGACACGTAGAAGGCATGGTAGGTGCCATGGTCGATAATTCCTACGAAGGTCCCGTGAAATTGTCGGGTACCGTGGTTTATGTCAGCCCGGAAGAAGACAAGAACGCGGAATCATGGAGACGGAAAAGGGATATCGCTATCGTAAAGACCGGAAGCGTTTATGTGGTAGTAGGCACATCGTCTCCCACTCCAAACCTAGAGGGTTCAGGTATCGATCCGAAGGAAATGGATATCGTAATGGTTAAACAAGGTTACCTTGTAACCCAATGGTACAATATACAAGCGGATTGGGTGATGGCTTTTACAAGGGGAGGCGTGGATCAGGACTTCAAGAAACTTCCCTATAAGAATATCGTGAGACCGATGTTCCCGATCGATCCAGACATGGCTGATCCGGAATTGAACGTTATCATGGTTCCTTCCGCCAAGCATTACTATGGCAGATAGATCGTATTGATTGTTTTTTACTGCAATACCTATGCAGTGTTACTGCAATAGGTGTTGCAGTATTACTGCACAGGCATTGCAGCATCACTGCAACCCGGGTTGCAGTGATGTTAATAAATTATCCTATATTCTTACTCAACAACTTTCGGGCTTGTTCCTCCGTTAAATTCCGGCGGCTCGCATAATCTCTCATCTGCTCCTCATCGATAGAACCGATCATGAAATATTGAGAAGAGGGATGGGCAATATAAATCCCACTAACCGAAGCCGTAGGATACATGGCACCATTCTCGGTTAACGAAACACCAATTTGCGACATATCGAGCAATCCATCCAATGTGAAATTCAATAATTGATCCGGTAGAGAAGGGTAACCGATAGCCGGACGGATTCCTTGGTATTTCACCTTGTAAAGATCCGGGATAGACAAGGATTCGTCTTTAGCATATCCCCAATATTCTTTACGTACTTTCTCATGAAGATATTCGGCTGTAGCTTCCGCTAGGCGATCGGTCAAGGTTTGCAGCAACATTGAATTATAGGTATCGCCTTCTTCCTCAAATTTATCCTTCAAACAATCAGCGCCAGCTCCAGCGGTAACGACAAACGCCCCTACATAATCAGTTCGCTCCTCGGAAACCGGTATTACATAATCGGAAAGACATTTATAAATATTTTCCTCTTTTTTTACTTGCTGACGTAATAAAGGCAGCGCTATATCACCCATTCGGATCGTATCCCCTTCACTATTCGCTGAGAAAAATCCGTAAATCGCTTTACAATATTCAACCTTCATATTGACCAGCCGATCCAATAACCTAACAGCATCCTTGTATAATTGCATCGCCTCGGTAGCCTTCGCACGATCTTTTTCCGGGAATCCGGCCAACCAAGAGGCACGACAAGAATCGCAACCATGTATCTGGGAGATTTCCGAGAAACGGCCATTCAATTTCCATGCGCTAAAAAAGAAGGTCCAGTGGATATAAGGAATCACTTCTTCCAAGGGGATATAAGGGATAACATGTACCCCCATCCGGGCCGGAACAACCGGTGTATACCCGGTCCAATCTATTTCTATCGGATGCTTACGAGCCTCTGAAAGAGAAGCCAAGGTCTCTTTCTTCTGCCCTAAAGAGGCACGCAAGGCTTCTTGTTCTTGTTCCAACTCCCTGATATAAGCGTCACGGGTATCTGGATTCAATAGTTTGGCGGCGATCAACGGATTCTGTGAGGCATCCAGCACATGAATCACCGGATAATCATAATGCGGAGCGATCTTCACCGCCGTATGCAATTTGGAGGTCGTAGCGCCACCCACCATCATAGGAATCGTAAGTCCCGCTTTCTGCATCTCGTCCGCAACATGCGCCATCTCTTCTAAAGAAGGGGTTATCAGGCCGGATAAGCAAACCAGATCCGGTTTCTCCTCGATCGCTTTCTTTATGATCACATCTGCGGGAACCATTACCCCTAAATCAATCACCTCGTAGTTATTACAAGACAATACGATAGAGACGATATTCTTACCGATATCATGTACATCCCCTTTTACCGTAGCGAAAATCACTTTACCGGCCTTCGCGGAGCCGGAAGCTTTCTTTTCAGATTCAATGGCCGGTTGTAAAATAGCCACGGCCTTTTTCATCGTACGTGCGGTCTTCACGACTTGAGGGAGAAACATCTTTCCGGCACCGAATAACTCGCCGACCTTATTCATTCCGCTCATTAACGGACCGTCAATTATATCCACGGCATGCGAATAAGTCCGCAAGGCTTCTTGTAAATCATCCTCCAAATAGTCTCCGATCCCTTTGATTAAGGCATGCTCCAAACGCTCCTTCAATGAAAGCTCACGCCAAGCCTCATGCTTCTCCGGAGTTTCTCCGGAAGCTTGAACATGTAAATTTTGAGCATAAGTAATTAATTCCTCGGCAGCTTCCGGACGGCGTGCCAAGATCACGTCTTCCAACAAGGTACGGAACTCCGGCTCTATATCCTCATAAAGTACGGAGGTAGACGGATTCACGATACCCATATCCATCCCCTTCCCGATCGCATGATATAGAAATACGGAATGCATAGCCTCGCGTACATGATTGTTCCCCCGGAAAGAGAAAGATAAATTACTTACACCACCACTCACCTTCGCACCCGGCAAGTTCTTCTTGATCCATTCAACGGCACGGATAAACGCCAGACCATAGCCATTATGTTCCTCCATACCGGTAGCGATCGCCAATACGTTCGGGTCAAAAATAATATCTTGGGGATTGAAATCGATCTTCTCGATCAATAGGCGATAGGCCCGTTCACAAATCTCAATCTTTCTTTCATAGGTATCCGCCTGCCCCTTCTCGTCGAAAGCCATCACGACCGCAGCCGCACCCAGTTGCTTAATACGGGCGGCATGTTTAAGGAAGACCTCCTCTCCTTCTTTCAAGGAGATGGAATTCACGATGCTCTTTCCTTGCACGCACATCAAGCCTTCCTCGATCACTTCCCATTTAGAAGAATCGATCATGACGGGTACACGGGCAATATCCGGTTCGGAGGCGATCAAGTTTAAGAATGTCTTCATTTCTTTCACGGCATCCAACATACCATCGTCCATATTGATATCGATCACTTGGGCGCCATCCTCCACTTGCTTACGAGCGATCGTCAACGCTTCCTCATAACTGCCTTCTTTTATCAAGCGTAAGAATTTCCGAGAACCGGCCACATTACAACGCTCTCCCACGTTCACGAAATTATTCTCCGGTTTCACCTCCAGCAGTTCCAAGCCCGACAGCCACAGGCAATCCGGTTTCAAAGCCGGGATATGCGGTTTAGCTCCTTTCACCAACTCCGGATACCGGGAGATATGCGCTGGAGTCGTTCCGCAACAGCCTCCGATAATGTTCACTAATCCCTCTTCCACAAAAGGCTTCACATGTTGGGCCATTTTATCCGGCGTCTCGTCATAGGTACCAAAACTATTCGGCAATCCGGCGTTCGGATAAGCGCTGATATAATAGGGGGCATACTTCGCCAACTCTTGTAAATAGGGCTTCATATCCGCCGCTCCGAAAGAGCAGTTTAAGCCAACCGAAACAATATGTGTATGCTGTATGGAAGCTAAGAAGGCCAATAAAGTCTGTCCGGAAAATGTTCGTCCACCTTGCGCGGATAAAGTCAAAGACAACATAATCGGCAGGTCTTTTTCTTTCTCTTTCAACACGACCTCAGCCGCTTCCAATCCCGCTTTTACGTTCAACGTATCGAAAGTAGTCTCGAAAAGGATGATATCCACCCCGCCGTCAACAAGTCCCTCGACTTGCTCCTTGTAGGCATTATACAAATCTTTATAAGTTACGGCACGATAAGCGGGATCGCTTACATCCGGACTCATGGAAGCTGTCTTATTGGTAGGACCGATCGATCCGGCCACGAAGATCGTACGATCCGGATGCTCTGCCATATAGGTATCCGCCACTTCCCTCGACAATCGTCCGGCGGCCAGATTTATCTCACGTACATAGGCCTCCATCGCATAATCTGCCATGGAAATAGCATTCGCGTTAAACGTATTCGTAGCGAAGATATCTGCTCCCGCATCCAAATACTGACGATGAATAGACTGGATTACATCCGGGCGGGTGATACACAATAAATCATTGTTCCCCTTCAACTGTCCCGGAAAATCGGCGAAACGTTCGCCTCGGTAATCTTGTTCGTTTAGTTTGAAACTTTGGATCATGGTACCCATACCACCATCCAAGATCAAAATGCGCTCATTCAAGAGTCGCAGAAATCGTTCCTTATTCATAAATATGTTTTACCTTTCTTGCGTACATATAACTATATCCCCGGAGGATCCATACCACAGCGATGGCGAAAAACAGACGGGTAGGCACCACCCAAAGAACGGGTACCCCTATCGCGGCAAAGATGATCGTATCTTCCAACAGGGAATGGCACACGGCCAAATGATGGTTTAGCAAGTTGCCGTCACCGTAAGACAACTTCCTCTGCTCCATTTGCTCTACCATAATAGCCCCGCCATAAGCCAGTCCGACCACATTACCTACCAACCACAAAAAAGCGGCATCTTGAGGCAAGCCAAATAATCGCATCAGCGGAGAAAAGACCGAGGACAATCCTTTCATTAGATTAAACTCTTCCAATATATAATGAAGGATCATTAAAGCCGTAACAATTATCAAAATAGAAATCACCACCTTCATCGAGCTGGTAAACCAAAGTACGAATACTTCCAACCAATTATCGCATACAGCTGCGCTTTGAGCGATCCCGACCTGTCCCCATCCTTCATGGGGCATTACCCAATTCAAAAAAAAGGCGATCACGAAACTCATGATCAAACGGAGCAGCGTCATCTCCCAGAAAGAAGACCCGGTCTTTGCCTGTACGGAGGATTCTACCATTAGATTATGGGAAGTAAGGCACATCAATGCCAATATCGTAGCTTCACGGACTCCTAAAGACATCGAGGTGATCAAAGCGATCGGAGCATATAATGGGGAGAATATACTGGTTATAAAAACAATGGCTGTCTCCCCCGGCAGACCCACCAACGAGAACACGGGCACTAACCAATCCGAGATCTGACCTAATATTCCGGAATATTGCAATATACGGACCAATAAAGAAATAGGCAAAATAATCTTTAGCAGCCATAAACACGTCTTGCCTGCTTTAGGCAGAGCTTTCAGGATACATCCCCAAACCCTACCGATCACGCCTTGCCCTGTTTCCATCTCGACTTATCGTTTGAAAGCCCGATCCATCTCCCGTCGGTCGTCACGTTCCCGGATGGAGTCTCGCTTATCATATTCCTTTTTACCTCGTGCGATCGCGACGACTACTTTCGCCAATCCTTTCTCATTGATAAACAAACGAGTGGGAACGATCGTAAAACCACTGGCACGAACCGCGCCCTCGATCTTTCGTAATTCCTTTTTGGTAAGAAGTAATTTCCGGTCCCGCCGTGCGTTGTGATTATTGTACGTACCGTAAAAATATTCGGCGATGTACATATTCTTCACCCACAGTTCCCCTTTTTCCACGATACAAAACGTATCTACCAAACTCGCCTTCCCTAAACGGATCGATTTAATCTCCGTTCCGGTCAGTACGATCCCGGCCGTAAATGTATCAAGCAACTCGTAATCGAATGTCGCCCGCTTATTCTTTATCTGTATGTTATTACTAATCTTCTCTTTCATCTTGTGTTATTCTGTCAAAAACTCAAACCGGGCATCAGCATCGATAACAAAATCTCGATAACTACCGGAGTCAGTAATATTATGGCGGTTGTAAATCCTACGAACTTCAAGCGGATCTTCTCCTCGACTCCCATATACGGACCAGCGCCTTCCCAAACAATATAGAATGTATAAAGGATAAATATCCGCAAGAAGAAAAACTCGGGAAGCAACATCAATACGATATTCAAAGCGAACATCAACGACGAGGAATACCCGACGAAGCGCAACCACAGTTTCAAATCCTTCTCCCGTTTAAATATACCTTGCCATATCTCGTTCATCAGATAAGCCCCGAGGTAAAAACCACCGAACGAGGACACCAATGTCCGGATAGACGACTTCAAGGCCAGCTCTAAATCAAACTCCTTCCGCGTAAACAATACGCCCAGAAAAGCCGCGACAGTAACGAAGCCGATCAAAGGATACACGAATCGGGATAAGAACTCCTCCTGCTTCTCTCCTTTTTTCGCTAACAAGACCCACGCCTTCGCCGGCTGTGAGATGATAGCGATTACCCACCTAAATATCTCCTTATACATCTCTGTTTACTTTTAAATAGCAAAAGTATATATTTAATTCGTAAAACGCAACGTAAATACGTCGGTAGCCCCCCAAACACATGCGGTTGTATCCGCATTATAGCGTTCGGCATAATTTATTTTAAAATTTATCACATTTTGCCCCTCACTACTCTCTATCGCTTTGGCTTGGTCCAAAAACTTATCGATTGTAAAAGCGGTCGTATTGATCCATTTAGTGGAATCGCCGGTACCCCCCTCTTGGGTTACCCGGAGATATAGGTTATAGATCCGTTGTCCGTCATCATCTTTTTCCACCTCCTGATCAGGGTTATAGGATAAATTGAAAATATCCTTTTGGTCTACCTGATGATTTACATGTTGGGTTTGCAAAAAGAAACGTCCTTCCAAATAAATACTTTTCTTAAAGTCCAGCGTAACCAGACGCTCCTTGTCCAATACAACCGTAGTATCAGTCAATGTCTCATGCAAAGGCCATACAGCGACCGAATCATACTTATAAATCTCAGCGTTGTAAACACCATTGCCCAATTCCTCGCTAAAATTCGTCTTGAAATCAACCACGCAACAGTCACCCTCTTTCAAATCCGTCCGATTCTCAAACACAGAGGAAGAGACGATAAAGATCTCCCCTTGATCATCTGCCGTATAGATACATCGCATAGGATTCTCACGTATCACTCCTACTCGATGATAATTGATGGAATTACTTCCATCCCCCATACAAGAGGTCATTAAGAAAAACAAGGATAAAAATAAGCCGTATAAAATTCGCTTTCTCATCTTCTTTAGTTTATAAGTAAAGGATCCGTTACTCCCCATGTAAACTGGGTACTATCTTTCGGATTAATTTGATCGATATAATGAATCCGAACATACATATCCGCATCACGTCCACCTTGTTCTCGCATATCTTTGATAAAGTTCCCCAGATTAAAGGCATTGATAACCGCGATAGCCTCCTCTGCCTTGTCCTCCGGCTTTCCGGTCGTAGCGGCAGCCCGTAAATATAAGGAATAAATTGATTTCCGATTTTCAACAACTGGTTGTTGAGTCGGATCATAAGTCAGTTGCCAATTTAAAGCCCGGTCTTTTGTTGTCCAACAGGCGGAAGGCAAAAACAAATAATCTTCCAATTTGACGTACAGAACAGAGTCGTTCGGATTAACCGCAAGTATCGGTTGCTCATTTGTCAATAGTTTATGCGTATCCGTAAGAGGACTCTCAGCGTTTTGCTGGTTAACGGCGGTTTCCCCTTGTATCGTCACCGTATAATACCCTTTTTGTTCCGCACCCGTATTTTCCGGCAAGCTAGGATCATAATCAAAACTCACCAACAAGCATTTACCCTCTGAGTATGAGCTCAGCTTCGTCGAATAGATCCAACCGAACCGGGTATTAGCCATCATCAACGCGCTATCTCCATGTTGACGAACCACAGCGGCGGTCGTTCCCGGATTATAGACGTTATTTATGTCTTTTAGGCAAGAGGTAAACAGACCCATGATAACCGCCACCCAGACAAAACCTATTAAATTCTTGTATCTCATTTCACAATACTCCTCTTAAAGTACGCAAAGATACGATCTTTACCCATATACATAAAAAAAACGGCAAAAAAATAGGGCGTATCGATAATCTTCTTATCGGTACGCCCTCAACTTCTATACTAATTTCTTTATGAGTTTTTCACGACTTGGAATAGAACGGTATAAGAAGCCCATTTCAAATCCGTACTATCTTTTTCATTAATCGTATTTAGATAATTGACCTTAAGATTAAAAGACTTTGAATCTTTATTAGCCTCAGCGCTATTCACAGACTCCAATACAGACTTAACATTAAACGCACGGACTTCTCCTATGGATGATGCAGCAGAACCTGTTCCGTCCGCTACTTTAGCGACACGCAAGAACAAGTCATATGTCGGGACATTATCCACCATAGTAGGCTCCTTTGAACGATCCCAATATAAAGTATAAGAATTTTTCTGATCCTTAAACATATCCATTGTTATAAAGAAGAATAAATAACCGTCTACATACACCCCATAGTCGCCATTGCTAAATAGGTTTTTTACAGGTATCTCATTCTGAAGTAAGCTGGCCGAATCTGGCACATTATAAAAGACTGGCTGTCCTTTTGTTATCTCATCTGCCACAGAGATTGTCGCTGTTAAATAACCATTTGTCGCCGCATTCGCATTCTCCGGAGAATTTAGGTCTAATTCATAGTTGATCAAGTAACAAGCTCCGTCAACTACTTGTGCCGATAAAGACGGAGAGTATAATGCTCCCATATTTGTATTCAGTACCGTTTTATATGTCTTTTCAGAAAGACCTGCGACACCAAAGCCGGCACGAGTCACCGTATTATTCGATTCTCCAAGACAAGAGGTCAACAACAATAGTGACGCAGCCGCAGCCGCTCCAATTAATTTAAATGCTTTCATAATTCAATTTTTCTATTTTTAAGTATTTGTATTTACACTGTTAATCTATCGAGTATTAAAAACCAAAACGAAATCCGAGCTGAAGGCTCATGTTAAACGGCTTCTCCGAATGGATGGTTTCGATCTCGCTACCATTATCAAAATAATAGCTGGCTCCCACCTCAGCGAAAGCGCTTACAAAACGGATAATCGGATAACTTACACCCGCACGGGCATTTACAGACCATAGCCATTCTTTCATTCGAATATGTTCGCTTTGCTTTGCGATCTCTACCTCATCCGAGAATAATTTCATTCTACGTTTGCCAGCGACATTCACTTCCGCCATACCTCCGGCTGAGGCGTAAAACATAAAACGATTCCATTCCGCGATCTTATAAGTCAATGATAATGGAATTCCTATAAAATGCAATCGCTGATCATTCTCTATATGATACGTATTATTCGTACTCCACTCCGATCTTAAGTAAGAATAAGTTAATCCAGTCTGCAAAGAAAAACGATTATTCAAATAACGACTAATTGAGATCCCCACCCCAATAGGCGTCTTATGATGAATATCCGTCTTAGCAGGATCTTTCTTCTCCGCATCGAACGAATTTAAACTCATCAGATTCT
Organism: Parabacteroides sp. CH2-D42-20; assembly: GCF_003670185.1. NCBI lineage: Bacteria > Pseudomonadati > Bacteroidota > Bacteroidia > Bacteroidales > Tannerellaceae > Parabacteroides > Parabacteroides sp. CH2-D42-20. Next base: position 43,395 of record NZ_RAYG01000020.1, on the reverse strand, counting down.
CGCTCTTAAGCACGCTGCTATTCGTCACATACTGAGGGACCAGATTATCAGCGCCCATGGAAAGACCTCCACCTCCCATACCAACCCCCCATTTCCGGGACGCGGTCTTCTCCGGCTTCTTTTTAGCAACAGGAGTAGCATCCGCGACAAGTACATCATTCTTGAGAACAACTATCTCATCATTATTCCTCTCAACCTCCGGTTCAACGGTATCTTTCTCATTCGCCGATCTATCAGCAGACATTACCTCCGACTCAGAAATAGGCCGATCCTCTGCGCTCTCTACATTTTGCCGGAACGCTGCCATCCTAGCCTTAGCTCCCACTTTAACCGCTCCAGATGCCGCTTTTGCCTTCACGACCGCAGCAGCAGGAATAGTCGCTAATACGGGCGCTTGCTCCATCGTTTTCTCTATCGGAACAACCGGGGTATCCACGGATGTCGACTCTTGTGAAGACTGTATTTCTTGGGCTATAGGTAGATCTCCCATCTCCCTGTCATATAAATAGATACCACCCGATACGACCAATAAGGAGATCACGGCGGCGGCAACCCAGTAGCGAAGCGTACGACGCAAAGGAACCGGAGCCTTTCCGGGCAATCGATCGGCTATAGCCTCCCAGTCGCCGGGTAGCGTATCCATCTCGAAATCCTCTAGCTTCGATCGGATCGCGTCATCCCATATATCTCTTTCCTTTTTACTCATCTTATCTCAATACAATGCGTTAATTCTACGTTGTAATAACTGCTTGGCACGGGTATATTGGGAACGGGAAGTACTCTCTGTTATGTTCAACATCTCACTGATCTCCTTATGAGAATATCCCTCTATTGCGAACATATTGAATACGGTACGGAAGCCAACCGGCAACTCCTTCACTAGATTCATCAACTCAGCCGCCGACATGTCCGAGATAGCCGAACTATCGGGTTGAATCAGTTCCGCCGTATTGTCAAGATCGGTCGCTTCACGCAACACATCCGACTTTCGCAGATATTCCAACGCACAATTAACAAAGATCTTCCGCATCCACCCCTCAAATGAACCACTCCCTGTATAGGAATCCATACTGGTAAAGATTTTCACGAAGCCATCCTGCAACAAATCACGAGCCGTTTCCCTGTCGTTCACATAACGAAGGCAAACTCCCATCATTTTTCGGGAATACGCATCATAAAGCTCTTTTTGAGCTCGTCTCTCCCCCTTCCGACAACCCTCTATCAGTTGTAGCTCATTCATTCAGTCGTGCCTTGAACGTCTCCCTTCTGGAGACTGTACAATATTAGGATGTAAATAATTAAACAAACGCTGCATTCCGTAGAAAAATTATTTCATAAACAGGGCGGACACTCCGGCCCGCCCTCACGGAACATCTGCAAAGATAAGATGTTCTTATGAATTTCCATGTTAATGAGCGTGAGTATGCTCACTTTTTTTCGCCGGAGGTACCGGACAGCCGGCGCCATTATCTACCGGAACCGCTTCCATACCGATCTTTTTGAAGGCCGCGGCCAAGCGGGTCTTCGAAGTCTTATCCGTCTTGTAAGTCACAATGGCCGTACGGGTGCTCAGATCACATTTCAAGTCGGTCACTCCTTTCTCGAAAGCGATATTTTTCTCGATCTTCTTGATACAGTGATCACAATCCATCGCCTCGATAAAGAATGTCACAGAGTCCTTCTTCTTTTTCGCGTCTTGGGCGAATGTCATCGATACCATACATACAGCACAAAACAGCAACATAATTAATCGTTTCATAATCAATCATTTTTAATATTAACAATTCTAATTATCCATTCATATCTACCAAAAGAAAAGCACCACTATAGGCATCGGGCTACACGTATATAGGCGTAGGGCCACACCAGTATACGCATAGGCCTACACGTATATACGTGCGGGCTTATACGTATATACGTGTCAATCCCTGCTTATATTAAAGCGGATACCCGCATAAATTTTCCGTCCATGCACCGGTCCCCACACCATAGATCCATCGAAGTTATCCCCTCTGGGATTGCTGGCATCGATAATCGGATTCGGTTGTTTGTAATTAAACAGGTTCTCCGCTCCCACGTAAATAGACCATTGACGGAAATATTTCGTAATCTGCGCATTCACAACCGTATAAGCCTTAAAATTCGGCTCCCATAACGGATTAGACGCATCCGGTGTCGGCATACGACCGCCTCCATTAAACTGGCCGGTCAAATCAAACTGCCATTTTTTCAACGGGGTTTGATAAGAAGCGGTCAATAAACCTTTATAATCACTAACCAACGGCTTTTTCAATCGATGCGCTACACCCTCCTCATTCCGGTAATCGGTCTTCGCATCCGTATAACGATAAGCGGCCGTTAACGTAAATCCCCGGAAAAAAGGATAGGAAGCCTCCACTTGGAAACTATTCGAATAGGAACGCCCATCCAGATTGTAGAAACGAACCGCATGAGGATCACTATCCATATCCACCACGATTTGCTTCAAGAAATCGGTATAATACCATTCCCCGCTCAAACTCAGTTCCTTCCCGAACAAAGGTATATAAAATGACAGATTCAGACCGGTATTCCACGCTTCTTCTTGATCCAGATTGTCGGCGATATACATTTTTCGACTACTGGATAACAAAAAGTTGTTCTCTGCCAGCACATTCGCTGTCCGGAATCCTTTACCTGCCGAAGCCCGGATATGGAACCAGTCAAAAGGATTATATTTAATATGTACACGAGGGGTTACAAAGAAATCATACAACGTACTATAATCCGCACGTACACCCGCCAATAAGATCAGTTTATCATTCAGATTGAACGTATATTGGGCATAAGCTCCCGGCACGACTTCCGTACGGTCATAGGCATGACGGACCGACTCTCCTCCCGCATATTGAACCAGATTCTCGTCGAAACCATCATAGTTCATACTTAATCCGGTACTCAAGCTATGCATCGGCGTAAACTCCTTTTCATACAGCAAACTGGCATATACATTATTCTGATATACATTATAGGGCGTACGGTCATATCTTGATTTTTGCTCATGGTAAGAACCGGAAAGTATCAATGCCACGCTCTCTACCTTTTCCTTATCGATAATATAGGCCTGCTTCGTAAATAATTCGGCCCGGTTCGTATTTAAATGAATCCGATACGGGTCGGTGAAATCATGGTGTTTCGTATCCTGCCCACCGGTACGGCTCTCATGCAGATAGCGAACTCCGTATTGAGCCACGTATTTATCCAATTTATGATACCAACGGTTCATTACGTTCACCTGTTCCCTTAGCGGCGTATCGAGAAAACCATCGTCATTACCGTCATGTTGCATTTTATCATTCGAGTAGTGTACCAATAAACCAGTAGAGAGCTTGTCGTTGATATGCCAAGAAGCATCCGCATTCCCTTCATAACGTCCGGCATCACTAGCGAACACATTAGCAGAGAAAATATCCGCCGTAGGGGGCTTCTTGAATTCCACGTTGATTTGTCCGGCCAACGCCTCATACCCATTCTTAACCGAAGAGGTTCCTTTAGACACCTGAATACTTTCCATCCAAGCTCCCGGAACATAATCCAGCCCATATAAGGAAGCGGCCCCCCGGAAATTCGGGTAATTCTCGGTCAACATTTGTACGTAGGTTCCCGCCAATCCCAACAGCTTAATTTGCCGGGCACCTGTAGCCGCGTCCGAGTACGATACATCGACAGACGGATTTGTCTCAAAGCTCTCCGCCAGATTACAGCAGGCCGCACGGCAAATCTCATCGTACGTAATTTTCTGAGTTTGCAATACGCTCGTACGGGAAGCGATGGTTCCCATCTTGCGCTCACTAACCACGACCTCATCCAAGGCGATCTCACCTTTTAAGATAATCTGCATAGCATCGTCCTTCTCATCCACAGGGGTGACCTCAGTCATATAACCGATATAGCTAACCACCAGATTCTTGGAGTCACCTTTTCGTTCTAACTCGAAATTTCCATCCACATCGGACGTGGTTCCATTTTGGGTTCCTTCCCAATATACATTTGCCCCGATAATAGGTTGTTTGTTTTCATCACATACACGTCCTTTCACTTTCTTGCCGGAATCCTCGGCCCAAGTCAAAGTAAAAGTCAAACAGGACAGTAAAAATATCAGATATAATTGTCTTAACATGATAGTTGTTATTTGATTGAATCGTTAAATACAGTTTCCGCAGGGATAGAGCATCCCCTACCTTAAAAACCAAAGGGTATTCAGCGAGCAGCTTCCACCCTCACGAATACAATCAAATCAAAAGCGTAGTCAATAAAGAAAGGTACACACGAGGACAGGCTACGGGAGGACCCGTCACCCTAATCTCATAAGAATCAGCAAATAAGGAAGCGATTTGTAAACTCTCGAAAATAGAGGAGAAGAGCAAATCATGTACGACTGGTTGCAGATCCGGTACTTGTATATTTACAGAATTCCAATCAAAATCAACCCGTTCAATGCCACAGCCGTTCATGCCACAACACTCCACCGTATTATTCGCAAGCTTATCACGACTATGATCATGTCCATGAATCTCACAGCACTTAGCTTCCAATAAAGCCTCCACTCCCTCTTTCTCGCAAACGCCACAACAATAAGATACGAAATTAACCCCCGCTCCCCCATAAAAGATCAAGGAAGCAAGAATTACAAGAAACAAGGATGTGGCAAATCGTCTCATATGCCGCAAAAATAAGCAAAAAAACTCGAAATCAAAATGCCCCCTTTACTTGATAAATTTAGACAGGTAATAATAGGTATCCGGAGAAGGTTCACTCTCTATCCGGTAACGGGTGGAAGCCGTTACAGAAAATGTATACCCACGTTCAGACTCTACATCGATAGGAAGAAAAAGCTCGTTGCCATAAATATTTGTAGCTAATATGGATTTTGCCGAAGCCGTGTCGATCGAATCCGTCAATGAATAATAAACGGTATAAGTTAAGTCCTGCTTTTCCGACACAGGTTTCTCCCAAGTTAAGTGCAACTCATCGTCCAAACGTTCCACTTTGATCCCCTCCGGTGCGGCAGGTACCGAATCATTCAGCCAAGTCAATGGAGGCAATTGGGCCGGATATTTATAGTAATTGTCTCTCAACTCTTTATAAAGTCCCTTGTCATTATACAGGACATTTCCACAACGAAAGAACGCACAGCCGGCTCCTCCGTAATAACGGCTATAATCGATCTGGTCCGTTATATCATTCACGGCCCAGTCCGCCTCACTCTTGTCCATCCGATAAGCTCCCAAGCCGGGTACGACCAAACGCCCGTTACAATTATCCACCCAATTATCCACGAAAGGAAAGAAATTCTTATGCAGGTAATACATCATCGGAACAATCATATCTTGTTTACCTTGTTGCATCCATATCTTCGGGTCTTGGAAGACACTTTCGTAAGCGGTCCAACCCGCATTAGGTACCCGTTCAATACGATTATATTTCCCGAGTGGCGAACTGCTCACCTGTACCCAAGGTTTCGTTTGCTTTACCCAATCGTAAATACGGTAAACCATCCGGTTGATATTCTCCCTACGCCAGTCTGCCAGAGACTTTTTTTTACCGGATCTATTATACAGCGCTTTATCCGGGAATGTTTTCGCCTCTTCGGGATAGCGGATATAATCAAAATGGATGCCATCTATATCGTAGCCATTCACGATCTCCTTGACTAAGGATAAGATATAATCAGCGGTCTCCGGTACGCCGGGGTCCAAATACCACTCTCCATTATGCCGTTTGCAAAGTTTTGGTTTCTTTTTAACCACGGAAAGCTTTCCTTGCTCCTTCACGCTTTTTTCCGTTCCTAACGGGAAAGTCACGAACCACGCATGACATTCCATTCCCCGTTTATGGCATTCATCAACGACAAAAGCGAGCGGATCATATCCCGGTAATTCTCCATACTTACCGGAGAATGTCTTACTGACTGGTTCGATAGCCGAACGATACATCACGTCTCCCCTCAAGCGAGCCTGAATGAAGACCATATTAAAATTCGCTTCTTGAAGCCGGTCCAAGATATCAAGCAATGCCTGTTGCTGGGCTTTTCGTCCCGCCTCGGTAGTAGCCGGTTTATGAGGCCAATCCAGACCATAAACCGTAGTCAACCAAACCGCACGAATTTCCTTTTTGGGAGGCTCTACCGCTTGTAACAGACAAAAAACGGGTAAAGCCAGCGACAGGATAAGCAACAGACAAAACTTTCTCATCTTTATAATGCCTTATTGAGCCCTCGAATGTAGTATTTTTTGAGTCTCTTCCGGTAAATCAGTCGTAATAAAATCGACTCCCAGATCGATCATCTCTTCCATTAATTTAGGGTCATCTACGGTCCAGACATTCGAAGTCATGCCTAGGACTTTACAATCCTTCACCCAATCCGGATGAGATTGCAAGACTTTATAATGGTAGTCTAATCCTGTAAAACCAAGCTCTTTCAATTCCATCGGGGATAATTCTCCATTCAGATAAGAAACCTCAGATTTCGGACATAGACGGATGAATTCTTTACAAGCATCCATATTAAAAGATATATAATCCGTACGTTTCGCTAATTTCATACGCTTCACCATATCTACAACAGCTTTAACAGCCTCACGGTTGCGTTCCGGGGTCTCATGAGCTTTCAGTTCTAAAATTAACCGGACATTCTTCAATTTCTTCGCACGTTTCAAATATTGCTCTAAAGTAGGGAGCTTTTCGCCGTTGCTCAATTGCAAATCTTTCAATTCATCATAAGTACAGGATTGAATATGTTTTCCTTGGATATCATTATCATGGAATATTACCAGCACATTGTCCGCCGTAAGATGTACGTCGAATTCCGAGCCATAGGCACCAATCTCGCTGGCACGTTCCAAAGAACGGATAGAGTTCTGAGCAGAGCCCTCCGTTTTCCAATACCCCCGATGGGCGATCACTTTCGTGTTATCCTTTGCCGCTACCATTCCTGCCATCATCAGGCAAAGTAGCAAAAGAAGAGTAGATTTTAAATTCATGGAAATTAAATTAGTTGACAAATGACAAGTGACAGTTGATAGTTGACAAGTGACAGTTGACAGTTAAATACCGCTTGTCGCAACTGTCAACTATCAATTGTCAACTGCCAACTATTTTCCGATCTCTGATAAATAACGTTCAGCCTCGATAGCAGCCTTACAACCACTTCCCGCAGCGGTAATAGCTTGACGATAATGGGGATCAGCGACATCTCCAGCAGCAAACACACCCGGAACTTTCGTTCGGGGAGTTCCCGGAACTGTCTCGATATAACCGATCTCGTCCGTATCTATCCATGGCTTGAAGATATCCGAATTAGGTTTATGGCCAATCGCCAAGAAGAAACCATCGATAGCGATATCCACTTTCTCCTCATCCGGCTCTCCCATACGTTTTACCAAATGAGCACCTTCCACGCCATTCTCTCCAAATAAACCCAGGGTGTTATGTTCGAAAAGCACCGTGATATTCGGAGTCTTGAAGACACGTTCTTGCATTACTTTTGAAGCACGCAAATAGGGTTTACGCACGATCAAGTAAACCTGCTTCGCCAAACCTGCCAAGTAAATCGCTTCCTCACAGGCCGTATCCCCACCACCTACTACCGCTACCGTCTTTTTACGATAGAAAAAACCATCGCAAGTAGCGCAAGCGGATACACCCATACCCGCATATTTATGCTCATCCGGAAGACCCAGATACTTCGCGGAAGCACCCGTAGCGATAATCAAAGTCTCCGTCTCGATCACTTTCTCACCATCAATCGTAATTTTATAAGGGGCCTCGCCCAAATCAGCGGCTGTAGCGATGCCGAAACGGATATCCGCACCAAAACGGACGGCTTGTTTTTTTAAATCTTCCATTAACTCAGGACCGGTTATACCGTCCGGATATCCCGGGAAATTCTCCACCTCCGTAGTTGTTGTTAATTGTCCCCCCGGCTGTATTCCTTCATAAAGCACCGGAGATAAATTTGCACGGGAAGCATAAATCGCTGCCGTATAACCTGCTGGACCCGAGCCTATAATAAGGCAACGTACTTTCTCATTCACTGAATCGCTCATAGTATCTAAGTATTAATTATCAATTTTCAATTCTCTATTATCGAAGGTCTATCACCTCTACGTCCGGATAATCCCCTTCGTTAAAAACAAAAAAACGATCCGGTTGGTTTATACCTGTTTTCAATTGGCTGATCTGGATCGTACTGCTAACGCCGTTTTTAGAAGTAACCGTGATACGAGCCGGGAAATTTGAATATTTCTCGATTTGCAACTCCACTTTCACGATATCCCCTTTTTTCTTCGGTGTCAATTCCACATCGTAAGCGGCTTTTCCGTTCGGTGCCGTACTCTCGCCTTTATATGTTGCCGTGAATCCTTTCTTATAACTATTTAATAAAAGAGCAGGATTCGTGAATTGTAACTCCTCTCCCGTAGGATTCGTCACGTTCACCTCTTCGTTCCGTTCCACATACGTCCATTGCGTCGTACCATTAAACCAAGTAAGCGCATCCGGCGTGACTAATGTAAACTTATCACCTTTCATCTGGATGGTTCCCTCAAAACTCTCTCCCGCATTCTGACCGGCAGAACGGGTAAACATCGTAAAAGAAGCGCTTATCCCGTTCGAATTCTCATAAGCAGCGGCCGCCTTCCCCAAGATATCATTCGCATTCTGGGCATGCGCCCCCACTCCTAGTCCCAACAGGAAACACAAGAATAATCCGACAAACGCGATACACCGCCACACTCTTATTTTATGTTCTCTTCTCATATTTATTTCAAAGCATTTAATACTTGCTCCAACGAATACTCATCTTGCACCAATACTTGACGGGCCTTACTTCCCTCAAACGGGCCAACAATACCGGCAGCCTCCAATTGATCCATCAAACGTCCGGCACGATTATAACCGATAGCGAATTTACGCTGGATCAAAGAAGTAGAACCTTGTTGCTGAATCACGATCAAACGAGCCGCCTCGTCAAATAAGGGATCTCGATCTGATAAATCGACTGCTCCCGAAGTTGATGCCTCCCCACCTTCCGGCACATAGTCCGGAAGCAAATAAGCGGTTTGGAAACCAGTCTGCTCACCGATATAATCCACGATATCCTCCACCTCGGGCGTATCTACGAAAGCGCACTGCACACGAACCGGCTCTTGTCCCGCCACGACAATCAACATATCGCCCCGTCCGATCAAACGGTTAGCGCCCGGAGCATCCAGAATCGTACGTGAATCGATCATAGAAGCAACCTTAAAGGCAATACGGCTCGGAAAGTTACTCTTGATCGTACCGGTAATCACCTTTGTATCCGGGCGTTGCGTAGCCAAGATCATATGGATACCTACCGCACGGGCCTTCGCCGCAATACGAGAGATAGGCAACTCGATCTCACGTCCGGCCACTGCGATCAAGTCGGCAAACTCATCCACTACCGCCACGATATAGGGTAAGAAGCGATGTCCCTTCTGCGGGTTCAACCGCCGTTCGATAAACTTAGCGTTGTATTCCTTTATATTACGAACATTCGCGTTCACCAGTAAACGGTACCGGTCTTCCATCTCGATCACCAACGAGTTCAATGTAGCGACAGCGTCAGCTGGCTCCGTAACGATCGGCTTCTCCGCATTCGGAAGTTTCGCCAGATAATGACGTTCTATCTTGGAATAGATACTAAACTCAACCATTTTCGGGTCTACCATCACGAATTTCAACTCCGATGGATGCTTCTTATATAATAAGGAAGTGATGATCGCATTTAGACCGACAGACTTACCTTGTCCCGTAGCACCGGCTACCAATAGATGCGGTGTCTTACAAAGATCGAACATGAACACCTCGTTCGTAATCGTCTTACCCATCGCCACAGGCAACTCATACTTACCCTCAATGAATCGGCGTGAAGCGATAACAGATTGCATCGATACCGTCTGAGGATTCTTATTCGGCACCTCGATACCGATCGTTCCCTTTCCGGGCATCGGGGCGATAATACGGATCTGCAAAGCGGATAAACTCAAGGCGATATCATCCTCCAAGTTCTTGATCTTAGAAATACGGACACCCGCCTCGGGTACAATCTCATAAAGCGTAACCGTAGGTCCGACTGTCGCTTTGATCGAAGCGATCTTTATATTGAAATCTTCCAAGGCTTGCTTGATCAAGCGTTGGTTTTCCGCCAATTCGTCCCGATTGATCTCCATGCTCCCACTATCATACGCTTTCAGCAAGTCCAAGGTAGGGAATACATAACGGGAAAGATCCAAACGGGGATCATACGTACCCAAGGCCGAGGCATCGTAGGTCTCATCATTACCGGCGGCAACTTCCACCGTAAATCCGGCATCCTCCTCATCCTCTGACTCCGGGGTATTTATCTCATCTGTTTTTTCGTTTATCGGATCGTCGTCACCTTGAGCGATCGTAACTACTAAATCATCAGCAACAGCGACCTCTTCGTTCTTATATTCCGGTACTGTTTTACGGTTTTCTTTCCCTTCGGCTTTCAACAATTCAGCCTCCGTATCGAACTCCTCATACTCATCCATTTCCGGTTGTTCATCCGGTTGCTCTACGACAGGCTTAGAGCGAGGAATTACATTATCCTCCTTTTCCGTCTGATCGACATCTACCTCGCCTTCACGTTTCAAACGATCTTTCACCCAACCTAAAGAAAATACGCGCTGTAAGAACGGGATTGTCTTCTTACTGGTAAAAATAGCGATGATTAAGAATGAGCCTAATAAAAGCAAGATCGTACCGGGGATTCCGATATTGGTAATAAACATCTCCGAGATGTAATATCCGTGTTGACCGCCTAGATAAATAAACGTATCCTCATATCCCTTGATAAATATAAAAGCAAAAAACACAGATCCCCAGATCAACGCCGAAGCGCTAAACAAAAAACGCCTCAACAAGGATACTTTATTTAAGTTCATGAGTTTCGCCCCAACCGATCCCAAGAAAAAGAGGATCATAAAAGAAGAGATACCGAACCAACGATTCATCAACAGATCAGACAAATACGCCCCGCGTACACCCGTCCAATTCTCTACCGATCCTCGATTGATCAATAAATCACCTAAAGGAACATTCTCTATTTTGCTTTGATCGGCAGCTCCTGTAAAGAAAAACGAAATCAAGGCAAGCCCTACATAAATGGTTAGTATAGAGATAATCAAACCTGTAATGAAACGGGTCCGTTCATTTGTAAAAAAAGTCTTCAAGGCAGCGAACCAGCTCGGTTCTGTATGATTTTGCTTCGTTGTTGTTGTCTTCTTTGCCATAAATAGTTTCTCAATAATTCTTTTATAACACGCAAATGTACATAGAAAAATCGAGTCTGACGAACCTTTGAAAAAAAGACGTACGTGTTTTCTAAAAAACATGTACATGTTTTCTCGGAAACACGTACATGTTTTTAGGGATAGATTTTAACGGCATTAAATAGATCTGTGCATCTCATGCCCTTCCACATAGATCGCACTATAAGGACGAGATGGACAAAGGTACTCGCAAGCACCACAACCAATACAAGTTTCCGTATTGATCACCGGGATCTTTAACGACTTCGGATCTGCAGGATCTTTCGCCACCATCTGGATCGATTTTGTCGGGCAATGGCGTTCACAATTACCACAACTCATACCGTCCGTATTGACAATACAAAGATCTTTTACCCATACGGCATGACCGATCTGTATAGCAGATTTGTCTTCTTTCGTAATCGGTTTGATCGCTCCCGTCGGGCAAACCTCCGAACATTTCACACATTCCGGACGGCAATACCCTCTATCGAATGCCATCTCCGGCTGCATCAGTTTCATCAGATCCGTAGACGGACGCAGGACATGATTCTCGCAGACAGATACACAAAGCTGACACCCCGTGCAATGTTGGGCCAGATTCCCAATACTCAAGGCTCCGGGAGGAACCAATGACGCCAAACGATTCGGCTCTTTACGTTCTTTAATCGGCGCAAAGCCTCCGTCTTTCTTCATCTCCACATAATCCTCCAGCTTTTTCTGCTGAGCATGCAAAACAGAAGACATGGCTACCAATGCCGTAGCTGACAAGGCTCGACGGCGGGAAACATCCGTAGTGTCCTTCGTTAAGGATTCTTTTACCGAAGTAGCTTTATCAGCCTTGCGTGCCCTCGTATACGAAATCGCACCTTGACGGCAATTATCCAAACAGTCCATACAAGTCACGCAACGGCTATAATCGATCGCATGATTCTTAGAATCGATACAGGAAGCCTTGCATTTACGTGCGCATAATCCGCAACCATTACATTTATCTGTATCAATGCGAGGTTTAAGTAAAGCATACTTCGACAAAAAACCGAGAACCGTACCTACCGGACAGATCGTATTACAATACGTACGTCCATTTCTCCAAGCTAAAATCGCTAATATGATAAAGCTCAGAATAGCGATTCCCATCGTAGCCAGACTACGCACCCATACGTCCACCGAATAGAATGCGTAACTATCCATACGTTCTGCGAAATAGGCCAATAGATTGTTGCCCTCTTGATAGATTGGCGCAAATAAATTAGAAGCGATACGCCCATAAGCGCTATAAGGCGAAATCAACGCTACCAAGGAACCGATACCAGCGATACAAGCCAATATAAAAATAACCAAGGTTCCATAACGCACCCACTTCAATGCGGGAGAATAGGAAAAGCGGTATTTCTTCCGTTTACTAGCAAACCACGAAATGATATCTTGCAATACCCCTAAAGGGCAGATAACGGAGCAATATACACGCCCCAATAAAAGAGTCAAGATTATCAACCCTACCACAACACCGACATTCAAAGCCAACAACGCAGGCCAAAACTGTATCTTTGCCAACCATCCGAACCAAGCGTGAATCGTACCCGTGAAATCAAGAAATAACAGGGTTATCAGCACAAAGCAAAAGGTGGCGGCGAATATTCTTATTTTTCGTAACATAATTTTCCGTTTGTTTAAAGGTTAACCATTCACTTTCAACTCTTCCACGAATTTATCGATACGCTGCATCTCTTTGGGGATATCGATACCCTGCGGACAATGAGGATTACATTGCTCACACCCTGTACAATGGTTCGCTTGACGCAACTTTGGGACACTCCGGTCATAACCGACTAAGAAGGCACGACGAGCTTTCGCGTAATTTTCGTCTTGCGCGCTTTTCGGAACATTTCCTTCGTTTACACATTTATTATAATGTAAAAGAATGCCCGGAATATCCAACGCATATGGACAAGGCATACAATATTTGCAATCATTGCAAGGTATTGTCGGATATTTCATCATAAGCTGGGCCGTCTCTTCCAAAAAGTCTTTCTCCTCGTCCGTTACCGGAATAAGCGGGGAATAGGTACGGATATTATCTTGCAAATGCTCCATATACGTCATGCCGCTTAACACCGTCAAGACCCCATCCGGAGAGCCGGCGAAACGAAAAGCCCATGAAGCCACGCTATTCTCAGGCCGTTGCTGCTTCAAACGAGCAACGATATGATCCGGAACATTCGATAAGCGACCTCCTAATAGCGGTTCCATGATAACCGCCGGAATACCTCGCTTCTCTAATTCGCCATACAGATAATCAGCGTTTACGTTACGTCCCGAGGCATGTTTCCAGTCCAGATAATTCAGCTGGATCTGAACGAAATCCCATTTCACGCCCATATCCAACACATAATCAAACACTTTTACATCCCCATGAAAAGACCAACCTAGGTTACGGATACGTCCCGCTTCCCGTTCTTTCACCAAGAAATCAAGCATTCCATTATTTATATAGCGGTCATTGAAAAGCTCGATACCATTCCCCCCACCGATAGAGTGAAGCAAATAATAATCCAGATAATCGGTTTGCAAATCACGGAACGACTGCCGATACATCGCCAACGAGTTTTCTCTCGTATAGTTCTGGAAGTTTGACAGTTTAGTGGCCAAATAATAGGAGTTCCTAGGATGGCGTGCCAATGCGATACCGGTCGCTTTCTCGGACATACCTTGTACATAAACAGGAGAAGTATCAAAGTAATTCACCCCATGTTCTATCGCATAATCCACTAAACGATTCACGGCTTCTTGATCAATCTGGTCTTTACCGTCCGATCCTTGTTTCAAGGGCCAACGCATACAACCATATCCTAAAATAGAAACCTTATCGCCATTCGTAGGATGTTGGCGATAGGTCATTTTATCGGTAGGAACCTCACCTAACGCCACAGCCGCCCCCGGCTCATTCTTGGGAGCGCAACCGTAAAGCGCCGCCGAAGAGGCGACAGCCCCACCCCCAAATACCTTCAAGAATTTACGGCGATTCATCTCTTGAGGGTTCTCATTCTTTCCACATGAACTCATAACTCGATCGGTTTTTTTATCCTAATTAGTATATCCAACATTAGTCTATCATTAACATTCCTTCTATTAATTGCACAAAAATAATAAAACAGGAAATATATAGGAGAGCAATCCCCGACTAAAAAGAATATTCGGGACTTTATCACGAAAAAAACGGATTTTTGTTGTATTTTTGCGAATTGTTATCAAGAATGATTAGACGAACAGGCACATGGAAAAAGAAGAAAATCCGATATACGAGCGCAACACGCTAGAATTTGTTACGGTAGCACTGGAATATTGTACCTTTGTTGAGACCGCCGGAAATACCGGGCTTTTCGACTTCGTAGATAAGGCGACAAAACTCCTGCCTCTATTATACTTAAAGGCCAGCCTGTTGCCCGAAGTGGAATCTGAAGAGGAAACCGAACTCGAGCTTTCCGTTTCAGAAGACATGTACGAGTCGGTTCGTTCACGGATAGCCGGTTTGCTTGGCGAACGAGATTCCTATCTGGAAACATTTCATGCGGATATGCGGTATAGCGATACTCCTATCGCAGCATTTATTTCCGAGAACTTGGCTGATGTCTATCAAGATACAGGAAATTTCGTATCTTTATTCCGTCAAGGAAACGAGGAAGTTATGCAAGAGGCTATCGCTTTGTGCCGCACGAACTTCCAAGAATACTGGGGACAGCAATTATTGAATGCCTTGAAAGCGTTGCACGCTGTGCGTTACAGTGGTGATGAGGATTTGGAAAAGAATGAAGAGGAAGAATGATACAACAATTTATACATACAATTGCTAAAGAGGAAATAGCGAAACTTACCGTAGAGGAATTCAAGGGACGTATCATTACGATCCTTAGTAAAGAGGAGGCAGACAAGGCCGTAGAGTACTTGCTGCGTTTTCCGATCGTCGGTTTTGACACGGAGACCCGTCCCAGCTTTAAGAAGGGACAGCGTTACAAGATCTCATTGATGCAGATATCAACGGATGATACTTGTTTCTTGTTCCGCTTGAATCATATCGGTATACCGGAATCTCTGGAGAAATTCCTGAAAAGCAGTTCGACCTTAAAGATCGGGTTATCTTTACGGGATGATTTCGGGGCGATACGGAAGCGTTCGGATATAGAACCCGCCAATTTCCTTGATTTACAGAATTACGTAGGCCAGTTCGGCATCGAGGATGCCAGCCTGCAAAAGATATATGCGATACTTTTCCAAAAAAAGATATCAAAAGGACAACGCCTCACGAATTGGGAGGCGGATGTATTGACAGACTCACAAAAGAAATATGCGGCCCTCGATGCTTGGGCTTGCCTAAGAATATATAATTTATTGAATCAAGCATAAATGGAGTATTGTAAAGTTTTTCTCAAGCCTAAGAAAGAAGAATCGCTATTGCGTTTCCATCCATGGGTATTTTCCGGAGCGATCCAATCTGTTGAAGGCGACCCGGAAGAGGGTGACTTGGTAGAGGTATACGGAGCGAACCAGCGTTTTTTGGCGATCGGCCATTACCAAATCGGCAGTATCGCCGTACGTGTGTTATCTTTCACCCCAATCGCCATCGACGATGCTTTTTGGGTTGAACGTATCCGTATCGCTTACGAACTCAGAAAGACCTTGCGGCTGGCTGGGGTAGAAAATAATAATACGTTCCGCCTGATTCACGGCGAAGGCGATAACTTACCGGGATTGGTGATCGATATGTATGCGCATACGGCGGTTATGCAAGCACATTCGGTAGGAATGCATTATGCCCGTCATCAGATCGCGGAGGCTTTGAAAGCGGTATTGGGCGATACTTTACAAAACATCTACTATAAATCGGAAGCGACTTTACCTTATAAAGCGAATTTAGGTAGCGAAGATGGTTACTTATTCGGAGGCGAAGTGGAAGATATCGCTATAGAAAACGGACTGAAATTCTGTGTAGACTGGCAGAAAGGCCAAAAGACAGGTTTCTTCGTGGATCAACGGGAGAATCGCTCTTTGTTGGAGCATTACGCAAAAGATCGCTCCGTATTGAATATGTTCTGTTATACGGGCGGTTTCTCTTTCTATGCGATGAGAGGAGGCGCTAAGGTGGTTCATTCCGTAGATAGTTCGGCGAAAGCGATTTCTTTGACGAAAAAGAATGTCGAGTTGAATTTCCCGGGAGATCCCCGTCATGAGGCATATGCGGAAGACGCGTTTAAGTATTTGGAAAAAATGGGAAGTAATTATGATTTAATCATATTGGACCCTCCTGCGTTTGCTAAACATAAGAATGTACTACGTAACGCCTTACAAGGGTATCGCAAATTAAACGCGATCGCTTTCGAGAAGATCAAGCCGGGAGGAATCTTGTTTACTTTCTCTTGTTCTCAAGTAGTTAGTAAAGAGAATTTCCGTTTAGCCGTATTTAGCGCTGCCGCCCAATCCGGCCGTAGTGTCCGAATCTTACATCAATTAACCCAACCCGCAGACCATCCGGTGAATATCTACCATCCGGAAGGGGAATATCTGAAAGGTTTAGTATTGTATGTAGAATAAGATATGCTCTTTGGGTGAAAACAAAGAATTAGTTTTCACCCAAAATCCAAGTTAATACCCCGGATTCTGTGTCAAGTTCGGATTCAAGGAACGGACTTTATCGGGAATGGGGAAAACAGTGGTATAGCCATTCGATTCATGGGGCAATTGAGGGCGATCCGTATAAGGGCGGGTAAACTTTCCAAAACGTACCAAATCCTGCCTCCTCCAGCCTTCCCAAGCCAATTCCAGTTGACGCTCAGCCAAAATATTTTCTAATGTCGCCTTACGAGGTAACATTCCCACACGGAAACGAACGGCATTCAACTCTTCATCCCCATTCTCTCCATTACGCACTTTCGCTTCCGATCTCATTAACAAGACATCCGCATAACGGAATAATACGATATCATTATCCGATAGCTTTCCATCTTTCGTCCCCATCTTATCGATCTCGTATTTCTTCATGCGGGCACCCGCCGTTTTCTCGGCAGGCAACCTAGACAAATCCAACCTAACTTCTAGAGGTAAATACACCAAAGGAGTCCCATTATCTAACCGAATCGTATCACCATTGAGGTCAAACATCGTATCGGCGTAATAATTCTCATAAAACCGGGTATCGACCGAGTCCGTCCCATACGCAAATACCCGAAGGGCCTCTATCGTAGCGCAAGAGCCGTTCTCTCCCCCCAATCCATATGCTTTGGCATGATTATAGTGACGGGAGCGGAAAAGATATTGCATTTGGTTCGTATATAAGTTCTTATCCATCGGAATCGTGAAAATATTCTCTCCGGACGATTCATTAAATACAGAAAAATTATCCGCATAGTTGGGAGATAAGCTATAGTTTAAGTCCGTTATTGAATCACAGTACGCCACAACCGTTTGCCAAGCGTTCAACTTCCTCTCGCCTACCCTAAAATAGATTTCCCGTCCATTCGGACGCAGACCATCCGTCCAGTCGTTATCCGTAAACACTTCTGCGTTTAAGGCCAACTTCGCCAATAAGAAATAAACAACCGGTCTCGTAATTCTTCCATAATAATCGCCGGGCGAATTACTATGCGCCGTACTCAATAACAAAAGGGATTCTTGTAATTCTTTTACAACAAAATCAAAGACCTCTTTCCGGTCACTCTGCCGCACGTCTTTCACCGGAATGGAAGAAGAAACGATAAGAGGGACACGGCCAAACATATCGACTAAATAATAATAATACATCGCACGAAAAGCACGAACCTCCGCCTCATACCGATCTAAATCGTTATAATCCGTTTTTTGCCGCAACTCGCCTAATATCTCTAAAGATTGATTGCTTAATACGATTACTTTATACAGATATTCCCAAGTAGCTTGGATAGCGTCACTATTCGTTCCCCACTTATGCAAGAAGAGACCTTGCCAGAAACCGCCGTCATACCAGTCGCCGCCACGAGTCGGGAGCATGGCCTCGTCAGTCGTAAAGGTATTCAAGTCGTAGACACCCCGGTACGTTCCCTGCAATCCTTGGCTATCGCTATAACCTCCGATATAATTATATAAGGAAGCAACCGTATTCAGATAGACATTCTGAGGGGTATCGTACGCATCCTCCGGATAAAGCTGATCACGAGGGTCCTCTTTCAGATAGCCATCGCACGACGATAACATCAAACCCGCAAATATATAGGATAAAATAGAAAGCTTTCTCATACGAACACCTTTTTAAAAATTAAAACTCAACCCCATCGTATAGGAACGAACCACCGGATAAGATCGCTTATCGTCTATACCTAAGGTATTATTTACGATAGAGCTATTTATCATCGGAGTCAATCCCGAATAACCTGTAATTGTCGCCAAATTATTTACGGAAACCGAAAGCCGTACGTTTCTTACATATTTCCTTAAATTACCAAGAGACACGTTCCAACCCAACGTCAAATAATCAAAATTGATATAATCCCCTTTCTCCAACCAATAATCCGTAGCCGTCTGATCTTGGATATTCCGGGATGGGGCTTCTCGCAACACGTTATAATCCGGGAATATATCCATATTCATATAAGTTAGCGATGTTCCATTATAAATCTTATGCCCAAAGGCTCCGTTAATCTGTACTGATAGATCGAATTGTTTATACCGGAAACTGATATTAGAGCCTAAAAGTGTTTTCGGCATAGCTTGTCCCGCAATATAACGATCCTCACCATCCTCCAAACTCACCCCGTTTCCATTCAAGTCCTCAATCTCATACTTATAGCCGCCGTTCCCATCGGAAACCAAACCTGTACATTTCGGTAAATAAAAAACACCCAAAGGCTGTCCGACCATTTGATAAACGATATGATTATACCCTCCATGGAAACCAGCCCCATTTAAATCCGAGATGCTAGTATATTCCGGGGCGGACATATATTCCCCTTTATAGTAACCGCTCAAGGAGAGCAATTTATTCCGTTGGAAAGTTACGTTTACGTTTATATTCAATTCCATATCTTTCGTACGCAAGGGCGTGACGCCAATACCCAATTCCACGCCACTATTCCGCATCGACCCCAGATTCGCCAACATTTTATTATAAGCGAAAGGCGGAACGCTTACATCGTATAAATACAACATATCATCCGTCTTGGAATTATAATAATCTACGGCAAGAATAAAACGATTGTCGAAAAACCCGGCATCGATACCGGCATTGAACGTACGTTTTACCTCCCATTTCAAGTCCGGATTCGCATTACGGATCGTACCCAAGGTAACGGTGGGCGCACCATTTACGGAAACAACCCCATTAGGCTTCATCAATCGCAAAGAATTGTAAGAATCGATCGCGTCTTGATTACCGGAAAGGCCATATCCCGAACGAATCTTTAAATTCCTTACCCACGAGATACCTTCCATAAACTCCTCTTCGGTCAACACCCAAGCGACAGAAGCCGAAGGGAAAAATCCCCATTTATTATTTGCCCCCACTTTCGAAGAGGCATCCGCTCGGGCATTCACGGTAGCGATATACTTTCCATCATAAATATAATTCACACGTCCAAGGAAAGAAGCCAGATGAGGAGCCTCATAGTAAGAACCGGTCCCCTCCCATAAACGTACCGCACCTGCCTGTAAATTATCATAACCAAAACGATCGCTACTGAAATTCGTCGCAGTCGTATAAAAACCTCTCGTTATCATTTTCTGAGCTTCCGCCAATCCCAATACATTTAGCTGATGCAAACCAAAGTCTTTTCTATAGGCCAACATGAAATCTCCCAATAAAGATTCTGTTTTCCGCTCCCCCCGATAAGCCTGCCCATGTGCCCAAACCGAAGTAGGGAGGTATTGGGCGTTATCTATTACATTATAGGTATACGAACCGAAAGCCGTAAACATTAAATGCTTACTCAAGTTAAAAACCAGTTTTAAGTGCGTATTTATATGAGCATTCGAATCATCATCCTTCACCTCCCACCAAGCCAAAGGATTCGTGATCTGGCTAGCGTTAGTTATTTGATCCCAGCTACCCGTCTCCATATTCTTATGATTCGGAAATGTCGGGTTGAAAGTAGCGGCGGAATAGAACATCTTCTGTACATCATTTAAATAAGCATTTTTTAGCAAGGAACCAAATATGCCTAAATCAAAGACCAGAAGATCATTGAACGCATGCTGCGTAATATTCAACTTGGTCGTAAAATTACGTGAGTTCGTATTTCGGATAACCCCTTCCCTTTCCACAAATCCCAAGGAGGCACGATAACTGGAAGTCTCCGAACCACCCCCAAAAGCGATATGATGATTCTGCACCAACCCCAACCGGGTAATCTCATCCTGAAAGTCCGTATTATTCCCTAAATCTAAAATACCGATATTACGTTCCTCCGCCAGTTTCCGGAAACCATTCGCCGATAACATATCCAAACTTTTATAAGCCGCCTCCACACCGAAACTCCCATCATAACTGATACTAAAAGCTCCCTGCCGCCCTTTCTTTGTCGTTACCTCGATAACACCGGAAGCGCCACGAGAACCATATTGAGCAGTCTCAGAGGCATCTTTCAAGATCGTGAAGTTCTCGATATCTGCCGGATAGATCGAGCTAAGCAAATTAAGATAGGCAAAAACCCCATCAATAATCACCAACGGATCATTACCTCCCGTTAAGGAAGTTGTACCCCGGACCTGGACGGCAGCCAAGGCAGCGGCGCTATTTCCTCCAACCGGGATACTAACGCCGGACACCCTTCCCCGAAGAGCGTCCAAGGGTGTAGAGATCAGTCCCTCATTCATCCCCCCTTCATTCACCCGGTTTACGGAACCGGATAAAGTACTACGATTGCCCGTAGCATATCCGACAGTGATCAACTCATCTATCAAATTGGAATCCGACAAGAGAGGCTTGATCGTATCCGGCAGAAGCGGCAGCTCCTGACCGTAGCCGTAAAAGAAAGACAAGGCCCCGCAGAGAAACAAAAACAGGACTTTTCGGATATATATAAAAACTTTCATAAGTACGTTGGATTTAAGATTAATAACCCATATAAATAAAACTTCCCTCGGTTAAGTTTTGTTCGCACCCAAGATACAACATTTCCTCAAGATCTTAAAAATAAAAGCGTACCAAGTTGTCAAGAAGCCTCGACAAGGCTTTAGCGATATTTAATAATGTCCCTCAAAAATATATACGGAAATATTTCTTTATTCCGTAATAGATTGTACCTTTGCCATCGTTAAAAAACATAGCGTATTATTAAGTAATAACATACTAAAACTTATTTATTATGTCAAAAGTAACAGTTGTTGGTGCCGGAAATGTAGGCGCTACTTGCGCAAATGTTCTTGCCTTCAATGAAGTGGCAGACGAAGTTGTAATGCTAGACGTAAAGGAAGGCGTATCCGAAGGTAAAGCGATGGATATGATGCAGACCGCTCAATTGCTAGGTTTCGATACTAAGGTTGTAGGTTGCACAAACGATTATGAGAAGACAGCTAACTCTGACGTTGTAGTTATCACTTCTGGTATTCCTCGTAAACCGGGTATGACTCGCGAAGAACTGATCGGTGTTAACGCTGGTATCGTTAAGAGCGTAGCTCAAAACATCTTGAAATACTCTCCGAACGCAATCTTGGTAGTTATCTCTAACCCGATGGATACAATGACTTATTTGTCATTGAAGTCTTTAGGCTTGCCGAAGAACCGTATCATCGGTATGGGTGGTGCTTTGGATAGCTCTCGTTTCAAATATTTCTTATCTCAGGCTCTAGGCTGTAACGCTAACGAGGTTGAGGGTATGGTAATCGGTGGTCACGGTGACACTACAATGATTCCGTTGGCTCGCTTGGCTACTTACAAAGGTATCCCTGTTAGCAAATTGTTAAGCGCAGAGAAATTGCAAGAGGTTGTTGCTTCCACAATGGTTGGTGGCGCTACATTAACTAAATTGTTAGGTACTTCTGCTTGGTATGCACCGGGTGCTGCTGGAGCATTTGTTGTTGAGTCTATCATTCACAACCAAGGTAAGATGGTTCCTTGCTCTGTTTACTTGGAAGGTGAGTACGGTGAATCTGATCTTTGCATCGGTGTTCCTGTTATCCTTGGCAAGAACGGTATCGAGAAGATCGTTGAGTTGGAATTGACAGCTGAGGAGAAAGAGTTGTTCGCTAAGAGCGCTGCCGCTGTTCATAAGACTAACGAGGCTTTGAAAGAAGTGGGTGCACTTTAATTTGAATTTCTATTAAAGCGATAAAAGAGGCTGGTCCTTCGGGGTTGGCCTCTTTCTTTTTATGTGGATACGGACAGTTACGACGGAACGAAGATAATATTCGTGTTTTTCAATCTCTGAAGATACATACGTATCTCCATTGATTTATTTCAAAAGATCACGGTAAAGCATTTATGACAAAAGTACAGTTTTTGTTTGAATATGAAAAGCCTTCACTAGTTCAATACGAGCTTCACTAAATTTATTCGTTTCATCCCAAACCGGTAATTACTGCTTCAACTTTCCAGCCTCATTCAATACTTTCAGGAAGTTGCTCCAAGCTTTCTCTATCTTTTGCATGTTTTCGTCCCTTTCCTCTTGGTTCCTTACCTCATTTTGTAGAACATCTACAACAGGATATCCATCATATAAATAATATCTCTGATAATCCCCTAATAAGACTGGGGCATTATAGATAACGGAACTTATCGAAGAGATACTGCCTACCGTGAAGTGACCGTTTCCAGCTATCCGGAATTCAACCTTCTCATTGCCTAGCACGTCTTGCTTGATAGAAATATTCTTCTCGAAAACGATTTCTTTTGTAACTGAATTAAAAGATTTGATATCATCCGGGACTTTGATCACTTGTCCGGTAGTAGCCGTATCAAAATTTTCCTCATCATTATCGCAAGCGCAATAACCGATGAGAAATACAGACATGATAAGATATAATAAAAATGACTTTTTCATATTAAACCTCCTTTATTGGATTTCATTGCGTGTTGTCTTATTAGTAAGACACTTAAAAAGAGACAAATGCTGCACGTTTACCATTATTTAACAAACATTATTAACCAAACCGTCCTTCCATTATATAAAAAAAGCCGGAGGAAATGATTTCCTTCGGCTTTTACCTATCGTTTGTTATTGGTATTTATTTGACAATACCTAATTTAGACTCACCAACGAAATCTATAATATGTTGGATCTCCTTACTCATCGGAACCTGATCCTTGATCATTAACAAGGCATCCGTAAGGCTGCTGTTTCCTTGGAAGATGATCCGGTACGCATGACTGATGTGCTTGATAACCTTTTCACTGAATCCCTCATGAGACATGATGAAAGAGTTCACGCCATAATACGTGGTAGGCTCTTGAGCCGCTACGATAAAAGGAGGTATATCCTTACGGAAACGACAGCCGGTTTGAATCATCGCCCAAGCCCCAACCCGGGATCCTTGGCTCATCAATACATTGCCTCCGAAAATCACATAATCTTCCAAGATACAATTTCCGGAAATCTTACTACCATAGCCGAATACACTACGGTTTCCGATCTGCGTATCATGAGAAACATGTACCCCCTCATGCAAGAAATTACCATTACCGATACTAGTACGTCCTTCCGCTGTCGAGGAACGGTTAATCACCACATTCTCACGGATCACGTTGTCATCTCCGATTACGGCGATCGTATCACCTCCCTTATAAAAGAAATCCTGAGGCTCAGCAGCGATAACAGCCCCGTTAAATACACGGTTGCGATTTCCCATGCGTGTACCGCTCATCAAGCTGGCATGAGGCATGATCTCGCAATCATCCCCGATCTCCACGTTCTTATCAATGTACGCAAAAGGATGAATCGTAACGTTCTTCCCGATCTTTGCGCTTGAATCTACATATGCTAATGGACTAATCATAACTTTACTACATTTAAAGGTTATTATTCTCTACCACCACCGATGGCACTGTATAAACTGACAACCGCTTGCATACGTTGCACATTGTCGGACACTTCCGTCAACTGAGCACTCAAAAGGCTCTGCTGTGCGGAAAGGATTTCCAAATAAGTAGATTGAGCCGACTGGAACAAGGCGCTGGTATAAGCCACCGCTTTCTCTAGCTGCTCGATCTGCGCTCTATCTTGGACAAGCTTCTTGCTCGTGGCATCATACTGATGTAAAGCATCACTCACCTCTTTACCAGCTTCCAGAATTGTCTGCTGATAATTCATTTGAGCGATCTTCTCTTCTGCCTTCGATACCTTCAAGTTAGCGACCAACTTACCATTGTTGAAGATCGGTTGGGCCAACGAAGCCAAAGCTTGAAACATAAATTGACCCGGATTGGCGACAGAGATACCTGAACCATTCGTCCAACCTGCTGTCGCCGTGATATTCAATCCCGGATAAAAAGCGGCACGGGCTTTGTTCGTCGTATAATAGGCACTGGCAAGTGTCATCTCCGCGATCTTCACGTCCGGACGATTCTCCAACAATTGCAAAGGCACACCCACCATGATATCCTCCGGCATTACTTGTTCCTCCAAAGTACCCCGATCAATCTGTTGAGGAGCCTTAGCCAATAACACGGACAATGAGTTTTCCACGCTACGCACCTGACTTTCCAACTCGATCAACGAGCCGGAAACCTGATGGTAAGCGGCACGCATTTGCGTCACGGCAGCCTCGGTAGCCATACCCGCTATCTTCATAGCCTCCATGACACGAACATTCTCTTTATAGATATCAACCGTCTTAGCGGTAATTTCTACCTGCCGATCAAGCATCAACAAGGTATAATACGTATTCGCTATACCACCGATCAATTGAGAGCGCACGGCCTGTCTTGAATACTGGCTCTGTAAGTAGGAGGCTTTTTGGCCACGGCTCGCATTCAAGAGCTTTCCGAATAGGTCAACCTCCCAGCTAGCGGCCAAAGGCGTTGAGTAAGCCTTTACGTATTCGCTATTTCCAATCGATGTAATCGTCCCTTGGGGAGCGAAATTAATAGAAGGCAAGAAAGACAGACGGGCGGAAGTCAACAATACTTTCGCTTCCTCTACCCGAAGAACGGCTGCCTGCATATCTACATTATTGGCTAATCCCTCCTCAATTAACGCCTGTAACTTCGGATCACGAAAAACTTCCTTCCAAGGAAGGTTTCCCATATTGGTCGTATCCGCGGAGGCTAATGTATCAGTCTCGGAAACCGGATCACGATAAATTCCCGTCGCATCGATGGAATCCGGACGCTCGTATGCCTTATAGATATGGCAACTGCTTAACAAAGCAGTCGCACATACCATATATATAATTTGTTTCTTCATTGTCATCTCTTATTTTATTTTAGCGTACTGTTCTATTTCCGTACTCATATCGCTGTTATCCAAATCTTCCCATTCGATCGGCTTGAATTTCTCCTGTAAGTACTGGAATACCACGAACAAAACCGGAACAATAAAGATCTGAAAGATCATACCGATGAACATACCGCCGATAGCCGCTGTACCCAATGTACGGTTACCGTGCGCTCCTACTCCGAATGCGAACATCATAGGCAACAATCCGACCACCATCGCCAATGAGGTCATCAAGATCGGACGCAAACGGGCGGCGGCTCCTAATACGGCAGCCCATGTGATACTCATACCCATACGACGACGTTCCAAAGCGAACTCTACGATCAAGATAGCGTTCTTCGCCAACAAACCTACCAACATGATCAAGGCGATCTGCATATAGATATTATTAGACATGGTTCCTACGATCATCTTCAACGCCGGGATATTTCCCAAAGCGGCCCAACCTTGGACGAACAAGAAGCTACCCATCAAACCGAACGGCACGGAGAGCAATACGGACAAAGGAAGGATGTAACTCTCATACTGTGCGCTCAACAGCAAGTAAACGAATACGAAACACAGCAAGAAGATCAAAGCCGTCGTGCTGCCACTCGTACTTGCCTCCTCACGTGCCATACCACCTAACTCATAGTCGAAACCTGCCGGAAGCGTTGTCTTAGCCACCTCGTCAATCGCTTTCAACGCCTGACCACTGGTATAACCATCCGCCGGGGCAACCATGACCTTGATGGCGGTATACATATTGAAACGGCTGATGATATCCGGGCCATATACCTTCTTCATCGTAATGAACTGGGAAATCGGAGCCATATCGTTACCACTCTTTACCTTGATGTTCTTCATGGACTCCATATTCTTACGCAAATCGGGATCCGCTTGCACCATTACACGGTACATCTTACCGAAACGGTTGAAGTTAGAGGCATATAAACCACCATAATATCCCTGCAAGGTAGACAAGATGTCCTTCGGACTGATACCGGCTTTCTTACAAGCGGCAGCGTCGATATCGATCTCATATTGCGGGAAGTTCGGGTTAAACGTAGTTTGAGCGGACTTGATCTCCGGACGTGCCGTCAAAGCAGCCATATATTCCTTGGAGATATCAAAGAAACGATCCAAATTACCTCCGGTCTTATCCTGCATATTCAACTCAATATCACTGGACGCAGAGTAACCCGGGATCATAGGCGGCGTAAAGAACAATACCTGAGCGTCTTTCACGATCTTTTGGGCACGCATGAACAAACTACCATATACGATATCCGAGTTCTGCATCATAGAACGGTCTTCCCAGTCTTTCAACTTGATGATAAATGAGCCGTAAGAAGGTCCTTGACCACCGATAAAACTGAAACCAACAACCGCCGTACGCGACTCTACCGCCGGATCCGCAGCGATCAAACTATCGACCTTATTCATCACCTCATAGGTACGCTCCTGGGAAGTTCCCGGTGGTAACGTAACGGCACCCATGATCGTACCCGTATCCTCGTTCGGCACCATACCGGTAGGCGTAACCTGCATCAAGAATACCAATACGGCGATACAACCGGCGACAATACCGAATGAAAGCCATTTCTTCTGGATAAAAAACACGACCTGCTTCTTATACTTAGCTAGCAAAGAATCGTAAGCCGCATTGAATGAGGTATGGAAACGGGAAATAAATGTCGTTTTCTTTTCTTTATGCTCCTCATCATGCGGTTTCAGGAATATCGCACACAAGGCGGGACTCAATGTCAAGGCGTTCAAAGCGGACAAACCGATAGCGATCGCCATCGTCAGACCGAACTGGCGATAGAACGTACCGGCCGTACCTCCCATGAAACTTACGGGAATAAACACGGACATCATGACCAACGTAATGGAAACAATAGCGCCACCCAACTCGCTCATGGCATCGATAGAAGCTAGTTTCGCCGACTTGTATCCTTGGTCCAACTTGGCATGGACACCCTCGACGACGACGATCGCATCATCGACCACAATAGCGATGGCAAGCACCATAGCACAAAGAGTCAACAAGTTGATACTAAATCCGATCAAGGATAACATAAAGAAGGTACCGATCAAGGCAACCGGGATAGCGATAGCCGGAATCAACGTAGAACGCAAATCCTGCAAGAACACATATACCACGATAAACACCAATACGAACGCCTCCAACAAAGTCTTGATTACCTCATGAATAGAAGCGAACAAGAAGTCATTGGCATTCATGGAAATATTCACCTTCATTCCGGGAGGCATTGTCAACTGAGTTTCCTCCAGCAAGGTTTCAATGTTACTAATTGTTTCCGTAGCGTTGGTTCCCGGCATCTGGTAAACGATACAGGTAACGGCGTCGTGACCATTTACACGGTTGATAAAGTTGTAAGTCAAACGCCCCAACTCGATATCGGCGATATCTTTCAAACGCAAGACCTCACCATCCGGCAAAGCCTTTACAACAATCTGCTCAAACTCATTAGCCTCTTGCAAACGTCCTTTATAGCGGATCGTATATTGGAAAGACTGATTTCCTTGTTCGCCGAACGAACCCGGAGCGGCCTCTACGTTCTGTTCAGACAAGGCAACGGTTACGTCGCTCGGACTTAATTTATATTGGGCCATCACATCCGGCTTCAACCAAATACGCATGGAGTAGTCTGTACCCAACACGTTGGCATCACCGACACCCGGCACACGCTGGACTTCCGGGATCAAGTTAATCTTCGCGTAATTCTCAAGAAACTCTGAGTCATAACGATCATCTTCCGCATATACGGAGAAAACCAACAACATTGAGTTCTGACGTTTCTGGGTCGTCACACCAATCTGCGTTACCTCGGCAGGCAACAAACCTTGTGCCATAGATACACGGTTCTGCACATTGACAGCCGCCATATCCGGATCCGTTCCTTGCTTAAAATAAATGGAGATATCCGCAGAACCATTATTAGAGGCATTGGAACTCATATACATCATGTTCTCAACACCATTGATCTGGTCTTCCAAAGGCGCGATCACACTATTCAATACCGTTTGCGCATTGGCACCCGTATAAGTTGCCCTTACCGAAACGGTTGGAGGGGCGATATCCGGATATTGGGTAACCGGCAAGGAAATCAAGCCTAGGAAACCCAAGATGACAATCAAGATGGAAATCACCGTGGAGAGCACCGGGCGGTTTATAAATCTATCTAATTTCATATCTTTCGTTTTTACTCGACAAAAGCGAATATTTGTCTTATTCTATATACCTATTAATTAAAAGCAGTCTGCAAATTACCGTCATGCTGGTCTTTCAAGGCCTGATCGTACTTTGCCTTTTGCTGCTCACGAGTAATCGGCTGGATTTCCTGGCCGTCTTTCAAGATCTGTACGCCTTCCACGACAATCTTATCACCGGACTTCAAGCCTCCCGTCACTAAATAATTTTTGCCATCATTCAAATTGGAAACCTTGATCTCGGTATTCTTCACGGTATTATCAGGCTGCAATACAAATACGAATTTCTTATCCTGGATCTCCACGGTAGCCGATTGAGGGATCGTAATGATATCGTTCATCGTATATGGGAAGATGATATTACCAGTACCACCGCTTCGTAAGACATTTCCCTCGTTAGAGAAAATAGCACGCATGCTTACAGAACCGGTAGATTGATCGATAACACCGCTCACGGCATCAATCTTACCCTCATGATGGTACGTAGAGCCATCCGCCAATTGCAGTCTTACGGCCGGCATCTTCTCTAATTGCTCTTTCAAGGTACCACCGGCTTTCGTCAATGCCAATAGCTCCTTTTCCGTCATAGAGAAATACACATACATATCACCGATCTCAGATACGGTAGTCAGCGGTTGAGCGATCGAAGCGCTTACCAAGCTACCTACACGATACGGGAATGTACCGACAACACCGTTCGAGGGACTTGTAACCGTACAGAAAGACAAGTTCTGGTTAGCGCTAACCAATTGAGCCTCCGCCTGCGCCAAGCTCGCTTTTGCCGACATCAGCTGGTTCACGGCAGTCTGATACTCGAAATCACTGATGATTTTCTGATCAAACAAAGTTTTCTTATTCTTCTCGGTCAATGTTAAAGTGCTTACGTTTGCCTTCGCCATCTCTACCGCGGCCTTAGCCTGACCTACCGCGGCAGCGTACTGCGTAGGATCAATTTGGAACAACGCCTGTCCTTTACGAACCGTAGCTCCCTCATCCACACATAATTTCACGATAAATCCAGAAACTTGAGGACGGACTTCGATATCCTGCGTACCTTTGATGGTAGCCGGATAGGATGTTGTTTGGTCGCTAGTCGTTGAATTGACCGCCATCACAGCGAACTCAGCATCCCCTAATTTCATACCACTCTGACTGTTTCCACAGGCAGTTAATAAAGACATACCAACCGCAAACAATGCGATCTGCCTTAACTGAGTAATCGTAATTTTCAGCATTCGTTTATCCATATTTGTATATAATTATATATTCAAGGCTGTTTTTCAGTTACCTTCTCTTTCTAACCCAAGTGGAGATCTTTTACATCTATTCACACAATAGGGTCTTTACTCGCTGTTTCATCCTACAAATGTAGAAACTTTTTACACGATTTTCTGTTTCCTACTTATCTTTTTCACCTAAATTAATAGCACTTAAAAGGAAGCGCCTGTTGAAATACATCTCTTTTGGTTTCAAACGAAAATAAAATTGTTTTTTTCAACAATATATTTTACATTTGTGTCCACACACAATAAACAAATATTATATATTATGGAGCCTAAATTTATAATATCAGAAGTATTCAGTACCGCATGGAAGGGAACGAAGTCGCAGCTATGGATATTAGCCGGATTATTAATCGGATATTGTATCTTGTCTTTCACGCTGACAGCGTTCGCTATGCCCATGCAAAGTTCTATTATCGGTAAAATCATCGTAAACGTGATCAGCGCGTTATTCTCCATTATTTTCTCCTTAGGATATATGAAAAATATATTTCAGGCGTTGGATGGGGAAGAACCTCAGTTTTCCGCATATGGACAACAGACAAAGAATATCATCACCTACTTTCTAGCGAGTCTTATCACGGGATTTGTCGTATTGGCGGGTTTCTTATTTTTTATCATCCCCGGTATTTATCTGGCATTGCGCCTTCAGTTCTTCCAAGCCTTTATTATCGAGGAAAACGCCGGGATTATCGAGTCTTTGCATAAAAGCTGGGAGATAACGAAAGGACAAGTATTGCCTCTGTTCATTCTGGCGTTGGTTATGATCGGGATCCTGATATTAGGATGTATTTTGTTCGGTATCGGAATTTTCGTCGCCGTTCCTCTTATCTATATGATGTATGGCTACGTTTTCCGTAAATTGAACACTCCTCTTCAAATACTCGAATAAACAGAGAGGACGAATACACACTACAATCTATACCATGAATAAAAATTACAGGATAAAAGATATCGCCGAATTATCCGGCGTATCAACCGGTACGGTAGACCGCATTTTACATGAGCGGGGAAAGGTATCGGAGGACGCACGGAAAAAGGTGGAGAAAGTCTTAAAAGAAATTGACTATCAACCAAATCTGATAGCCCGTTCTTTAGCGTTGAAGAAAAAATATCATTTCATCGCTTTGATCCCTTCTTTTCTTGAAGGGGAATACTGGGCGAAACTAAGCCAAGGGATCGAGAAAGCGGAACGGGAATTGTTTAGCTATAATATAGATGTCGAGCAAATCTATTTTGACCAATACGATAGCAACAGTTTCGACGAATTAATCCCGAAGATTGAGACCGCGGATTGTCAAGGGGTTATCATCGCTACATTATTCAAGCAAAGTGTCTTGACCTTGACCCAGCGGCTAGACCAGAAAGGTATTCCTTATATATTAATCGATTCTTTTATCGACCACACGAATTGTATCTCTTACTACGGAACGCATTCATATGATTCGGGGTATATAGCGGGACGCCTTTTATTCGAGCAAATCCGTGAAGAGGACGATCTAGTGATTTTCCGTTTCACCCGTAAGGGGGATTCATGTTCTACGCAAGTGCAGAAGCGAGAGGAAGGATTCCGGGATTATCTCGCCAATACCTCATTCAAGGGAAAGATTCATTTGCTGCATGTGCACGCGGATGACCGAGAAGAGAATACGAGACTACTGAATACTTTCTTCGACAAATATCCTCAAGTAAGAATCGGTATCATCTTTAATTCGAGGGCCCATTTCCTTGGAGATTATCTAAGTAGCGAACGGCCGGACTATCCTTTCAAACTTCTTGGCTACGACGTGATAGAACCGAATGTCCGTTATCTGGAAAACGGCTTGATCACGCATTTGATCGCCCAGCGACCGGAGGTACAAGGATATCATTGTATCAAGGCACTTTTCAGGCATTTGATCCTTAAGGAGAAAATTGAGCCTGTCAATTATATGCCGATCGATATCTTGGTAAAGGAAAATATACAATACTACAATAATTATATCTGATGAACTCCTTATTTAGCGTAAAAGAGAAAGTGATTTTGTTGACCGGAGGCTATGGTATATTAGGAGCCTGCATGGCCAAGCACTTGGCGAGAGAAGGCGCGTACGTCGTAATCCTCGGACGAAACGAGCAAAAAGGATCTGCCTTGGTCAATGAGATTAAAGCGGAAGGGGGCGAGGCCTTATTCTTGGTTTCAAACGTATTGGATAAAGCCTTGCTGGAGCAAAACAAACAAGAGATATTGAAAGCATATGGGAAGATTGATGTTTTAGTCAATTTGGCGGGTGGTAACCAAGCCGGAGCGACGATTCCTCCCGACAAGACGATCTTTGATCTGGATATCGATGCTTTCCGGACAGTCGTAGACCTGAACTTATTCGGGACCGTACTGCCGACAATGGTCTTCGCCGAGGTCATGGTGGGACAAGGGAAAGGAAGCATTATTAACATCTCGTCCGAATCATCCCTACGCCCATTGACTCGTGTGGTTGGCTATGGATGCGCAAAAGCCGCTATCAACAATTTCACGCAATACATGGCCGGGGAGCTGGCGATTAAATTCGGAGAGGGCCTGCGAGTGAACGCCATGGCACCGGGATTCTTCCTTACCGAGCAGAACCGGGCATTGATGAGCAATCCGGATGGATCACCTAGTGATCGTTGCAACACGATCGTCGCACACACGCCGTTCCGCCGCTTAGGAAAACCGGAGGAGTTACTCGGTACTTTACAATGGCTGGCGAGCGACGCCTCCGCATTCGTAACCGGTACCGTGATCCCCATAGACGGAGGTTTCGACGCTTTCTCCATCTAAATAATGTGCCAACCAGCCATGCATCAAACCGCATTGGCATATTGGCACATTGATAAATTTAAAAATTATTCATTATGTATCTATGTGAGCAAACTTGGCGTTGGTACGGACCGAATGATCCTGTCAGCCTTTGGGACATCCGTCAGGCGGGTGCCACCGGTATCGTAAATGCGTTGCACCATATCCCGAATGGGGAAGTTTGGACTACGGAAGAGATTCAAAAGCGGAAAGCCTTGATCGAATCCGCCGGATTACGGTGGAGTGTGGTTGAGAGTGTGCCCGTACACGAGCATATCAAGACGCAAACCGGGGATTTTCAAACCTATATAGAGAACTACAAACAAAGTATCCGTAATCTGGGAGCTTGCGATATCCGGGTAGTTACTTACAACTTCATGCCGGTATTGGACTGGACTCGTACCGATTTGGCTTATACGATGCCGGATGGTTCCAAAGCCTTGCGCTTTGAACGCGCGGCTTTTATGGCGTTCGACTTATTTATATTGAAACGACCGGCGGCGGAAGCCGAATATACGGAGGCGGACAAGGCGAAAGCCAAGGCACGCTATGACGCTATGAGCGAGGAAGACCGCCAGCTGTTGGTTCGCAATATGATCGCCGGACTACCCGGCTCGGAAGAGACTTTTACGATCGAGCAGTTTAGGGAAGCGTTAGACCGTTATAAAGATATCGACGCGGAGAGACTTCGCTCGAACCTGATCTATTTCTTACGGGAAATAGCTCCCGTGGCGGACGAGGCCGGTGTCAAGCTCGTTATCCATCCGGATGATCCCCCCTATTCCATTCTCGGGCTTCCCCGCATCTTGAGCACGGAAGACGATTTCCGGAAGTTAATAGAGGCCGTGCCGAATCCAAGCAACGGGCTTTGCCTATGCACAGGTTCTTTCGGTGTTAGAAGTGATAACGACTTGGCCGGGATCATGGAACGTTACGGGGATCGGATCGATTTTGTTCATTTCCGCAGCACGCAACGAGATTCCGAGGGTAATTTCTTCGAGGCGAACCATCTGGAAGGCGATGTGGATATGTACGGTGTCATGAAAGCCTTCCTTGAACTACAGCAACGCCGCCAATGCTCCATCGCCATGCGACCGGATCATGGACATCAAATGATAGACGACCTAAAGAAGAAAACCAACCCGGGCTACTCCTGCATCGGACGTTTACGGGGTCTGGCCGAGCTACGGGGATTGGAGATGGGTATCGCCTTATCCCTGTTCAAAGGACATTAAAAAGACAGCGTCTTACAGTTAGCACAGTACTGTGTACGAAGTACCGCAGTACTGTGGCTAAAGTATTACAGTACTCTGTACGAAGTATTGCGGTACTCAGTACGTAAGTACTGGAATACTTCGTACAGAGTACTGCCCTATTTATAGCACAAGGCTACCTCGACTCTATGGGGGAACATCACAAACCGAACAACCGGGGAATCAATAAACTTAAATCCGGCAAGAAGGCCACCAAGAACAAGACAATAACCATCGCCGCGAACATCGGCAGCAACGGACGGATCACCTGATCGATCTTTGTCCCCGCCACGCTACATCCGATAAACAATACCGAACCCACCGGTGGCGTACATAATCCCACACAAAGGTTCAATACCATCATGATCCCGAAATGTACCGGGTCCATCCCCAATTGCCCCGTCGCTATCGGCAGGAAGATTGGGGTAAAGATCAAGACAGCGGGCGTCATGTCCATAAAGATCCCGACAATCAATAGAATCACGTTGATAAGTATCAAGATGACCACCGGATTGTCGCTTATGCTCAGCAGAGCGGCACTTACCGTTTGAGGAATATTCTCATAGCTCATGATCCAAGATAAGCCCGTACAAGTCGCCACCAAAAGAAGGACGATAGCCGTAGTCTTGGCCGATCGCAATAACACTTGCGGCAATTTAGCCCAAGTAAGTTCTTTATAGATAAAAGAGAGGATTAACGCATACAGTACAGCGATCGCCGAAGCCTCGGTAGCCGTAAACAGTCCCGCCAAGATTCCTCCGATCACGATCACCAATAGCATCAAACTAGGGATCGCCCTGAAAAATACCTTTGTCGCCTCCGAGAACGGAACACGTACGCCAACCGGATACCCCTTTCGTGCGGCAAACATAGCGGCTACGATCATGATCGCCACTCCCGTAAGAATTCCCGGTAGATAACCAGCCATAAACAAGGCGGATACAGAGACTCCACCACTCGCCAAGGAGTAAACGATCAAGACATTACTCGGAGGTATCGTCATGCCGGTAGTGGCGGAAGAGATATTTACGGCGGCACTGAAATTCGGATCGTAACCGGCCTTTTTCATCTCCGGTGTCATAATACTCCCGATAGCAGAGGCAGCGGCGGCGGCAGAGCCACTGATCGCCCCGAATAACATATTCGCCACGACATTGACCACCGCCAGTCCTCCGGGTAACCGTCCGACCAGCACTTTAGCGAAATCGATCAAGCGCAAAGCGATACCTCCGCTATTCATGATATTCCCCGCCAATATAAAAAACGGGATCGCCAGCAGAGCGAAACTGTCCAGACCCGAAGCCATACGCATCGCATAAGTCGTAAGGGCGGGAAGCGAGTCTATATTCACGAGCATCGTCAATATACCCGCCACACCGATGCTATACGCTACCGGAACCCCGACCACCAGCAGGAAAAAGAAACTTATCACTAATACGAGTATACCTATAATATCCATATCATCAGTCTTTTAAGAATTAGAGGAACGAAATAAGGTGATCGCGTTATCTATCGCATAATAAGCGGTAAGCAATCCCCCTAGCGGCAATGCCAAATACACATATCCTAAATTAATCTCTAAGGAAGCCGAAGTAACTCCCAAATGAAAACGAGTGTATACCAGCCAAGCCCCTCCTACGATCAATACAAATACAGCGAATAAAAATACGATCAAGAAGATAAACAATCGCAAGAGCTTCCTGCGGGAAGGACGTATATGTTGAAGTAATAAATCGATCGCGAGATGCTCATTTTTACCGGATACATAAGCGGCCCCCAGCAATCCCACCCAGATCAATAAATATCCGGCCAATTCATCCGTCACGGAACTCGGGGAAACCAGAATATACCGGCTTAATACCTGCCATAGCACATCCACGACCAAGAAAGCCATCAAGAAAATCAACGATAGCTCCAATCCTTTATCAATTATCTTTCTCATGGGTATTCTGTATTTGATCTATTAAATCATGAAAAACCGGATCATTCTTAAACCGCTCGATCATCGGGGCGGCGGCATCCATAAACGGCTGCTTATCCGGGTAAATAATTTCCACTCCGTGTGCTTCCATCTCCTCTAGCGATTGCTTCTCTTGCTCCGCCCAAAGTTTCCGTTGATAAATAGCGGCTGCGTCAGCGGCCTGTCGCAGCCAATTACGTTCTTGTTCCGTCAGCTTCTGCCAAGTAGCCAAGCTAATGATGATCACGTCCGGACACATCGTGTGCTCATTGACAGAATAGTATTTTACCACCTCATGATGGAACGCCGTCGTCACGGAAGGCGTATTATTCTCGGCTCCATCCACGACATTACTTTGTAAGGCCGTATACAATTCACCCCAATCCACGGGAGTAGCCGAACCACCGAATGTCTTCATCATCTCCACGGCTATCGGGCTCTTTTGCACACGGATCTTCAGTCCTTTCAGATCCTCGGGAGTACGAATCTGCTTGTTTACCGTATAAAAGCTACGGGCCCCCGAGTCAAAATAAGCGAGTCCCCTAAACCAATAAGGTTCCGTTGATCCCAATATCTGTTTACCTACCGAACCATCCAACACCTCGAAAAACTGCTCACGGGAACGGAATAGATAAGGTATGCCAAATACCTTAAACGGATCGGCAAATCCTTCCAATGCGGCGGAGGAAACTTTCGTGATATCGAGACTTCCTATTTGAAGCAACTCTATACATTGATTTTCAGACCCCAATTGAGCGGAAGAATAAATATCCATGCTCATCTTTCCTCCGGACAACTCTTTCAGACGCTCGTTCATATAGAGCAATCCTAAATGGACGGAATGGCTGGGGGGCAATCCGTGTGCCAGTTTCAGCACCCTTACTTCCTTTACCCCTTCCTTACAGGAGAAGGAGAAAGATACGCACATCAGGAATAGCAGGGCAGTCTTTAGAACTTTCATATTAGAAATGTTAACAATTCGTTGTTTATCGACAAATATAAAGGAAATAATCGAATTGTGCACGTACACAGAAGAAAAAAGTGGCCGCTTTCTTCCTGCCTATATTCACATACGGAACAAGAAGAGTACGGCCTTGATTTAACCTATTTCTCTAATGTTATGATGAAACATTGAGACGGTCAAATGTAGAAACAATCAAAGCGACCGGTCTTATACCGACCGTGATCTTATTTCACGAAAGCGTGAAACTTATTCACGCCTTTTCTCTAACAGCCATTTACGGATCTCCTCTATATCTTCCTTGTCCGCTTCTATAGTGATTGAATATCGCCGGGGTTCGTCCGCTAAATACACCTCCCGCAAGAAATCATAGGCTAAGACTTCCGATATACGCAGTAACAAATCAACATCAATACTGCTTCGCTTAAATATCTTATAAATATTGGTACGTTCATAATGCAACGCATGGGCAAAATCGGAAACCGAAAGTCCCCGCTCTTCCATTTTCTCTTTTATTAACGAACCGATATGTATCTCCTTTTGTTCTTTCATATACAAAAGCCGTTTTTAAGGTAATCCTATCTCATAAATAAACCCACATCTGAGAAAAGGTGTGTTACACTTTACCTTAAACCCGTCAAACTGCGGCACGACCAAATGCCTTGTACACAACAGAAATAAGGCAAAGGAACACACCAAATACAGGTGTATTCGCATTGTCTATTTCTCTGTGTACTTTAAATTGGTCGTTTTCAGTTTAGAGAAATGCCAGCAAATACAATATCGTCATCCTCCCTGACCAAAGAGACAAACTAGTCCCCTCAATCATCGTATAATATCTCCATTTTACCTTTACAAAGGTAGGCAAATTCAACTATCAGAAAAAACACAAAGAATAAAAAGAAGTATAAACATATCGGAAATATAGGCCATTGAAAGAGGCTTTTTTATACTTTTGTGGTAAAACAATATCTAATGGCATCTAAAATACACAACGGAATACTCATTCTTACGCTAATTTTATTTGCGTCTTGCCGTACGCAAAGGCCTGCTCCACGCCCGGCCCCTCCCGAGACTGTGGATTTCCCTACGGCAAATATTCCTCTTCCCGTCGTGGATTTCAATTTCATGTTGCCGGAAGCTCCGGAGCTAGCGGTTTGTCATTCTCCTAGAAAAGATATCACGGAAGCCTTTACGCCCCGTGATAAAAGCCAGATAGCGATCAAGGACCCCAAGCTATTCGATGAGAATAACACGGAAATTATTGATTTATCCTTGATCCCCGCCGGGGAATACGCATTTCCCCTTCCTAATGGAAACGTGATCTCTCCTTACGGGGGAAGGAGAAGACATCATTCCGGAGTAGATATCAAAACTTGTGCCAACGATACGATCGTGTCTGCTTTCGATGGTATTGTCAGGATGGCGAAACCATTCGCCGCCTATGGCAACGTTATCGTTGTTCGCCATTATAATGGACTGGAAACGATCTATAGCCACAACTCCAAGAACTTGGTTAAACCCGGAGATCGTGTTCTCGCCGGACAACCGATCGCCTTAACCGGACGTACCGGCAGGGCTACTACCGAGCATTTACATTTTGAGACTCGTATAAACGGAGTTCATTTCAATCCGAATATCGTCTTCAACATGGCTAAAAGGAAATTACGTTCAAAATGTCTGGTTTGTACCCAGAAAGGTAATAACGTAATCGTCAAATCGGTTGATATATTACCCCATCAAAAGGCTGGTCCATACGTACCGCCACCTCCTTATAAATGGGTTTACAATGAATGAAAAAAGGCCTTACGGGCAATCCGTAAGACCTTTTTTCATT
Organism: Parabacteroides sp. CH2-D42-20; assembly: GCF_003670185.1. Taxonomy (NCBI): domain Bacteria; kingdom Pseudomonadati; phylum Bacteroidota; class Bacteroidia; order Bacteroidales; family Tannerellaceae; genus Parabacteroides; species Parabacteroides sp. CH2-D42-20. The sequence goes on along the minus strand of NZ_RAYG01000020.1, from coordinate 4,332 downwards.
CCGTGGAGATGGAGAGATTCGAACTCTCGTCCAAACGAGGAATTAATTTGCTTTCTACATGTTTATCTTCGCCTTCATTGTCGGGGAAGAGCAAGACCGAAGCCACCCACTCATCCCTTATCCTCTAAAGTTTCGCCTGAGACCCGAGGCTTATCTCAAACTATCTCCGATATTGCTGCACCACCTGATCGGAACGCTTCGGAGCCACAGCATCCGGGTGATGTCACGTCCCCGCAACTTTTGCAGGGATTAAGCTTGAATCTACTATACTTCGATTAAGCAGCGAGAGCGTAATTATTTTCGCCAGTTAATTGTTCGTTGTCTGAGATTTAAGTGCAAGCCAACCACGCACTACATGCTTACAAACCACTTCTACCCGCTGTCAAAACCGGTCATCCCCATGGTTTTGTAATATTTCTTTTGGCAAAGATACATATAATTTCGAATTTAGCAAAGCCCCATAACTGATTCCTTCCGATTAGGATTATTTTAATGTAAACGAAGCAGTTTTCACCTCTTTACTATTTCCACCGATCATTACCTGAAACTCACCCGGCTCAGCGACATAATCTAAGGTTGAATCGTAGAATTTCAACATATCCACATCAATATCAAAGGTTACTTTCTTGCTTTCTCCCGCTTTTAACGCAACTCGCTTGAATCCTTTCAATTCTTGGACCGGAGGGGTTATGCTGCGTACGATATCACGTAAATAAAGCTGTACGATTTCCTCTCCATCCTGAGCCCCAGTATTGGTAACAATCACGGATGCTTGAATTTTTCCATTTGCATCCATAGAATTCATATTCAAAGATACATCGCCATACGTATAAGTCGTATAACTCAAGCCGTAACCAAATGGATAAAGAGGCTCATTCAACACATCTATATAATTGGAGACATAACGAGTGTACCAAGCATCGGGAGACATAGGGCGTCCTGTCATCTTATGATTATAATAGATCGGACATTGGCCTGTTACACGAGGAAAAGACATGGTTAACTTCCCTGTCGGAGAAACCTTTCCGGTCAAGACATCGGCAATAGCCGCTCCTGCTTCCGTACCACCGAACCATACGTTCAAGATCGCATTCACCTGCTTTTCCTCGGATTGTAATGCCAAAGGTCTTCCGGTAAAAAGTACCATTACGATCGGCTTTCCTGTCTTCTGGATAGCATCCAGTAATTTTTTCTGCGTTTGCGGCATTTCAAGGATGGCTCTACTAGCGCCTTCTCCACTCATATCTATCGATTCACCCAAAGCAGCGATAATCACATCAGCGCCTTCCACCACTTTTAGGGCCTCGGCGATTAATTGTTCATCGCTTCTATCATCCCGGGTTGAACGATTTTGATCCGTAAAGTTCGCTTCATAAACGGGATCATCGACTAGATTGCTGCCTTTTGCAAAAACAACCTCTACTCCATTTCCCAAAGATTCCTGTAAATCCTCTACCAATCCATGATAAGATTTAGTCTGCTCATCATATTTCCACGATCCAGCCATATTCGCCTTGCTATCCGCTAAAGGACCGACTACAGCGACCTTACGACATCCTTTAAGTGGAAGCAAATTATTATCATTTTTAAGTAACACGAAAGACTCCGCCGCAATACGACGGGCCGCAGATACATTATTTACCGACAAGAACTCTTTGGCGGCTCTTTTCGGATTACAATATTTATATGGATCATGGAACAATCCCAATTGGTATTTTGCGATTAGTATTCTCCGGCAAGCAGAGTCAATCTCAGCCTCTGTTATTTTCCCATCTTCCAATGATTTCTTTAATACGGCATGATAACAGTCCGCTATCATATCCATATCGACACCCGCCTTTAGCGCCTTGACTCCGACTTCCTGACTATTACCTATTCCATGGTTTACCATCTCCGCTATTGCCGTAAAATCAGACACGACAAAGCCGTTAAATCCCCATTGTTTACGCAACACGTCATTAAGAAGCCAAGTATTTCCGGTCGCAGGGATACTTTCAAATTCGTTGAATGAAGTCATGATACTTCCTACTCCTGCTTCTACAGCAGCCTGATAAGGACGCATGTAATAATTCATGGCAGTCACACGGCTCATATCTACCGTATTATAATCCCGACCAGCCTCGGCCGCTCCATAAAGCGCATAATGCTTTACACATGCCATAAGAGTCGTATCAGCCGATAAATCATTGCCTTGATAACCACGCACCCATGCTTGAGCCATTATACCTCCAAGAAACGGATCCTCGCCCGCTCCTTCCTTTACTCGTCCCCACCGGGCATCATGAGATATATCGACCATCGGGCTATATGTCCAACAGATACCATCAGCACCAACTTCCTTTGCGGAAATTCGAGCGACCTCTTCTATATTCTCCGGTTTCCAACTACACGAAAGACCTAGAGGAATGGGAAAAACGGTTTTATAACCATTACAAATATCAGCGCCAACAATTATAGGAATCCCCAATCGACTTTCTTTAACTGCGACTTCTTGTAACTGCCGGATCGCATCGACACCGAATATATTAAATATACCACCAACCTCTCCTCGTACAATACGACTGGCTATCTCACTCTTTTTAGGATTTGGCATTACGTTTCCATAACTAGGAAGATTCAATTGGCCGATTTTCTCATCAACGGTCATTCGACTCATTAGACCATTTATAAATTCATCCGCACTTTTCTGTTCAATCTCAGCTCTTGTGATTCTCTCACTTTTTTCTCGCGCTATCGAACAAACAGGCACTATACATGCCATTGAAATAAATAAAACTGAACTTTTAAGGAATTTCATAACTTAGCTTTTTTACTTCAAAAAAAGCCCGAATAACAGAGAACAGCAATAAACTCACTACTTCAAAGATACGATATGCTATAGAACACGCTTTCCCGGACTACGCTTTTACTACGTTTACCATCAATAATAAACTAGTAATAAATAAATTGCGCAATCGATTTAAGAATCTACTCCGCAAGTCTCCAGAAAAGATATCTGGAGTTCTATTCGATCAGACCGATCTCACGAAACCAATCTTCAGCCCGATCCGGCCATTCATTTACAGACGCTCCCGTATCTCGTAACCCATATCCATGGCCACCTTGACTATATAAATGCATCCATGCCGGAACACCAGCTTCCTTTAAGGCATAATAATAGAAAATACTACTGTTGATATAAGATTTATCATCTTCCGCTTGAATTAACATGGTTGGAGGTGTGGCAGATGAAACCTTTAACTCTGGTGCCAATTGGAAATTCTCTCCATCTAAATAAGCAGGATAAACCAATAAACAATAGTCCGGACGACAACTTACTTTATCCGTAGCATCAATAGCCGGATAAGTACGTTTCAAAAAATTATTGCTAACCATGGCAGCTAAATGGCCACCAGCCGAGAATCCCATCACACCGATTCGCTTTGGATCTATATTCAAGTTCTCAGCGTTCGCTCGAACATAACCAATCGCACGCTGTACATCTTGCAAAGGAGCTTCGTGTTTTTCCAGTCCTTCCCGTCTTGGAACCCGGTATTTAAGTAAGACCGCAGTTATTCCAAGATTATTAAGCCATTCACAGACTTCATCACCTTCCAAATCATAAGCTAAAATATTGTAACCACCACCGGGACAGACAATCATAGCGGCACCCGAGGCCACTTCATCCGGAGCATGATATATAGTAATCGTTGGCTCACTCACATTCGTAATACGCAAAACACTCTCACCACCGGTTTTTCCACCATCCGTATCAGCTTTCTCTATTAATTTAATAGTTTCTCCCGGCGCCCCTTTTGGGAATAATAAAATCGGATTTTCTTGTGCCATAGACGTATTGATTAAACAAACCCCAATCAATAAAGGGAATATCCACTTCTTAACCATACAACACATTATTAAGTTATAGGGAGCGAATATATACATCTTATTTTATTTATCCAATCAGAATCGAATAAATAAAAACAGAAAAAGGAGTCACCCCTTACGGACTGACTCCTCTCCATCGGCTATCGCCTTGCTTCAAGACGGCGGCTACCTACTCTTCCACTGTTACGCAGTACCATCGGCGTGACGAGGCTTAACTTCTCTGTTCGGAATGGGAAGAGGTGGATCCCTCGTGCTATAGCCACCTTAATTTCATTATCAAGATTTTGACCAGACATCAATCCGAAGAGACCAGCTTCGCCTTATCGTCTTAAAATATATCAACCTTCACTGTGAGGAAAGTCCCGGGCAATTAGTACCACTCGGCTTCGACGTCGCCGCCCTTACACCTGTGGCCTATCAAGGTCATCGTCTATAACCACCCTTCAGGGAGATCTAATCTTGAGG
>NZ_RAYG01000019.1:0-29350 GCF_003670185.1 Parabacteroides sp. CH2-D42-20 | reverse complement strand
CAGCTTAAAGAAAATGAACCGAGTGGTATAGTAATGAATAAAAAAGAAGGTGCATCGTGCATTACGACACACCTCCCTTAATTTTTACAGATTTATCTTTATCTCAAAAATTTAATAAATAAAATAAATAACCTTGATAAGTATCTACTTTCGTTTGGTTAATTTTGAATAGCACAACATTATTTATCAACAGATTTCTCCTCGAACTCCACCACCTTCTCAGTAATGACCTGCGGTTCCGTACAATCTATGCTCTAAGTTTTTTCATATTCATTTGCAATTATCACCAGCTCAAATATTTTAAGACAAAAGGGAAAAATATTAGCTCTTTACTTACAAAATAAAAAAATACGGAACTCATCAATGAATCCCGTATTCTTTAATTATCAACATTTTAGAGGATATGCTACTTTTTTCTTGTACATCTTATAACTTCCTGATTGATGTACTTAACTTTCTCCAAATCCACCTTTTCCACCTTTCGGTCATAAGTGACCAAGCCGTTTATCTCATGTTCCACATCTGTAGTCTGCGTATAGATGGCCGTGCTTAGTCCGAAATAGTTTATCATCTGCTCTAGCTCGGTAAGCATTAATACATAGGTATCAGTCAAGATTTCTCTATTCAACATCATCTCATAAGCGTCATTACGTACAGGCCACATATGCCCACGCACAAATAGACCTTTTCCTCCGAATTCGCCAAGAGATGCGGCACGTTTATCATCGGGACGGGGGATCGCCTTAGGCTCGATCTTGCCATAATGATGCATATCCACGAAATCTCCATTTCCGGGATCTCCATAAGCATTACGATAGCCCGGAGCGTAATTATATCCCGACATACCGTTTACCCAACGATTCGGATCGTACTTTTTCACCCAAGCTGTGATGTCTGTCGCTTCAAAGGCTCCCCAATTCTCATTAAACGGAACCCACATCACAATAGAAGGCGAGCTGACGTGTTGGTCGATCATCACTTTCAATTCGTCACGGAACTGTTTACGAACCGCCACGGAATCCTCACCATCAGGCTCCCAAAGATTCGGCATATCTTGCCAAACCATCAAGCCAAGCCTATCACAATGATAATACCAACGTTGAGGCTCTACTTTGATATGCTTGCGTATTACATTAAAACCCGCACGTTTCGCCAGTTCTATATCATATAACAAAGCCTTGTCGGTAGGAGCGGTAAATGCGCCATCGGGCCAATAACCTTGATCTAAAAGACCGATATGGAAAACAAACTCCCCGTTCAATAGGGGCCGAAGTACACCATCTACCTTTCCCATGCTAACCGAGCGCATACCAAAATAAGAGGATACCTCATCGATTATCTTGCCCTTTCGATCTTTCAACTGTAATTTCAAACCATACAAGAAAGGATCATCCGGGCTCCATAGACGGGGCTCCCGGATAGGCAAGTAAAAACTCATATTGGAATTTCCTTCGGTTCTTGCCACCTCTGAAGTACCATTATCCGCGATAGCCGTTACCTTTAACTCCTTATCCTCCGTATAAGCAATTACTTCCAACCGATTATTTTTTAAATCGGGAACAAGCTTAATCTGAGAAATATATTGTTTCTCTACCGGTTCAAGCCAAACGGTTTGCCAGATACCGGAGGTAAAAATATAATCTCCACGTGAGCCGTTCTTGCCCGAAGCGGCCCGGCCGTCGTTAGGATCATAAGCACCTACCACAAGGACATTTTCACCGGATTTCAAATAATCAGTAATATTTAAACTAAAAGCATCGTACCCTCCCGTATGGGTACCCACCTTCTTACCGTTGACAAACACGGACGAGATCCGATCTACAGCCCCAAAATTCAACAATACATTCCTGCCCTTCCATGCTTGAGGAACAGAGAAGCTACGCCTATACCACAGGCAAGTATCACCCCCACGAGCTATACCGGATAATTCCGATTCAGGAGGATACGGCACACGTATCTTTTCTACTTTCGCGGGAAAGACTGGAGGGGTGGTTGCCGTAACAGGATCAAGCAGGTCTTTTCCTCCCATATAATCCCATATACCATTCAGATTCAACCATTCCGAACGCACCATCTGCGGACGCGGATATTCCGGTAAAGGAATCTCAGCCTTCAATGCCTCCTCTGTCCATGGGGTAGGCAATGTGAACTTCTCTGGGATTTGCGCCTTTACGGAGAAGAGATCTCCCCCAAAAAGAAAGGAGCAAAGAGCTAAACTAACAACGGTAATCTTTTTCATAAACCAACTATTTAAGTAATTCCGGATAATATTTCCGGATCAAATCTTGATCTTCTTTCTCCAACTTATCGATCAAGACTGGCTTATCTTGCGGACGGAGACCTTTTTGGTTAATTTTGTTGATCAAGCTCCAATCCTTAGCCGGTTTCTCCGGGCTGGGATCGGCAGGTTCATGAGCCGGCAAATCATAACGGGTAAAGTCGATGACGTAAGCCGGGGAATTTTTCGCATGCCAATCACGTAATAAGGCCAAGCGGAATTCCTTATTCATAAACCATTTTATCTCCAAATTATTATAAGAGTCTCCCAAACCAGAGCCACGTTCTACGAAGCGATAGTTCCAGTCGTCGTTCGATTTATATTGTTTTCTCCAAAGTTCGCCAAATTCTCCGAACGTAACGAAATGAGTATCCGGCCAGCGTTCCTTGGTACCCGTTACCCACATCTTCATGGCATCACAGATGAGATCCTTCCCGAACTCATGTACCATCTGCGCCTCCCAGATATTGGCGACCCAGCCAAAGCCATTCAACTCAAGACCTTTATCAAAGTGAATCGTTTCCGTGTGCATCACCTCACGATGCCCCAAGTCAAGCCCCCAACCTTTGTACGTCTCGATCGGGCCGACACCTCTACGACTGTTGTATCCATCGATACCATGTCCGGTCTGTCCGCTACGGCGGGCACAGATAAAGTCCATCGTCCAGCCATCCAGATTCACGCAATCGATGAAATCGCTTTTTCCCTGCGCCGGCTTGCAGAAGTGTTCCGTCGAGGGATAGAAAGGATAAGAAGGAGAACCGTCAGCACCACCACCGTCTATATTATGCTGGCTCCAGATCACGGCGTGCGCCACATGGATGTTCTCTTTCTCCGCCAAATATCTCAAATTATCGGCCGATAAAAAACCTCCCAAAATTGACTGCGGGCGATAACCATTTCCCACCATCTTGGAAATGATTTCTATCGCCTCCGACATCTCACGGTTTACCCGCTCACGGGGTAGATACATCGCCGGAAAATAACCGGGGAAATAAGTAACCTCATCCCCATATTTCTTTTGGCACTCCACTACGTAATCACGGATCTCCCGGTAATTCTTCCGTCCGTCCTCCAAGGCATTCATCGTGAATCCCCATGTAAGACGACCGTTCGGGTTATTCGTGGCGAAAGCCTCCCGCAAGGCACGTACTCCTTCAAGCGTATGCCAATCCACCTCATTGCGGGGATGCAACTTGACATCCCGGGAGACTTCCCAAGGCGTCGTACGTATCATGATACATAAGGTGACAAAACGATTTCCTTCTATCGTCAGCGGTTCCGTATTCGCCGGGACGACCACAGGATCCGCCGCCCTTAATTGAAAACCACTGAGCACAGCGACCATCCATACGATCGCCCATTTTCTCCAAACTGATATATTCATATTACTTTCTCGCATTTGTACAATCTATTACTATTTCCTGATCCGACGGAAATATCCTAAAGACATAATCCGAACCAGATTCAGGTTTCCTTATATGGCCTTTCTCGCAGGTGATCACGTAGTTGAAACCATCGAAGCTAGCGTTGACTGCCTTATCCTCTATAACGGTGAAAGGTAGCTCCTTCCCTGCCGCAGCCTTTAGCTCTAAAGCCCATGAGAAATCCGCCTCCTTTGACAGAGCGGCTACCTCGAAGCGGATCTCATAGAAGGTGATCTTGAAAGCATGGCCTTTTAAGTCTTCGGCGGAAACTACCAAGGTATCCTTGCCTATCTCCGTCACCACCGGATGATCCAAGGTAAGTTCCTCCTTATCTCCATCCTTGTCTAATCGGACGATCCGAAGCCCGGCACGATCGAGTCCCTCGCTCCACATGAATCCGTCCACGACGGGCAAGGTATAGAATAGGAACTGGTTCCCGTCTCCGGGCTTTTCCAGATAAGCAGACTTATAGCTCTCGTCGAAAAGATGGATATCCCTAAAGCGGAACGTTCCCTTCTCCCACAATAAGTTCGCCCGATAATAACGGCTGTTAAACCAGACCGTCTTATTGCCTTCTCCACGGACATCCGTCAACGTAGTGACAGCCGTCGCCGGCGTAACCTTGAAGCAATCCTTGAACCACGCACCGGATTCGCCCAGCGTCTCCACCCGGATCTTATTTTCCTTCCTCAAGGAGTCCAAGATAGGGATCTGCATCTCCAGTCCCTTGCTCATATTACTCCACGTGAAAGAGTTCTCCTGTCCCGCTTGCGCGTAATTGAAGGCCAGACAAGGCTGATCCACGATCGATTCCAAGAAATAATCCACCCAGCGGCGATCCATGCCCGCCTTCTCATACACGGGTTCCAAAGAGATCACCCCTTGACGCTCTTGTCCCAGACCATCATCATACTGATAAATAGGATCACTGCCCAGCATACGGAAAATAGGAACGGGGATTTGCCCCTCCTCGGTCTGCGCCGGCATATAGGCGTTTACCCGGCTCGGGTAATAGGCTTGGTTCCAGTAACCACCCCATAGGGTATAACCATCCGTCCCCACTTGATCCTTGCAGTTGCACGACGCCACGATCTTATATTTATCGTACATATAGCCCAAGGTATGCGCGTCGATAAACCAAGAGCCGACCGATTTCGGGTACGTGCCGAATATCTCCTTGAACTTCGCCATATAGACATCCACCAGTCGCTCCCGTTCTTCTTTCGTATATCCGGTGCTGAAAGCGATATTCGCGTGCGAGACCCAAGAATGCTCACCACGCCACTTGATCCCGGCGGCCTCGATCTGCGGTTGCGTAAGTTCCCACCAAGCGCCGATCTCGGAATGATCATTGAGTTTACTTTTCAACAGATCTTGGTACAATGGGTTGATCAACGCATCGTACTGCAATAAGAAGGTTGCCGGTAAATCATATTTATTCACCAATTTCACTTGCTCACAAACCGTCTCGTACAATAAACTATCAGCGTTCTCCACCCGGTAATCTGTCTGGCGGATGAAATTGATGATGTTGATAATACGGGGAGCAGCCGCACTCTCAACCGGTTTCTCTCCCGCACTACGGCATCCCGCACAGCAGAAGACGATAAAGCATACAAGACCTATCTTCTTTATGAATGACATTCGATTCAATTTTAAATTCATTTACTCTCATAAAATATTCTAGAAATGGCATTTCACCGGTGTAAAATCATTTTTAGAAATCTAAAAGGCATTTCGCAAGGGTGCAAAGCCATTTCTTAAATCTAAAAATGGCATTTCACAAGCGCAAAGTCGTTTTTAGGAATCTAAAAGGTACTTTGCGAGGGTGAAAAGCCATTTCTTAGATCTAAAAAGGCATTTTACACCAGTGCAAGGCCATTTTTACCGGAATATAAGGCATTACCCTACCACCCCGGGTTGTTCGGAGCCAAGTTCGGGTTCAGATACAACTCATCCAACGGAAGGGAATAATAGTAATGCTTCGGGGTCACAAAGTTACGATTCTCCGCCGGTTCCACAATCAAGAAACCATTTTCGTCTGTCAAACCGGGATTTCCCTCGTTCAAGACATCCAAGTTCTCGTATTCCGAACCTTTCAGCTTAATACCTTTTATGGCACCTATCAATTCCGTCTCAGCCGTCTTCCAACGTCTCAAATCATCCCTGCGGAAGCCTTCGAACGCTAACTCGATCGTACGTTCCCGACGGATCTCCGTCCGCATATCCAACCCATTGCTCTTCACGAAAGCGTTGGTCAGAGGAGGCATCTCCACGCCTTTCCGGGAACGGATCACATTGATCGTCTTGTTCAAGATGTCATCGCTGATCGCCCCGTCTTTCTCGTAAGTGGCCTCGGCCAATATCAGCAATACCTCCGGATAACGGATGATGTGATAATCATATACATCCTTGTCAGAAGGAACGGAAGTCTCCGCCATATATTTCCACAACTTATAACCCGTACGTGTCTCGGGACGTATGGTAAATTGCGGCGGGCAGGTCAAGGCGCCGTCTTGCGGACTGATATAGTCGGTTCCGGGCATCAAGAAGGTCTGTTTCATACGAGGATCACGATTCTCGTATTCGCTCTTGATCGTGGCATATCCCTCAAATCCGGAATTAGCGTTCTCAATCGGCAATCCCGTGCTCTTACACAAATACATATCGGCCAGCTTACGGGTAGGCGTCCCTCGCCATCCCCAATATACAGGGCACGCATCGCTATGGTGGCGGATATCCGTCTCGTACCGACTGTCGAAGATACCCTCTTTTGAATTATCGCCCGCATTGATAAACAAGTAGCGGTAGCTCTCCTCACCGGAGCCTTCATATAAAGCATACTCACCACTATCGATCACTTTTGTAGCGGCATCGATCGCTTGTTGCAACAACTGCTGATAGTCCGAACGGTGCTGGTGATACTTCGCCCAAGTCCCGGCAAACAAGGCAACCCTCGCTTTCAACGCCAAGGCAGCGCCTTGGGTTACACGTCCCGCCTCATCCGAGCTTAACTCACTTTGCAAGGGTAGTTTAGAATACACCTCGTTGAGTTCCGACAAGATGAAGTCTTCCACCTCCTGTTGCTTATTCCTAGAACCATACAACTCCGGGGAATCTACGGTAAGCACCTTCGTCAAGATAGGGATATCGTTGTATTTCGCCATCAACCGAAAATGCGAGTAAGCACGGAAGAAACGGGCCTCAGCCACATACCGCTCGATCTCCGAGGGATCGCCCTCGTACGTCTGGCTCTTCTCGATAATCATATTGCTCTGACGCAGGTCTATGAAAGTAGAGTCCCATAGGGCATCCGTATTCGGGGCGATCAACGTACCGTTGCTCGTCGTGTTCTCGTTCAACTCATAGGCGATATCGCTATCCGTATCCTTCGTGCCGAACGTCTCGGTACGTGTGTAGAGCCAATTGACCTCTTTCTCGAAATCATCCGGGGTTTTCCAGAATAGCTCGTCCGGCATATTATCTTTTGGCAACAGGTCTATATCTTGGCAACTTGACAAGAACAAAGCGGAAACAATAAAGCTTCCCAATATTATCCGATAGTTTTTCATGACTTTTCGCTTTAATTTTTAAAATACGACATTTATACCAAATGAATAATTACGGGTAAACGGATAGGAGGTAATGCTACCGCTGTTCTCCTCCGGGTCCCAACCATTTGGCGTGTTATGTACCTCAAATAAATCCTCGCCGGAAAAATACACCCGCACCTTCTGCAAACCGGCCTTCGAGGTCAAAGTCTGCGGGATCGTATAACCGAACTGCAAGTTTTTCAAACGAGCATACGCAACGTTAAACTTCGTGTTCGTAGATACATAATAATTGTAGTTTCGTTTATCCTTCAACGTGATCGCCGGATACTGGGCGTCCGTTCTTTCCGGGGTCCAAGTCTTTCCATACCAATACTCGGCGGATTGATACCATGCCTCTGGCATCGGGCACCGGCTCTCCCCTTCCAAGAACATCGTCCTACGGCCGACTCCTTGTATAAAGGCGCTCAGATCGAATCCCTTCCAAGCCATACTCAGGTTAAAGCCGAAATTATAACGAGGGTTCTTGTCACCCAAGTATTTCACGTCACCGGAGCCTTCTTTACCATCACCTAATACGGATAGCTTCCCGTCTCCATCCAAGTCTTTGTACATAGCGTCACCTACGCTCAAGTCACCCGGGATACCCCCTTCCGAGAAACGAGATTTATACGCCTCCAATTCTTGCTCATTCTGGATGATTCCATCAAATTCATATCCGAAATAGGAATTCAACGGATATCCGGTCGGAGTCTCGTTATTACCTAATTTGATCAGGTTACTTCCAACCCGATCCACGACTTTGTTTTTCGCGTCACTGATATTAAAGCGAACCGAGTAGCTGAAATCCTTGATCTGATCCCTCCAGCCTAGAGAGATTTCCCATCCATGAATACTTAAATGGCCGCTGTTCGTGCTCGGAGCGTCCGCACCTAACATAGAAGGATATGTCTTCGGGATAAGCATGTTTTTATTCTCTTTCCAGAAGTAGTCGAACGATCCATATAAACGGTTATTGAGCGTCGAGAAATCAAATCCCACATTGGTTGTCTGGATCGTCTCCCATGTACGAGAGGTAGAAATAATATTTCCAGACGTAGCCATTTGTCCTTTTACGCCAGCCCCGAAAGGATAATAATCGTTCGATAAAGAGATCAATTGAATATAATCATACAATCCGATACCGGACTGATTACCCATCTCTCCGTAAGAAGCCCTTACCTTCAAGTCCTCGAACCAACCCAATCTTTTCATGAAGCCTTCTTCCCCGACACGCCAAGCCGCATTTACACCCGGGAACCATCCCCAACGGTGATCCGGATCAAAACGGGAACTACCATCCGCACGGATCGTTCCTTCGATGACATATTTATTGGCAAACGTATAATTCACTCTGGAGAAGAAGGAATTAATCGTCCACTGATTTCCCTCGCTCCAAGCGTTTTGATCTTGAGCGCTACCCAATTGCAAAGACATATTTTCTTGTTGGTCGAAGTTAATACGCTTCGCCGTGAACCGATCATAGTTCTCAGACTCATGGGAAGTACCGACCATCACGCTTAAATCATGCCGGTCATTGAAGTTCTTTTTATAATCAGCATAGAGCGTGAAGTTCTTGGATAAAGTTTTCTGGTAACGACGCTCCGCACTATTCGGCGTACGTTTCTCCCGAACCTCGTTATTATCCCAATCGTAATTGATGATTTTCTTGTTCGTCACGTTCTCATCCTGATCATACTTACGGATCACGGCTTGCCCCACCAATTGTAATCCGTCGATCACTTTCCAGCGTAATTGGTTGTTGACCGTTATATTACCTGTAGTCTTATTCACCATACCTCCCTCTTCCAATACTTGGGCCGGATTATCAAATCCCTCGAATGTATAGAAAGTTCCCGACGGATTGTACATCGGAGTCCAAGAGCGAGTCTTATAAATCAGCTCCCATATATTTTGTCCTTCCGTCAAACCCGAGGAATAGTCCCTGTTGCTTGCCTCATAAGCTAAATTAAGATCGTAAGTCAAGTTCTTGAAGATCTCGACGCTCGATTTAGCACGTACGAAGTAACGCTTGTTCACATCCTCACCAAATTTAGGGATACCTTCCTCCCGCTGATGGCCTAAAGACAACATATACGAGTATCTCTCTCCACCGCCGGAGATATTGACATTGTAATTCTGCATATTACCATTGCCAATAAGCATATCATTCCAGTCTTGATCCTTGAAGAATTGCGGATAACCGGTCCAACGCCCCCATTCCGCATCAGTCAACACCAGATCACTATTCTGCCGGATCAGGTCCAATTGATCTCTCGTGTATTCTGGAGTGAATGATCCATCGGTGATCTCCAAGGCCATCTCCGCATGTTGTAATAGATTCGCCGGTTTCCTTAACAACGCAGGAGTCTTAATAGAGTAATATGCATCAAAAGCAACAGATGTCTTCTGATTGCGCTTACCACTTTTCGTTGTCACCAGAATAACACCATCCGAGGCACGAGCACCGTAAATAGCGGCCGTACCATCTTTCAATACGGAAATATTCTCGATATCGGAAGGATTGATCATATTAATGTTTCCCTCCGCTCCATCAATCAAAACAAGGGGAGTACCACCGTTGATAGAAGAGACATCACGAACCTTCATGGTCATGTCCGAGCCCGGAGCGCCTCCGGCACGTGTAATCGTCAAACCGGGTACCTCTCCCTGCAAAGCCTGAGCCGCATTCTGAATCGGACGAGATTCAAACGCTTTCGCGTCGGCCGTAGATACGGCACCACCCAAGTTCGCTCTTTTTACCGTACCATAACCGACAACTACAACCTCATCCATTTGCAAAGCATCTTCCCGTAACTTCACGTTCAAATTCGCTTCCTTGCCGGGACGCAATTCCGTCATGGCATATCCGATGTAAGAGATTTGAAGGACACCGTTTTCCGATACCTCCATCGTAAATTTTCCATCAAGGTCCGTAACCGTTCCGTTGGTAGTACCTTTCTCAACTACGTTCGCACCGATAATAGGTTCTCCATTCTCGTCGGTCACAACACCTTGCACTAAATTCTTCTTTTGCAAAACGGCTTGTGAGGAAGGGGCGGCTTTCTCGTTTTTTGTAGAGGGATTAATCAAGATGAAATTATTCTCCGTAATCTCATACTTTACGCCTTCCCCTGCGAAAAGACGCTTTAAAATGGTTTCCACCGTCTGCTCTTTCACATGTACAGATACTTTCTTATTCAGGTTAACCTTCTCGCTCTCGTAGATAAAACGGAAGCCAGACTGTTTCTCTATCTTGAAAAGAACCTCCTTTATTGTCTGGTTATTAACGTCCAAAGACAACTTTGTCTCTTGCGAATAGACAGAGGCCGAGATCTGAAGTGAACATGCGATAGAGAATAATGTCGTCAATCTCATAATAGACAAAGTTTTTTTAAGGACCGGAGACTCTTCCGGCCTTGCTATATTCCAAAAATTCATATATTTGTAATTCGATTGTTTGTTAACACTAGTGTTACGAGCACTAATTTTAATGATCAAAAAGATGACGGGGAATGTTCCAGCATTTCCCGTTTTTCATGTGTATTCATGCGATTCTTGTTCTTTACTTCATAGGCAGACTTTATTTAGAGGTTATACTTATATTTTTTCCTTTCACGCTATAACTTATATCACTCAATCGGGACAATACGCCCAATATATCCGTTATGGTTTCCTCCTGTATGACTCCATCGTAATGTATACTATTCCCCAAATCCTTTTGAAGATGGATAGTCACATCGTACCTCCTCTCCAGATATTTACAGACGGAAGCTAGCGGCATATGATCCATATAGAGTTTATCTTCCAGCCAACTGTACGAATGAGATAACACGCCCGATGTCGGTCTCATCTTGTTGGTTTGCTTATCGAAAATCGCCATGTCACCGGCGTTCATTAGCAACTTATCATTCCCATGATCCAACTCGATACAGCCTTCCACCAACGAGGCTTCAACTGTTTTTTCATCCGTGTACGCTTGCAAATTAAAAGAAGTACCATGTACCTTTAAGCGTAATCCATTGTTCATCTTGATCACGAACGGTATCTTGTTCTTCGAGACATCGAAGAAGCCCTCTCCTTGGAAATTCACTTCCCTGATATTCTCCTTCGCGTTATAGGAATACGTAATATCAGATCCAGAATTCAGCTTAACAACGGAACCATCCGGCAAGACCACCTCCGATCGGCTTCCGTAATCAGCGGTCATTCGAACCAGCATTTCCGGCTGTTTATCAAATACTCCCATTTTCGAAAACCCGAGGACAAGCAATAAAGTAGCCGCCACTCCTGAAATGATATATCCGATATTCACCAAGCGTTTCCGCTTATTATCTCTCTCCTTATTGATACGATCGATCTTATCCCATGCGTATTGAGCATTAAAAGTTTCTTGCTCCAGATAAGAGCCTGTTTCTTTCCAGATCTCTTTATACCGTTTAAAATCTTCTTGATTAGACTCATCCTCAGCCAACCATTCATCCAGAACCGGATCCACGATCTCTTCATTCATCCTCTCCGATAAATGGTCAACGATGTGTTCTCCTATTTGCTTTTTCTTCTCCATGAGTCTAGTCTTTATTTAAATGACACCACAAATAAAAAAAGGTCCTATACGAACCTTGAAAATTTTCTCATTATTTTATACCTCCTTCATCTCCAGACATTCCTTCAACTTCTGTAAAGACATCCATATTTGATTTTTAATTGTTTTCACGGATATAGATAGTTTCTCCGATATTTCTTTCTGCTTCAATCCTTTTACCCTGTGAAGAAGTAACACTTCTCTGCTCCGATCCGGCAAATGGTCTATACAATCATAAAGAGCGATCCTAAACTCTTCTGTTTCCAGTTGATTATCTTCATAGGATAGAAGTAATAAGTCTTGATTCTCTGATAAACTTCCCGTCTGCACCTTTGATCGGATAAAGTTCAAGGCCAGATGTTTAGCCATCCGATATAAATATCCTGATACATTTTCCTTTATCTCTATTCTCCCCCTATTTTTCCATAAATTCAAGAAAAGCTCTTGAACAACATCTTCCGCATCATTTCTATCCATCAATAGACTATACACATACTGACAAAGACGCCCGTAATAACGATCAAACAGTTTATTATAACTGATATAATCATTATTTCCGATCGCTATCATTAAAACCTTATCAGGATGAATTTCAGGCATATAATCTTTATTATCATAATATTTCACAAGGGATCAACGTGTCTTTCCTCAAATCTCCTGTAATGCAAATGTAGAAAAATTATTATTTGATTGGTTTCCGCAGGTATGAGAAAAGCTGAATTACAAACGAGATAAAATAAATAAGATCAAAAGGTCAATAAGAAAAACCGGAGCTAGTATCCCTACTTACTCCGGTCGTTTTTAGTGTGTCCTGTTAAAATATATTGGTTGACTTATGTTTTTCTAAATGGCTTTCATACATTAATCGTCAACAGCGAGTCCCGTATAACGATATCCGGAAACCTTATATCGCATACCGGGTTCATCATCACTAAATGACACATAATATACTATGCTATCCGCAGGAGTTCCGTGAGGTGTCGTAGCAGCCTCCAACAAAATTTTACCTCCATCAATCGTCACATCACAACCTTCGTAGGATTCATTAGGCATGGCACCATTTGTCGCAAATGTCATCGCATTAACATCCGAACTAACCCGAACCTTGAAATCCCAAAAGTTTTTCAGATCATCCACATACATCTCAGCCTGCGTATCAGCAGCCGTATTATAGGTATTCATGTGGATATACCCCAATCCAAAGCAATCCTCGGCCACCACATTACTGCCTTCATCCACCGCATCCACCGTCACATACCATTCACCAGCAAGCGCTTCGGTAGCTGTACCGCCGATTTCGTCTTTCTCGCAACCTGCCAATACGAATACCAGCAGGGAAAATAGCCATACAATATGTTTATTCATAATTCCTATCCGTTTATTTGTTCATTACTACATAGAATGTCATCTGTCCCGCATAATCGATATACCAAGAGATCTGTCCTGTTTCCGGATCATACTTACCCTCTCTCATGCTATCCATAGAGTCGCCCCAACCAGCAACGAGGCTGCTGAGTGGTTCGATCGTATTGTCGGCATTCAATTTAAAATAACCTTTCATAGCATATGACGCACCATAAGCCGCACCTTGATCATACCATCCACCCAAGAAATCGGATATCGCAAATATACCCGGAGCCACTTGATCCACCGATATACTGAAATCCCCTTTGAATGGAGCTTGTGCACCATTCATATCCCGATAACTAACACTCGCATCCACCGTATATGAACCAGATGCATTTGTCGTGATAGCCGGATCATAAACGATCACCGTGCGTTTAGCCGAGCTAGAAAATCCATCCGCATTCGCAGCTGAATAAGATACGGAATAAAGACCGATCTTGCTGGCGTCCACATTACTATTGACAATCACCGAAGCAGTCACGTCTTCTTCCCCTTCCTTGGCAACGACACCGGGATCAGCAAAAGAGCTGCCAACCGATACCAACATAGGATCGTCGCCATTCATCTCAAAGTTCACATAATAGGTCACTTTCGTCAGACCTTCTGTAGTTTTCTCGCAGCCCCACAAACCGACAAGACCGCAAAAAAGCAATAAACTATAAATTACCTTTTTCATAAATGTCTCTTTTTAATTTGATTATTTACCCCAGAATACCGGTGCTGTATACCCCGGGAATGCCGGCGTGTTCTCATTACGGGAGGATGAGCTTTCAGCATACGGATAACGTTCTAACAATTTATTCGCACCTACTTCGCCAAATACTTGGATCGGAGTGTACAGCGTACCAGGCACATACTTAGAAACATTGTATGATTCCTGATCGCCCTCGGTATAGAAATCATTGCCCTTGACTGTGCCGAATGTCGGATAATCCAAACGACGCATTTCACACCAAGCCTCGAACGGATTGACTCCTGAAAGTGCTACCCACTTAGCCAAGCCAATACTCTTCTTATAGTTGGAAGCCTCGAATGGATAACGGGCTATGTAATCGGTCGCTCCATCCACATTGGCGGAAGCAAACGATGCCTCGATTGCAGCCGCATAATGAGCTTGAGCATCTGCCGCTGATCCATAACGTGCGTAATATTCAGCCTTAAAGAATTCGATCTCCGATACAGTGATCAAGTAAACCGGCATGTCAAACGTAGCTACCGGACGGCACCAATCTTGTAGTTTGCTCGTAGACTTCGGATAGTTGGTACCCGAGATACCACCGACATATTCTCCAGCCTTGTTTTTTTCGAAAAACGCAGACAAACGCGGGTCCTCATATTCAATAGCGCCTTCGCTGTTCTTCACCTGCATCGTACCGATAATAGCTAAGTTGGCCGCAATATTGGTCTGCGTAGATCCCCAAGTCGTAGCAAACTCTTCCGAATAAAATGGGTTCATCTGTCCCGGTTCATTCTTCCAGCAACCTTTATAAGAGACATCAGAAGCAGGGAAGTTGTTTTCCGCAATCAAAGCTGCCACCTCAGAGCGTACATCTTTAACATTAGACATGCGCATAAGCATTTTCAACTTCAACGCATTGGCGAATTGTATCCATTTATCAGCCGTCGAAGACGGAAAGAGGAAGTTGGTACAAACGATATTCGCAGGGGAAACCTTTTCCAATGCCGCGTTGATTTCGGCAATCACGCCCTCATAAACAGTTTGCCCTTCATCATACTTCGGGGTCGGGAAGTTTTCCAAGTCCAACGCTTCCGTATAGGGCACTTCACCATAGCAATCCACCAAAGCTTCGTAAATGAACGCACGCAAAACCGTACCGGCCAAGTAAGTACCCCAGTCTTCATCTTCTGTGGCCTTAGCCAACAATGTTTTCAAGTTCTGTAAACCTTTTTGGTTAAACTGCGTATAGGTACCGCTACTGCGGGTTGCCGACATATTGAACTTCGAATAATCCAAATAGTTGCTCGTACCGAACAGATGAGCATACTGCTGGGCATGGAAACCGCCGGCGATACGCAGAAAGTTACCATAACTGGAAGCCGTATTCATCTCGATGGCAGGCATCAACATAAATGTCTCGATGTTTTCTTCTGCAGGCGAATTTGGATCAGTATTGATATCCAAATAGCTGTTGCAAGAAGTAAAGCTCACACCTAAAAGTAGTGCTGATGCTAATAATATCTTTTTCATATCTTATTTTCTCCTTGTTTTTAGAATTTAACACTCAGGTTACATCCGAATACACGGCAAGACGGGTTGGTATAAAGCTCACCAAATTGCGTAGCCAAATCACCATAAGAAGACTGTGATACGGTAGTTGATTCCGGATCAACATAGCGGTTGTCTGATGCAGTCCAAGTAAACACATTGTTACAGAACGCCGTAATAGCCAAATTACTCAATGACATCTTACGTACCCACCGCTTCGGGACATTCCAAGTCAAACTAATGTTACGCAATTTGACGAATGAACGATCCATCAAATAGGCCTCTCCACCATCACCATATCCATAATCATTGAAATAGGTCTGATAACTACCATTACCCAGATAGATAGGAGTTGTGTTTTCAGAATAACTACCATCACCATTATCAACAACCGAATTCGGGATAATGAACGGACGGCGATCGTTGTAAGTCGTAACCACACCGTTACCGGTAAACTGCATCAAGTTCTTTGTACGTGAGAACATATAACCACCACTACGGATATCCAAAGCCGCGCTCAACGTGAAATCCTTGTAAGTAAGAGCCGTATTGATACCACCAGTCCAATCATAATTCATGTTCTTTCCGGTATCTTCAACCGACGTACCTAAAACAGGATAACCATTCGCATCTACAATTGGCTTTCCATCCGCTGTTTTCTTTGGTAAATAAGTATAGAACTGTCCCATCGGCTTACCTTCTTCCGCATACATATAAATCGCATCATTACCGGCGGAGAAATTATAAATAGAAACTTTTCCACCTTCCAAGCTCTCAGGTAATGAAAGCACCTTATTGTTGTTTTTCGAGAAATTGAAACTCAAGTCCCAACGAAAATTCTTGGTCTGTACCGGAATCGTATTGATAACCAATTCGACACCCTTGTTGCTGACTTCACCAAAATTAGTCACCATATAGCTGAAACCTGTTGAAGGATCGGTCGGAAGAGTAAAAATCTGGTCTTTCGTCTTACGATCGTAATAAGCGGCATCGATACCGAAACGTCCATTAAAGAATTGTAAATTCATACCTACCTCAAACTCGGAAGTCATTTCCGGACGCAGCGTGTTGCTCCCCTTCGTATTGGAAGCCATAAAAGCATTCACCCCGTTCATTGGGAACTTAGATACATCACTGCCATAATAACCATGCGCCGTACCTTGCACATAAGTAAGTCCGGTACGATAAGGAGAAGCGTCATTACCGGTCTTACCGTAAGCCAAACGAGCTTTACCAAAGGTAAGAATTTCATTTTCAGGGATCAATCGGGTAAAGATCCAGCTTAATGTAGCACCTGGATAGAAGAAGCTATTGTTGTCGATCGGCAACGTAGACGACCAGTCGTTACGGGCCGTCAAGTTCAAGTAAATCATATCGTCCCATCCAAAAGTTACATCACCGAAAAGACCAACCAAACGACGTTTCTGTTGGGTTTCCTCCAAAGTTGTCTTCGTTGAACCGTTGCTCAAATCCCAGAAACCGGTATAGAAAGATAAATCATCGGTCTGACCGGTCATACGCGTATTACCGCGCTCATTCATGTTCACACCGACATTTACGTTAACGTCCAACTTATTATCCAAGAAACGTTTAGCATAGTTGGCTAAGAAGTCATGGTTCAACTCGTAATAACGACCATAGCTCGCATAAACATAACCACTCTGGTTCATATTGGAAGGAGCGTATCCATAATCCTCGTCGATCAAGGCGTCATCCAAGTTAATTTGCGGAGAACCTACCTTACGATCGTAATCCGTATAGTCGAAACCCATACGATAAGAAAGCTTCAATTCCTTAATTGGATTCACGTCCAACTGCACTTTACCATAGATCTGTTTCGATGCCGTATGGTTATAGTTATTTTCCAACGCCCAATACGGATTAGTGATACCGTAAGGGGTAAAGTAAGCCTCCGGAGTATTGAACGGAGAACTAGTATCTTTCATGTCCACAATAGAGATATCACGCGGCAACTCTAGTACACCATCAATCACGGATGTACCTTGGAAACTACCCACGGCATCCGTCTGGCTGCGTGCGAAGTTGACAGACGATGACACCTTCAACCAGTCTGTCGCTTGGTAACCGCCACGGAAGGCCACCGTATTACGTTCGTACGTATCATAGTCGTCCGGCATGATACCATCATCATTCGTATAAGAATAAGATAGGTAATAATCCATCTTGCTATCGTTAGAGACGCCACTCAAAGAGATCGTATGATTCTGTGACCAACCCGGATCGAAGAAATCTTTCAAGTTATTTTTCTTAGCACTATACTCATGTATTAATTGTTGGTTATTCCAGATCGGACCATATACCTGCATCGAACCATCCAAACGGGGGCCCCAAGAACCATTCTCAATAAAAGTCTGCGCACCGTTCCATCCTTGTCCGAATGAGTTCTGCAATTCCGGCAAGTAAGAAACCACACGTGACTGCACATTGCCACTATAACTGATCGAGAAATTACGTCCGTCACCCTTCTTTCCAGACTTCGTTGTTATTACGATCACGCCATTAGCGGCACGGCTACCATATAGAGCAGTCGCAGCCGCACCTTTTAATACGGTCATCGAAGCGATATCTTCTGAAGCTACACTCGAGATACCTCCAGTCGATACGTTCTTACCACTGCCGGAAACCATATTATTCTGCAAAGGCACACCATCCACAACATAAAGCGGCTGATTACTACCGTTGATAGAACTAAAACCACGAATCACAACATTACTAACCGAACCCGGATCAGCAGAGGTTGAACTAACAGACAAACCGGCTACTTTACCGGAAAGGGCATCAGCCACATTTGTCGTACGCGAACTGATGATATCATCAGCCTTTACAGTCGTAGCAGAATAACCTAAGGTTTTTTCAGAGCGAGTGATACCCATCGCCGTAACTACTACTTCTTCCAGTTTCTGGGTATCCGACTGCAAGAGAACTTTAACGACCGGCTTTACAGCCACCTCCTGCGTATTCATGCCGACATACGAGATTTGCAATATTTTCCCTTCCTGCGGCACATCCAGAGAGAACTTACCATCAAAATCTGTTACTGTACCAATCGTTGTCCCTTTGACAATGATTGATGCACCAATAACCGGCTGCCCATCATCTGCGCTAGTGACAGTTCCCGTCACCTTCACATTCTGCGCAACCACTGTACACATACTGATCACAAGGCACAGTAAGGTAAAAGTTAACTTTTTCATCATAGACATTAAATTTTATAATACAATTATAATTTTTCCTTACAAAAAATAAAATATACCTGAGTTTCAGCGGAACTATGTTTTCTCTTGAGTAATTATATAGTATTTATTATATCATATTTAGTCATACATCATTTCCATGTTTGCTTGTGTTGCTTTTTGTTTAATGGGAGTATTCATCAGTAAGGAGCAAAATCTTGATCCGGACGATTCTTTAAATCGATACAGGCATTAATATACAACGCTTATATAATTTATACTCTGGCCTACAAGAGGCCTGCAAACCAAGGTTAACTAAATATCTACCACAAAATATATCATTTATTTTCAGCGCAAGAAAATGTTAAATAAAATTAAACCGTGGGTCTAAATACAAAACAAACACTTATTTATGTTAAGCTCGAACAGGATCGCATAGATTAGGCACATCCATTGGAGAAAGAAAAAGATCTTCAATAAAAATATTGTGAGGATACCTTTACCTTATGAGAATAATATGATTATAACTCCTAACGAATTTTTGATTATCAATAATTTTTAGTTATAGTAACAAAGAAAAGAAACCTCACTTTTCATTTATGATGATTTTCCAACAATACTGATTTCGTTATCAACAATACGCAATATAAGGAGCATTCATTGTGTTTTTATAATATTTAGTTTACTTATATACCAATTACCTAATATTATAACAGTTTGTGTTTTCAAAATAAATATTAGTATATTTGCTGAAAATATTTCAGAGTTTTAACATGGGAATACTATTGGAACTAATATTTTTACTGCAGTTCCGCTGAGACTTGAGCATATTAAAAAACGAACATATATCAACCAAAAGCAAAAAGTGTATAAAAGTAGAAAATCAAGGTATAAATAAAATCACCGCCAATGATTACTAAATCAATGGCGGCGACTATAGAATTATGGAGCGGTTCCAGTAAAAAAATAGGTTTCTTTTATTTTACTTCTACCACAATCATTACAGGGAAATGATCGGATGGTGTACGGGCAACATATTTTTGCATGGAAACCTCTTTAGGGAAATTAGCATTCTGTTCTTTCTCCGTACTTTCTTTCGCTTCCGAGCGATAGGAATCCGTCAAGACACCATATTTTTTCACATCAAACTCTTTCGTAAGGAATAAATGATCGATACGACTGTCTGTTTTGCGATCCGCATGGAAGGCATTAAACGTGCCGTTGGGTACATACCGGAAATCCGCTATCTGATAAGAATCCCGCATAATACCGGAATTGTCCAGTAATAAGTAGGATTCATTATGTTGATCCACATTAAAATCACCTGTCAGAATCGCCGGTAGCTTCTCCGGAAATTCTTTCAACTTCTTAAGGATAAGTTTCGCACTTTCCGCACGGGCCTGTACGCCAATATGATCCATATGTAAGTTAAAGAACAAGAAAGTAAAGCCGGTTTGTTTATCCCGAAATTTACCCCATGTGCAAATACGGGGAAGAACGGCGTCCCATCCCTTATTAGGGCGATCGGTTATCGTAGACAACCAAAAGTCCCCATGATCCAGTACCTCAAACTTCTCCTTACGATAAAATATGGCAGAGTGTTCCCCGGCTTGTTTACCATCATCACGCCCTACCCCGATATAATCATAACCGGGCATTGCGTTTTTAAGGTCTTGCAATTGCTGATACTTGCCTTCTTGAGTTCCGAAAATATCAAAACCGTGAAACTGAATCAACTGGGCGATATACGGATACCGTTGCCCCCAGCCATTACCATTCGTCGAGTCACCCGCATTCGCGTTACGCAAATTATAAGTGGCAACTACCATAGACTCCGCCTGCAACGCAAACACGGAGCAAAGGAGAAATAAGAAAGAATAAATTAGCTTCTTCATACCTTTATAATTATTTTTAACATCCTAATCCTTAAACTCAAAATTCAGCCTCAATCATAATCGGGAAATGGTCTGAAGGGTAATGACCGTATTGGAACTCATTCAACGTACCATATTTATTCACGTGAATATTCTTGGTAACGAAAATGTAGTCAATTCGATTCTTCATCGGAGCATTCAAATTAAATTGATTTGTCGTTCCTACCGTTCCATAGGGTGGTGTTTTTGAGATTTCCCGTGAATCCAACAGTAAACCATCGGATTTCAATATTTGTATAGGCTCAGAATCCGGCGTACCATTGAAATCACCTACACAGATAGCAGGGGAATCCCCCGCTATCTTTTTAATATTAGCCAACATAATCAAAGCAGACTCATGACGGGCCACTTTACCGATATGATCGAAATGCACACTAAAGAAATAAAATTCCTTTCCCGAAACCTTATCCTTCAACTTCGCCCAAGAACAAACCCTCCGGCATTGCGCATCCCAGCCAAAAGAAGGCTTATCCTGTGTCTCCGACAACCAGTAATTTCCCGAGTCCAATAATTTAAACCGATCTTTCTTAAATAAGACCGCAGCATGTTCCCCTGCCTCTTTTCCGTCATCCCGGCCTACACCAACAAACGTATACATACCATCTTTCACCAAATCCTTCACTTGGTGAATCAACCCTTCTTGAATCCCAAAGACATCAAAATCATGGAAATGAACCAAAGATACCGCCATGTCTTTGCGGTGTACCCATGAATCATCCTTATCCCCCTCATTATCATACCGCAGGTTAAAACTACCCACGTTCAGTTTACACTTCTGTTGTCCGGATATCCCTATGCAGAAAGTAAATAAAGAGATAAACACTATAATTAAGTTTCTCATGATACCCCCTTGATTACCAGCCCGGATTCTGGCTTAGATTCGTATTGAACTGAATTACTACCTCCGGTATCGGATATAAGTACTGACGAGCCGGCCAGCTACGTCCGGCGTAATTATACTCCATCAAATAACCTCCTTGAACCGGCTTCACGTTAAGCACATTACTCTTATTTGTACCCACATAGACACCAATCGCAGCATACTTCTCATCAGCGATCTTATCCGTATCATAGAAATAGGCATCATAATTACCATCGCCATTCACATCCAACGGTTGGTTAAGTGATGGGATAAAGATACCTTCCCAAGGATCGTTCACCCAAAGATCGCAACAATTCCAACGTTTCAAATCATTTAGGCGCAAACCTTCCAGACAAAGTTCAATACCACGTTCGCGACGGATCTCCAACAAGGAAGGATCAGAGATCGTCGGGTAATAAGAAGCGATATAAGGCTCTGCGGATGACGGACGGGTTGTCAATGTACCTGTCTGTGGTGTACCTCCCGTAATTCCCGCACGAGAACGAAGCGCACCTATCGTAGCCGCCCAATCCGCATCAGTCAGTTCGCCTAATTCAGCCTTAGCCTCAGCATAGTTCAACAAAACCTCAGCATAGCGCATGATAGGAATGTCATTATCATTCGTAGCCGCATCATCGTAAGCCACGTCATCCATGGCAAACTTCGTAAACTGATATCCCGTCAATGTATGTCCCGTAAAATTAGCCGCGGTCGGCTCATAAACACCAGAAGCATTCTTACGGGTATAATCCGCTCCCCGGATCGTTTGGTTCAAGCGGGTATCACGTCCTGTTGTCTCCTCCACGAAATTCTTATAGCTTCCATCCGCTTTTTTCTCGACATAAGGCGTACCATCCGCATTCAAGTATGACAGCATAAATTTACGGCTCATGCATAAGTGTGGTCCGTAAGTAGAGGAATTATACCACCAATTCTGCTCACCCAGTCCTAACACCTTGTCAGTCTCGATAGCCATCATTACCTCCGTGGTAACGGCCTTATCGGCAATGAAAAGTTCGCGATACGCTCCACGGCCATCGCTATAAGCACCCGAAGTATAAAGTTTGTACGGTCCGTTATCCATAACTTCCCTAGCCGCCTCAGCCGCTAGTTTATATAAATCTTTGGCCGAATATTCCGTACATCCCGTACGAGCGATATCCAATTGGTCAGCGGCATGGTATTTACGCCAAGCAGCCTCAAACAAGCAAACACGAGATTTGAAAGCGGCAGCTGTCCATTTATTTACGATCGTTGAATTATGCGTGACATCCTCTTCCAATATATTCGTATACGCATAATCCAAATCCTCCAAGATATGCCCGATAATCACATCACGCGTATCACGCGGGTTATAAAGATCCGGGTCTTCAGCCTCGTTAAATACCTTATCAATCCAAGGTACCTCGCCATATTGTACCAATTTATCAAAATAGAAGCGAGCACGGAACAAGCGTGCGATACCATTGTAATTGTCACGGATAGTTGTGCTTAGTGACTCATTCACGTTATTCTCCAAAAAGAAATTTATATTACGAAGAGCCGACCACGACCAGCTCGTCGCGCTATTCGTGGTATAAGCGCCAACCTCCATACCGCCTAAGGAATTCTTCACTCCATAATCCGCCGTAGCATCACGCCGGAAAGCACTTCCCCGGGAAGGTAAGACATTGTAAAACGAATATGCATACGTCTTCAAACCATTCTCGGAGCTAAACACCATATCCACAGAAGCCTCCGACTTTGGTTCCTCATTCATCTCACATCCCGAAAATATAGCCAAGAGTGCCACCAGACCGCTTAATAGTATATTCTTTTTCATTTCGTATAATCTCCTATTCTTTAAAATGTAACATTCAGGCCGATGCTGAACGACTTCATCATCGGGTAATTATATCCATCACCACTGTTGCTGGAAGTCAAGTCCTTATCCGATTCACCGATATTCGAGACATTGACATCCTTGGAATATTTGTAAAGCGGAGACCATGTAAAGAGATTTTCCCCGGAAAGGTAAATTCCCACATTTGTCAAATGCAATTTTTTAATCCATTCCGACGGTAAATTATAGCCAACCTGTATGTTCTTCAAGCGTAGATAGGCCGCATTCATCAAATAGCGCGTGTTAGCGTTCTTATGACCTCCATAGAAAGGCGCATAGTAACCAGCGTAACGAGGCAAGAATGCATCCGGGTTCTCAGGAGTCCAATAGTTTCCCACATGCCAAGAAGGCATCTGGTTATACGGGCGATTGTATTGCCCCCAGAACGTAGAGGCTTCATTAGACGGATACCAATCCTGCTTACCCACTCCTTGGAAGAAAGCACTCACCCAGATATTGTTCCAATCGGCAGAAAGCGTAAAGCTATAAATATAACGAGGCTCCTCGTTACCGATGATCTTACGGTCGCCCGGATCATCTACCGTATTCTGTCCACGATCAATATAACCGTTGCCATTTAAGTCTTCAAACTTAATATCACCCGGATACAACTTATAGGTTTTCGATGTTTGCATGAGCGGATTATAATAGGATTGTCCCGCAGCTTTCGCGGCAGCCTCAGCCGCATCGATACTGGCTTGGTCCTGCCACAAACCATTGGATACAAATCCCCAAATCTCACCGATACGCATCCCCTCGTAATAATTCTTGTCGAGTGATTGATTGGCGTACTTGCTCAATGACATATTCGCATTATTAAACCTATCGATCACTGAATAGTAATCTGCCAATGTACCCTTGATGCTATAATTAAATCGTTTACCAGCTAAATCAAATCCATCTCTCCATTCCAAAGACAACTCATAGCCATAAGTAGACATATCCGCATAATTACCTTTCGGAGAAGAAGCACCGAACACATCCGGCACGGTCGGACCATTCACGATCATATCAGTTGTTTTACGGATATAATAATCTCCACTTACGGTCAAACGATTATCAAAGAATCCTAAATCCGCTCCTATATCATACGTCGTAGCGGTTTCCCACGTCAAGTTGCCGGGAAGAGCCGCCGGAGATGACATATAATTCTGCCGTAAACCGTCAAGGATATAATCAGACTTGCTGATACCCAATGTCTGGATATATTGATAATTACTCAACCCGGCAGCATTACCCAAAGAGCCCCAAGAAAATCGGATCTTAGCGTTAGAGATATGTTCGGACTTAACATTCCACCAAGGTTCTTGCGAGATTCGCCAACCCACGGAAGCCGAAGGGAAGAAAGCCCAACGCTCATTACTCGGGAAGCGGGAGGAACCATCGTAACGTCCGTTTACCTCCAACAGATAACGATCATCAAAGGCATAATTCAAACGGAAGAAAGCGCCGCCAAACTGATAAGCTTTCCATTGTGAGGTAATACTCCGGTTATCAGTACCCATCACCAAATTCATGTTGTCCACGTCATCCGTCAACAAGTCATCATTATAAGCATAGATGCGTTTGAAAGTAGATTTTTCGTAATTCCATCCAGCCATGGCCTTGAAATAATGTTTCTCGGCAAAAGTTTCCTCAAACTCTGCGAAAAGGTTCGTTGCTAGATAGTTCGTATGATCAGTTGTCTCTGCCAAATTGGAATAGGTACCCGTAATATGTTCGATCTGGCTTTCCCCATCTGCATCAACCGACCGTGCATACGGTGAACGTACTTGTTTCTTGGTCTTCTCTTGCGTCTTCTGTTGATACGTGAAATCACCATTCACACGCAAACGGTCACCCAAGAACTTAGCATTGAATGTCGTAGTATTCTTTAAGTTGGAGTTCTTTGTCGTAATACCGCTACGTCCATAAAGCAAATCGCCTACGGTATAGACGGCAGAATAAGTCATCGTACCATCAGGGTTGAACAGTGGCGATGACGGGTGTCCCTCGTCCGCGATATTTCTCCATACCACACCAGAACCTTCCGAATAGGTAATCGGATTGTAGTATTTATTATGGGAAAACTCAAAGTTATTGTTGATCTTCAACCAAGGAGTTAACTGATAACCTCCCTTGAAACGCATGTTATAGGTCTTGAACTTATCCGTTTGCTCATCGCTATCGAAAAGTCCATCGTAACTATAGAAACGTCCTGACAAATAATAATCAAACTTCCCGTCGGAACCCGAGATGGAAAGATTTTGATTCTGCGCAAAGACACTCTTCTTATACATCAGATCATAATAGTCGGTTCCTTCCGGATAATACACATAACGGCCTTTTGTACCGATAGAGCCATCAGAGATCACCGTCCCGAAATCGCCCGTCTCATGACGGCGCTTATACTCGTCCAGCCAAGCCACGGAAAATTGCTGTGTCTTGTTGATACCGGAAGGATTCGCTTGATTGTAATTAAAATAAGCGTCATAAAAATGCTTTGCCCAAATATAACCATCGGAAACTACATCCGGCACATTCTGTGGTGATTGTAATGAATAGCTAGAAGACCATGTCACCTTCGGCTTACCTTCCGTAGCGTTCTTCGTCGTGATCAAAACCACGCCAAATGGAGCACGTGCGCCATAAATAGCGGAAGCGGCAGCATCCTTCAATACGGAAATACTCTCAATATCATTCGGATTTAACATAGAAGGGTCTCCTTCCACACCATCAATCAACACCAAAGCACTACCCCCATTGATAGAACCGGCGCCACGTACGTTAAAATCCGCCGTACGCCCCGGTTTACCATCAGACAAGGAAATATTTAAGTTCGGGACAACTCCTTCTAACATCTGAGTAGCGTTAGCCGTAGGACGCCCCTCGAATACATCACTAGTCACTTGCTCTACCGCACCGGTCAAATTCACTTTTTTCTGGGAACCATAACCCACCACGACTACCTCATCCAGCTTCTGCGTGTCCTCATGAATAGATATAACCAAATTATCTTTATTGCCTACCGGAACATCTTGAGCCACATAACCAATATAAGAAACCTGAAGTATCGCATTCGGAGTTACCTCAATAGAGAAATGACCATCTATATCCGTGATGGTACCATTGGTAGATCCTTTCACGACCACATTCGCCCCGATGATTGGTTCCCCTTTCGGGTCTGTAATCGTACCGGTAACTTTCTTATTACCTTGTTGCTGAACAGTTTTTACCGATGATAAAACGATCTGATGACCCGATTTCAATACATAAGCCACATTCGCTTGCTTTGCTATCGCATCCATTACAGCATTAATATCCGCATCTTCCACGTCAACAGAGATCGGAGAATTCAGACCTTTGATCCCATCATTATAGAAAAAACGATATTCAGTCGTTTCCTCTAATTCTTTAATAACCTCCCGCATCGGTCTATCCTTTACCGACAACGATATCTGGGCGGCAATCGCAACTCCGGAAAAGCCCGACAATAATTGGGCATACAAAAGTGTCCGGAAAAAAGAGTGCTTGAAATTACTCATTTTTAAAAGTTTTTTAATAATACATAGATTTTAAACAGGTAACTTTACAAGCAAATCATTTACATATTCTATCTTATTTATAACCGGCTAGTTATTTCCTTGAAGATATTATATACAAGTGATTTTGCTTAAGAGGAAGAAGGGCCTTGCCTTTCTTCTTTTTTTACTACAATCATCTAGCTCATCTCATAGGCTTCTTCTTTATTAGGTTAACACTCAACTTTCTATTTCTCATTTAAATAAATAGTATCACCTACCGACACATACGTAATCGGAGCCGTAAGGCTTATTATTTCAAATACATTATCCAGACTATTATTCCGGATCACCCCCGAGAAACTGTAGCCTTTAATCTTATTGGACAAAAAACGAACTTCAACATTATACATTCGATTCATCAATACCGCAATCTCCTCCAACGACTCGCCAGAGAAGGCCAGTTCATTCGTACGCCAAAGACGGGCATAAGAAGCATTTGTCGGGTGATTAACAGATAATATATGACTAGACTTATTAAAAACCGCACTCTCATCCGGAGACAGAATCACAAACTCTTTTCCAACCGCTGTTCGTACACTGCCTTCAAACAAGGTCGTAACCACCTCGTCATCTTCCTCATACGCCTTCACATTAAAAGCTGTGCCTAGCGCCTCGACTTCCATATCCCCCGCATTTACCAAGAAACGGCGCAATGTATCTTTCGAAACTTCAAAATAAGCCTCACCAGATAAAGAAACTGATCTTTCTTTCACGCCATAATCACTCTTATAATTAAGTTTAGTATGCGAATTTAACCATACTTTCGTCCCATCAGGAAGAACCACGCTAGCACGTTGCCCATTATCTGCCAACACCACATAATCCAATGGATCAGGTGGTGGAACCTGTCTCATATTATACCAATGGGAGCCAATTCCAAGGCCTATACATATTAAAGCCACCGCCGCATAAGAAAGCCACTTCCATAAGGTATGCGGTTTCTTCTTTATCTCCAGAGTTTTCTTCTCTTGTCTTATCCGCTTTTTAATCTCACAAAACATCTGTCCTTGTATCTCAGGAGAAAGCTTTTTCCCGGAAGATTCTTCCCATCTAGACTTATAAAAAGCCATGATCTCTTCTTTATGATCGGGATCTCTAAACCACGCCAAAAGAGTTCGCTCTTCTTCCGGTGAAGTCTTACCACTCATGAAGCGATCCAATAATTCGATATGTGTATGCATTTTTCTCATCGTGTAATAAGTATATCCCGAAAAAGAACTTTACCCTTACACGGAAAAATCGAGAGATCCGTGATTTAACACAAATTAATATCATACTTATTTTCTGCCTTCATAAGTAAACGGTCGATGTTCCTTTCCGCATGTACGGTTACGAAAAGGATTTTCAATAGAGTAAATGTTTTTCACTACCAAACCGACATAACCTTTGACAGATCAAAAGAATACAGATGATAATCATCATCCCAGCCCAAGGCTATTAGTTCTTTATCATCGTTTGTCACACAAATATTGAATAGTCTTATATCCGTAATCAATCGACAAATACATTTTCCACTCCAATCATATACATATATACGTATATCCGATAAAAACTATCTACCCCTACAAACCACAAGATATTTAATGCTTATTAACTATAAAAAGAGTGTTATAAGGCAAAGAAAGCCATCAGAAGAAAGTCGATCTCGCAAAAAACGCAAAGCCCTACTCAACTGTGTCTCCACGGTCTTTTCTGAGATAGAGAGGCGTTCCGCTATTTCTCTATATGATAAATGTTCATGACGGCTCAAACGGAATATCTCCCGACGTGATGGCGGTAATTCTTCTATCAAGCTATTAATATATTCCCGTAAAGACTCTGCGTCGATTCGTTCTTCCGTAAGAGAATCGGCATCTGATAGTTGCCGTTGTAGGCTTTCCGTCAGTTTCTCGGAGAGTAGCCGATTCTCTGTCTCTTTATAAACTAAGTTACGGGCGATGGTGAATAGATAGGCGTCAAAGTTTTGCTCCACATCTATCGTCTCATGCTTCTCCCAAATCTTAAGAAAAACGTTTTGGGTCAAGTCCTCTGCCATAGATTTTTCATATAGTAATGAGTAAATAAAATGATATACATGCTCATTATATTTCCAGAATAGAGTCTCAAAAGCCTTTTCATCTCCATTCTTCAGATCTATAAGCAAATGTCCATCCACTTTCATATTACATATATATTACATATCCACGCCATACAAATCTTATCTCCTTTCTGCATATTTGCAGTTTTCATATACATGAGTTCTGATGAGACCATGTCTTGTTTATAATATAAATATCTAAATAACAACCATCTAGTTCGTTTTTTCTTTAGTTCTCCACTACCATCGGTAATTTTACTATTTAGTTATCCGCTGATTATCTTTATCTTATCATTCATATCATCTACACTAACCGACATAGTT
>NZ_RAYG01000018.1:0-20293 GCF_003670185.1 Parabacteroides sp. CH2-D42-20 | reverse complement strand
TCATCAGAACTACAGTTAAAATACTTATCAAAAAAATGTACACACCAAGACTCCTGAAAATCACAGCCGCAAATATACTAATTTTTATTATAAAAAAGCAAACTGTTATAAAACATTCTAAAACTAATATAATATTGATTGATATTGCCAAATTCAATTTAGTTGTACTGGGGATCTTGTTGCATTATGATAACTGGCAGGAGGGTTTTTGGTCTTAGCTATCTGTCTGTTAATTATGCTGTTAAACATAGTTCTGTGCAGACTAAATGCCTTAATGGATGCTGAAAGGGAAGATGTCCATAAAGGACATCTTCCCTTAAACTTTGTGTGTATAATGAAAAAAAGTGCTGTGTTAATTAACGTTTATAGACGGATCGGGTTGCCATTATAGAAATCTAGAATCTTCGTACGGAAGATAAAATCATATTTGGCCTGTGCCTGTTCCGCTAGACTTTGCGCGTATTTTGTTTTAGCCTCATTAAATTCAAAGACAGTGCTTTTACCTGCGTTGTAACGCTCTTGGGCATAATTGAACGCTTCCTTGCTCGCCGTGACGGATTTGTCGGAAGCCGTATATTTCTCTTGGGAAGCTGTTGCGTTGTAGTACGCTTGCTGGATTTCCTTGTATAATGTTTTCTTTGTATTTTCCATCAGCAATTCCCGGTTGATAATGTTGATCCTTGCGGTACGAACGCTATTGCGTACTTGGAAGCGGTTGAAAAGTGGAATACTCAATGAGAATCCGATGATCTTTTGCCCATTCTGCTTAAACTGCTCGCTAAAGGAACGCGTATCGGCAAATTCACCTCCGGAAGTAGAATGATAATATCCATTGCTGTAACTAGCCCCGAAATTTAACTTGGGGTAATAGCCCGCTTGCGCGACACGCAACATTTTCTTTTGGCTCTCTAGCAAATACTGTTGTTCCTTGATCTGAGGCTTGAACGTAACCGCATGATCGTAAATGTTTTCCGGAGGTAGGATACTGCTCATATTATCAGCCACCGCATCTTCAATTACAGGAGTCTGTATATCGAAATTCCGGTCGCTTCGCTCTAGTTCCAGACTTTGCGCCAGATCCAGTAAAGCGAGGTTCACATTGTTTTGCGACTCGGTGAGCGTGACCTCATCTTTCGCTAATTGGGCCTTGATATCATACAGTTGGGAAAGAGGCACCTTTCCGGCGTTCACCATGGCCTCCGTTTTATTCACCTGCTCTTTGTCTAGTTCCACTTGCAGTTGCGCTATTTTCAGTAGCTCTTTATTATAAAGTACTTGCAGGTAGTAGGAAGCTATATTGATGGATAGGTCTTCTCTCGCCTTATTCAAGTTCTCGATAGACGCTTTTAGATCAAGTTTGCGGGCGGCGATATCGTTCGGTATTTTTAACCCGTCAAATAAAGGCATGTCCAGATTGATCCCCAATGTAGAATTGGCGGCGTTCTGGTCCACGATCACCCCGGATTTAGACGTGGAGCGTCCGAACTGGAAGCTCTGTCCAAGACTGCCGTTTAGGGCCGGGAGCCAACTGTATTTGCTGGTATGTAAGTCTACCTTTCGGCTTTCCTGTTCCTGCTCCTTTTGCTTTAAGTCGATATTATGCTCGATGGCATATTGGATGCACTCCTCCAGACTCCATTGCTTCACCGCATCCTGAGCGAAAACATTGTTTCCGGACAGGAGGGAAGCGATTGCCAGTATATATAAGTTTCTTCTCATCATACAATCTTTCTTTTATTTCTTATTCGGGTCAATAGCTGCGCCCCGGACTTTATCGGTCGCGGCCAGTCCTTCTTGAATCTCGATCTTGATACCGTCGGACAGACCGACCTTTACAGGATGCTTCTCGAAGACTTGCTCCGGTTGCTCTTGTTTAACTAACTGAACGAATGCGGAATCCCCTTGGAACTCAACCGTACTTTCCGGGATCGTAAGCACGTCTTCCGCACGTTTTAGCACGATCTCGGCGTTGGCGCTATATCCCGCACGGATGAAAGCATCTTCGGGGATCGTTACGGCCGCCTTGATCTCAAATTGAATGGCTCCATTCTTGTCTACTCCCTTGGGCGATACATATTCCAGCAAAGCGTCGAATGAACGGCTTTCCATGGCGCCGACGGTCAATTTGATCGGCATTCCCTCGTGGATGCGTCCGATCTCGGTCTCGTCTACGTTTCCTTTGAAGATCATGTCGTTCATATTGGCTACGGTAGCGATCGTCGTGCCATCGTTGAAATTATTCGCTTGGATAACCGAGTTACCTACTTTAACGGGGATGTCCAAGATCATACCGGTAATGGTACTACGGATTTGGGTCGTACTGGCCACGCTGGAGTTCTTGGCTATACCGTCGCGGATGATCTCCAAGGCACTTTGCGCGTTATCCTTTTCCTCCACGGCTTTCAGGTAGTTCGCTTTGGAAAGATCGAAATCTTCTTGGGCGATAACACCTTGCTTAAATAATTGCGTATCCCGCTTATAAGTCTCTTCCACTTGCTTCAAAGAGATATTGGCGAGGTTCACGCGCGATTCGGCGCTGTTGAGCTGTACCATCTCGGGGATTACCTTGATAATGGCGATAATCTCTCCCGCTTGGACCATCTGCCCCGCTTCTTTCTTCAGCTCGGAGATGATACCGGAAATCTGCGGCTTGATCTCCACCTCGAAACGAGGCTCTACGTTTCCGGTAGCGACCGTCTTGGTTTCCACATCCCCTTTTTCAGGGGTTACGATCTCATAAACGGTGATGACCGGTTGCGCTTTCTTCCATAAGAAATAGAATGTACCGATTACCGCTGCTCCCACAAGTACTAATAAGATGATACGCAGGATCTTTTTTACAATGCGATTCTTCATGATTATATAGTTTTATTAATTGACAATTGT
Organism: Parabacteroides sp. CH2-D42-20; assembly: GCF_003670185.1. Classification (NCBI taxonomy): domain Bacteria; kingdom Pseudomonadati; phylum Bacteroidota; class Bacteroidia; order Bacteroidales; family Tannerellaceae; genus Parabacteroides; species Parabacteroides sp. CH2-D42-20. Next base: position 17,407 of record NZ_RAYG01000018.1, on the reverse strand, counting down.
TGTTTATTCTTCTCGTATGGCATCTATCGCCTTGATCTGCATAGCTCGCCATGCGGGGATCAGCCCGGCCAGCAGACCGCTGAATAATAAGATCACCGTGGCCGCTACCGCAATCTGGATGCTTACCTCCGGATGCTCCATCATGGTTCCGTTGGAAGCCGGCTGGGCACTCATGATCTTATCTACCAGATCGAGCAGGAATACCCCGGCGCTTAACCCCAACAAACCCGCTAAGGCCGTAAGTAGCAGACTTTCGCTCATGATCTGCGAGATAATATTCCAAGGCTTCGCTCCCAAGGCCCTGCGTACGCCGATTTCCCGGGTACGCTCCTTGACCGTTACCATCATGATATTACTTACACCGATAATACCCGCCAATAACGTACCCATACCCACGAGCCAGATCAAGATATCGATACCGATAAATAGCATATTGAAGGTCTCGAACTGAGCCGCCAAGTTGATCACCGTCACGGCCTGCGGGTCGGTAGGAGAGATCTGGTTCTGGCTCTTTACGATATCCTTGATCTGTGTGATCACCGGATCGATCTTATAGCCGGGTTTGGCGCTCACGCACAAGAAGTGAATGATATCCCCTTGGTTCAGCGTCTGTTGCATGGTACTGAAAGGGAGGAATACGCTTTCCTCGGCCCGTCCGCCGATATTGACGCTAGAGGCTCGTTGCTTCGTGACGCCTACCACTTGGTAGTAAATCCCGTTTACCCGGATATATTTCCCGCAGGGATCACTTCCCTTGAACAATACCTCGTTCACCTTAGCGCCGATCAAGCAAACCTTACGTTTCTCGATCTCGTCGATCTCGTTTAGTAACCGTCCGTAATAAAGCTGCTGGGTCTCGATCTTGAAATAATCGGGCTGCACGCCTTTTACGTTATAAGTACCGCTTAATTGGCCGAAAACGATATTCTTGTCCGAGCGATTTCCCCAGATGATGGGGGAGACGGCCTCGATGTCCTTCACCTGTTTCCGGATGCTCTCCACGTCCCGGTTTCGCATGTCCCATTGACGCCCCTTGTTAAAGCCTTTGTACGACTCGCTGGTCCGGTCGGAGAAAAAGAAGGCGGAGTTCGTGGCGAATCCGTTGATATTCGAGAACATAGCGTTCTTCATCCCGTTTCCGGCTCCCAATAGAATCACCAACATCAAGATTCCCCAGAATACGCCGAAGCAGGTCAACAAGCTGCGTGTCTTGTTTCGGGTGATCGTCACCCATATCTCTACCCATCTGTCTATGTCAAACATGGTTCTTTTCTTTTTTATGATTATTCCGTTCTCATGGCTTCGATAGCCGTGACTTTCACCGCCTTGCGTGCCGGGAAATAACCCGCCAATACACCGGCCGCAATGATCAAGACCGTAGCGGAGCTAGCTATCGTCAGATTGACGGTCGGGTTACGGAAGACCGTCGTGTCTTCTCCGATATTCCCACCGGATTGGGCTCCGGCTTGGGCCATTTCCATCGCGTGATTGATTAGCTCCGTGAGCCCGATCCCCATGATCATCCCGACATAGCCGAAGACGGCTGTTACGAGGATGGACTCGGCGATTACTAATGCCAAGATCGAGCCGGGTTTAGCTCCCAATGCCTTGCGTATGCCGAACTCCCGGGTCCGTTCCCGTACGGTGATCAGCATGATGTTGCTAACTCCCACGATTCCTGCCATCAACGTTCCGATACCGATAATCCAGATAAACAAGGTAATCCCGTTCATTATATTATTCCACATCAAGAACTCATTCGCCATGTTCCACATACCGATAGCGTTCTTGTCTGTCGGGTCGAATTGGTGGCGGCGTGCCATCCATTCCCGGAAACTTTCCTCGAAAGCCTCATTCTCCTCTTCGGTAGTCACCCCTTTCAAGGTAAACGTTAGCGATCCGAAGCCGTATCCTTTATTATATAGCAATTGGGCTACGGAGAATGGGATGTAAGCGGGAGCGTTATTACTTTTGTCATCATCGTTGTACACGCCGACTACTTGATACATCATATTCCCGCATTTCACGTATTTACCCAGCGGCTTCTCGTCACGAAACAAGACCTCCGCCATACGGGGACTGATCACGATTACTTTTCTTCGGTCCCTCATGTCCTGCTCATTGATGAAGCGACCGTTATGCGTCTCTACATTCACGTAATTGATCGGGGCATGATCCGGATATACGCCATTGGTTTGTCCCGTCACATATTCCTCGTTGTAAGTGATCGTGTCATTGTGGGAGATAGTAGCCGAGCAAAGATCCACCTCCTTGAAGTCTCTCTTCAAGGCGCCTAGGTCCTCTTCCTTGAAACTGATGCTGCGGTTGGATTGCATACCTTTCCAAGGCTTGGTGGTATAGCGTGTCCATACCTCGACCCGGTTGGTAGACATATTCCTGAAGTTGTACATGATGCCATTGCGCAACCCGTTTCCCGCCCCCAGTAAGACGATCAACATGAAAATACCCCATGAGACCGAGAAGCCGGTCAAGAAGGTACGGAGCTTATTCTTTTTGATGGTGCTCCATATTTCCCTGAAATTATCAAAGTCAAACATGATTCTCTTCTTTTTCGATACGTTCAATCAACCCGTCCTTTACCCGGATAATCCGGTCTGTAGCCTCCGCTACGGAGGGTTCGTGGGTAACGATCACCATGGTCATCCCTTCTAGGTTTACCTTGCGTAGTAGTTCCATTACCTCCACGGTCGTCTTGCTATCCAACGCTCCGGTCGGCTCGTCGGCCAATATGACTTGGGGTTTCGCGATCAAGGCCCGGGCGATCGCTACCCGTTGCTTCTGTCCACCGGACATCTCATTCGGCATATGCTCCGCCCAATCTTTCAATCCCACCATGTCCAAGTATTCCAGTGCCATGGCATTCCTCTTTTTCCGGCTGACCCCTTGATAATAGAGTGGGAGGGCGACGTTCTCCATGGCGTTCTTGAATGAGATTAAGTTAAAAGATTGAAAAATGAAGCCGATCATCCGGTTCCGGAGCTCGGCGGCACGACTTTCGCTGAGATTCTGAATCAACTGCCCGTTTAATTGATAGGTGCCCGTGTCGTACGTATCTAATATCCCTAAGATATTTAATAAGGTTGACTTACCGGAACCGGAGGCTCCCATGATGGATACCATCTCTCCCTTCTCTATATCTAGGTCGATACCTTTCAAAACGTGCAATGGGGCTCCGTTGAAGTACGTTTTGTTTATTCCTCTCAGTTGAATCATCATATTATGTAGTTACTTTATATATTAGACGTACAGTTTGCTAAATAAGTTACACTGTTGGTGAACACTTTTATCATTTGGTCACAAATATATGCTTTACTAAGATACCTTGTATCGCAAGGTACTTATAATTATGTAATATTAACAAAAGGTTTTGATCGAAAAGGTTTAGCTCTACCATCTATATCTATTAACTTGTACGTGCGGTAACTTTACGTGCCGGTACTATATGTATACATCTTCTACCATCTGTTGGACGATCATGCACCAATTGATAGACGATCATCCAACAGTTGGTGCATGATTGTCCAACAACTGATAGATAATGAATCTCTCTGCTTCTTTCACTTAATAGATAAAGAAAAAAGCCCTAGGCTATCTTTATATAAACCCTTACCTTTGTGGCAGAATTCAAATAACAGAAAGATTTATGGTAACAATTGGTACGCCCAAATCGGCTACGGCAACTAAAGTAGTGCTCTGTGGCTCGGGCGAATTGGGGAAAGAGTTTGTAATAGAGTTGCAGCGTTATGGCGTGGAGGTAATCGCCTTGGATAAGTATCCGGACGCTCCGGCCATGCAAGTGGCGCATCGTTCCTATGTGGTTTCCATGCTGGATGGCGATGCTTTGCGGGAGATCATCGAGAAAGAGAAACCGGATTATATCGTGCCGGAGGTGGAGGCGATCGCTACCCGTACCTTGATGGAACTGGAGGAAGAGGGATACCATGTGATTCCTACCGCCCGTGCCACTTGGCTGACGATGAACCGTGAGGGAATCCGCCGCTTGGCGGCCGAGGAACTGGGCTTGCCTACCTCGCCGTATCGTTTCGCCGAGACCGAGGAGGAATTCAAAGAAGCGGTGAAGGTAATCGGTATGCCTTGCGTGGTGAAGCCGATCATGAGCTCGAGCGGACACGGACAGAGCGTGGTTCGTGAGGAAAAGGATATCGATCGTGCTTGGCAGTACGCCCAAGAAGGCGGACGTGCTGGAGCGGGTAAGGTGATCGTGGAAGGTTTCGTGGATTTCGACTATGAGATTACCCAGCTGACGGTTCGGCATATCGGAGGAACGTCTTTCTTGAAACCCGTGGGACATGTTCAGGTAGATGGTGATTACCGGGAGTCTTGGCAACCGCAAGCCATGAGCCTTGCCGCTAAAGCGAAAGCCCGTGAGATCGCCGGTAAGATCACCGAGGCTTTAGGCGGACGTGGTATTTTCGGCGTGGAATTATTCATTAAAGGAGACGATGTCATATTCAGCGAGGTTTCCCCCCGTCCGCACGATACCGGAATGGTAACGATGATTACGCAAGATTTGTCTCAATTCGCTTTGCACGCCCGTGCGGTGCTTGGCTTGCCGATCCCTAATATCGTGTTTCATGGAGCGGGAGCTTCCCGTGCCGTCGTAGTGGAAGGGGACAGTGACCGGTTGTCTTTGGGGAATCTGGATAAGGTCTTGGAACAACCCGATACGCAGATGCGTTTCTTTGGAAAACCGGAAGTTCATGGACATCGCCGTATGGCCGTCTTGCTGGCTCGTGGTTTGGATGTGACGGAGGCAAGGGAGAAGACCGGAGTGATGATGGAGCGTTTAAATGTTAAATTGTGATGCTTCCTAGGATAAATGAACGTTTTGGTGTGTGTTGTGAATAAAATGTGAATATTTACAGACCTATTTTTCTATCAAAATAGTTTATTTTTGTCTCAAGTTTTTAAAGAGACATTTGATAATCTATAAACGCAGATTACATATGTTTGTTTCACTAAAGAGTGAAATCTGATTGTCGAGAGTTTGTACTTATTTTATGAATACAACAAATGGAAATATGGGCGTTGATTTGAAACGCTCTATTTCTATTCTCGGTGAAGATAAAAGAGTGAGCAAACAGATCAATAGCTAAGGGTGGGTAGATTTAACCAAACAGACATCCTTATCTCCTTTCGCCCACCCTAGCTATTGTTCTTATTTTACATGGATTCCTTTTGTATTTCTCATTGTTTCCATCACGGCATGAGTGTCTACTTGGACCTTTTCTTGTATAAACTCCGGGAGGTTGTAAGTCCACAACAAGTCTTTATAATATTTTACGGGATTTCTTTGTGGCAGGAGGAATGGTTTATGGGCCGTGCCTTTATCATCGATATAGGTAAAGAACGGGCGTGTGTATAATCCATCCAACCTGCGACTGCTAAATACCAGCCAACGATTGTTGTGGCTCCATGAATGGTAGCTTTCTCCTTCGGCGCTGTTCGCCTCGGTTAGCGGGTACGTCTTTCCGTCGGATAGGCGGATCATATATAATTCAGCGTCTTTATGCCAAACCCCGAAACCGCCATATTCCTGTAGGGTAAAAGCCAGATATTTACCATCCGGTGAGATTCTAGGGAAGGATACGCTTTTGTGGTTGGCCCGGCCATTGTATAAAGTATCTACTTGCTGGCCTAGAGTGCGGGTTTCCGGGTCAAAGTCGACACGGCATAGGCTGTAGGTCATTTGTCTGAAATTCTTAGAAATAGAATCTACGGCGGCGGTCGAACTGAAATAGAGGCTCTTCCCGTCGGGAGAGAACGCTGGGAATATTTGCCATGCGTCTTTGGAATTTAACGCTTCGCAAGAGAATACCTCGTTCTTCTTCACGTCGTAGATCACGATATCGGAGTTATGATCCAATACTTCCAGCGTATTGGGATTATTGATGAAGAAGTTTTGGTAGGTATCGCATACGGTGGCCGCCAGATAGTTACTATTCGGATGCCAATACATGTAGACAAAGTTTGAGACGGTCTCGGGAGTCTTGGTATTTAGCTTGGTGATTTTCTTTCCATCAATCAGTACGGAACCGGCGTGTTTACCTCGCATATGGAAAATCATTTTATCCGGGTTCCCGGAGGAAAACGTGTGGCAGTTTACGCAGTTATAGTCGGTTAGGCTATTCTCATAAATCACGCTTTGGTCATAATTTTCCAAGTTTCGTTGATAGATACCCATCCTGTTCCACATATCATTGCTCAAGGCTAATAACCGATAGGCTATATATTTATCAATGGAATCATTTACGATGTCCATATGAAAAGGCGTATAGGCGTTCCATTCGCCCTGTATGCATTTAGCGATGGTCAATTCTATTTGGTTTCCGGCATTCTCTTTCAATAAGGCTTTCCATCTTTTTTGTGGGATCTCAAAGAGCCCCTCATCACTATAAACTTGGAATTGAGTCTTTTCCCCTTTAATGATAAGACAGTGCTCACTGCTATCGGCGATAGAGAAATTGAGCGGGGCGATGTTCACAGGGATGGTCACATCCTTGTAATCCGGATAAATGGCGATTTCCTTGTTTAGACTCTTGGCGATCTGTACGTCGCTTTTGGAGCATGAAACCATCAAGGCGATGAGAAAAAGGAAAAGATATCGGTTTGTATTTGTGTAAGTCTGTCTTTCCATATGTGTTTTATTTAGAGAGTATCAAATAGTACCAGAAAGTAGGTTGATAGTCGGCTATTCCAGTCGCTACATTTTGTCGGGCATGCCTTAGTCCCAATACACGTTGCTTGAATATCGAGAACTCGGACAGGACTTTATCGGTTACCCCATACTTGCGGCAATATTCCGGATCATGCTCCGCATAAGAGATCACGGCTTGTTGCAAGGGTTCGGGTAATGCGGGGAGTACTTCCGTCCTACTGAATCTTTCAACAAACGTTTTTATAGCGGGCAGGTCTTTCGATAATAATAACGTACCGATCGTATAATCCAATGCGGCTTTATTCAGGGGATTCTCTTCCAATATAATCATCAGGTTATCAAACAATCCGATTATATTGGCGAAAAGGTCTTTGTCGCTGGATAGGCTTTTTCTTTTTGTACCTAATTCCGGGTCGCTCTCCACCGCTTGGTCATTATATAAGAACTTTCGTTGCGAGGAGGCCCATTCGTGATAGGCCCATGTCTTTTCCAATAAGGATATAAACTTCTCGGCTGCGGGATACTGTCCGTATATCAAATGGGATTTTATTAATAATTTGGTCATGACGGGACTGCCGTATGTAATTCCTACCGAGGTACCAAAAGCGAAATTGTATGCCAAGGACGTGATTCCTACATGGTAGTATATCTGGCTGAACAGGAAACTTTCCTCTATATGCGCTTGGTACTTTGAGACCAAAGATTGTATTCCGCTTTGCGGGTATTTGAATAAATCAGTCTGCATGACCCCCTTATGCGATAAGGCAAGGTTTAAGCAATTCAGGTGTAAATAGTTATTATAGTTCAGATCGGCGGACGAGATTATGGCGTCCCATTGCTCGGTATCTATGTAATGAAACATTTGCATCAACGTATAGAAATCTTTATTCCTCTGTTGAAGAGCCGTTTGCGTATAATACATACCGGATAAGGCAAGTAATGCTACGGCTACTAAAGCTTTTAAATAGTTTTTTATGTGATCTAAGTAACGTGATAGGAAGAATAGAAGCATAACGAGTAGCGCTACTTGCCAAGAGAAGCCGTAGAATGGTTCCAGCTCAATGAAATACTCTACGTAATCTTTCATCCAAAATACATAGTCATAATCGGGTTTACTGCCCCCTAGAACGCATAGAGAACCTACGATAAGCAGCAGGATCAACGGGATGAAGCTTGCGTACCAGCGTTCGCTTTTTTGTAATACATCAAATAGTAAGCTGCTAAGGACGAATAATATAGCTACAGATCCCATCGTGTAAAACAATCCGGTCGCCAGCAAGCAACCGATTAAGGTACGGTATGTCCAATTGAATTTTCGTGCCCCGTAACTATATACGTTAAGCGCCAATGACCAAAATAACATGGCTATCAGCCCTTCATAATGATAGCTATCTTTCATTAGGTAAAGATATTGGAATAGGATGGGGAGAAAGGCCAAGGGCATAAGATATAATGCCGGATGTATCTTTCGTAAGGTCAGCCAGAATAACCAACCGGAGATTCCACCGATCAAGGCGGTCACCAGCGATCCGATTAGCGGCACCTTGAAAAACTGTATAATAAATTGGGAGCAAATCGTAGCCAATCCTCCAATTGTCTTAAGTATATTCAATACATATTCGGTATCGAACAGGAAGATCTGCTGTTGTTCCCGGTAAAAGAAGGTTGCTTCTTGAGTGGTTTGTAAATGTAACCCTAGAAGGCTGGTGCATAATAAGAGCAGAAGAATAGGTATGATCTTTTTGCTTAAGTTATTCATGTTCTTTTTACTTTATGTATGTTCCCCAGATTCGATTTATTTATGATAAGTAACGTCAACCCCCTTACTTTCTTTGGCAAGTTTACTGATTTTCCGTATATTAGATGATACTTTTCCTGTGATAAACTCGGGTATGTTATATGATTTCATGAACCGATGATAGAAATCCGTATCTTTCTGTGGTAATAGGAACGGTTTGGAGGCATTTCCGCTCTCGTCGATATAGGCGAAATAAGGTCGGGTATATAATCCGTCGATTCTTCGGCTGCTGAAAACGATCCACCGGCTGTTGCTACTCCATGAATGATAACTCTCCGTGTCTGTGCTGTTCGCGTTTCGTAAGGGATGGAAAAAACCACTCTCGATATCCAGAATGTATAAATCAGCGTCTTTATGCCAGATAGAGAAGTTCCCGTAGCCCGATAAGGTGAATAACAAGAATTTCCCGTCGGGAGAGACACGGGGAAAAGAGACACTTTTCCCATTCTCTCGTACATTATATAATGTGTCTATCTTTGATGCGAAACTCCTTGTTACCGGATCAAACGCTATGGAGCAAAGATTATACTTTACCTCCGAATACTCGTGGGGCATCGAACGTGCCTCGGCGGTACAGAAATAAAGCGTTTTTCCGTCGGGAGAAAAGGTAGGGAATGTCTCAAAAGCCTCTTTCGTACGAATGGCGGGAGTACTGATGATCTCATGTTTCTCTGTATCGTACACCACTACATCCGATTGGCTATCGAAAACCTCGACCCTGTTTTTGTCATTGGAATGAAAGCTCTGGCTCGTTTGGTTAACCGAGAATGCCACGTATTTCCCGGAAGGATGCCAAGAGGGATAAACCAAGGGAGAAATCGTTTGCTCCGTTTTCGTATTTAATTTCTCTATTTTATCTCCGTCTATCAAATAAGTCCCGGCGTATTTATCTCTCATGTGGAATAACATCTTGTTGGGGTTTTGCATACAAAATGAATGGCAATTCATGCAATTTTGTCCACTGTGTTTATTTTCCATAATGGGACTTTGTTCGTAGGTTTCCAGGCTCCGTTGGTAAATACCCATCTGGTTCCAAAGTTCATATCCGGGCTCTATCAGACGGTAGGCTAGATAGGAGTCCATAGGTTCCTGTGCGATAAACAACGAGAATTCCGGGTAGCTCAGCCATTCCTTATCCTTAGCATAAAGTTTTACTTGTATCGTTTTGCCTGTCGCTTTCTTAAGTAGCTTTTTCCAGTTGGCGGCAGGAATATGGAATTGCCCCTTTTTTTCTTTCACCTGCAACTTCACTTCCTCAAAACAGAAAACAGCGAACGCTTCCGTATGTGCATTCTGTATCTTAAAATTCAGGGGAGCGATATTATTCGGTATCGTCACATCTGCGTAATCTGGGTATAATATCGGTTTCTCAGAGGTTTTCTTGCTTACCGGAACCGTGTCTGAACATGAAAATATCCCCAGTACGATAAAACATACACATATAATATATAGATAGTGCTTTTTCATGGCAATGAATCATTTAAGAAGGTAATAAGACCAATAGGTGTCTCCAAAAGAGTTTTTTATCAATTGGGGTAGCTGTGGGTTATTCCGGTTCTGCAATACAAGATTCCTGTAACCTGTGAATTTCCGGATGACATTTTCGGACACGTTGAACCGTCTCCAATAATCCGGGTCTTTCTCGGCTAGTAAAATAACCGCTTCTTGGAAACTCGTCGGAAGGGAAGGAAGTGTAGATGTACCGTAATATTTCTCAATGAATGTCTGGAAAGATTTCATATCCTTGGATAAAAGATAGATGGCTCCGACAAATTGGATGGGAATCTGATTCTCCGGGTTTTGTTCTGCTCGGATCAATAAATCATGTTCTAACCCGTTTACACCGGAAAGGTTGTTACGAAGAGGAAGTCCTTTTCGTTTAATCCCCAGTACCGGATCTTCTTCTATGGCTTTATCATTATATAGAAATTCCCTATGTCGTTTTGCCCAGTCGTGATAAGCGTAAGTCTTCTCTAATATATCGATGTACTTCTCAGCGATTGGATATGTACCGTAAATCAAGTTGGTTTTGACTAGACGTTGTAGGTTCCGGGGATTACCGGCCCCAATCACGGTGACATATCCTTCAAATGCCATCTCTTGCGATAAGGCGATTTCTCCAAGCGTAAAATAGGCGTCGCTAAGTAAGGTCGATACGGAAGAAGTCTTATTCCAAGAGGCTAATAATCCTTGAGGCCCGTGTTGATCGAACGCAAACATCCGGTTTCCTAACTCGCCTTTCTCAGCAAGGGCGTTGTTTAGGTAAGTCAAGTATAAGTAATTCTTGATCGGACCTTGGCAGTTCCGGATGATTTGATCCCATTGTCCGTTTCGGGCATAATAATCTAGTTCCTTTAGTTGATAAGATTTTTGATCATTATATCTTGGTATCCCGAACCTGCAAAGTGCGAGAATTATGATAAGTTGTACGGAGATCTCTATCCAATCTCTCTTTTTCGAAGTGCCTTTAGGCCATGTAAATGCGAAGATCAGCGAAAGCGGCAAACTGACCCAGGAAAAATATATGACATTCGGAGCTTGTAAGATCGGATGATAATAGGCATCCGGTAGGAACGCAAAATGATAATCGGTGACGACTGTCGCCCATACGCAACTGGTCGCTATGAGTGTAAACTCGATGGGGATCACCAAGAAGATAACTCCTTGTTTGAATTGGCCGAATAATTCCTTGATGAATGCGCAGACCGTGAATAATCCGGCTATAGGCCCTCCTATCCAGAAAAGTAGAGGTGTGATAAGTAGAGCCGTAAATAATCGGAATCGAAAGTTATTGATGCGTATCCACCCATTCAAACAAAGTAGGCAAATTAAAAAGGCCACTGTTCCTTGTAGTAAGTAATTGAAATCGTATTGAGCCAATAATAAGGATAAGACGGGGAGTAAGTAAATCAGATACAACTCTTTTTCCGGGGTGATTTGCCTTACGACAGCCCTCATGGTAAGCCCTATGCCAGTGAGCAATGCGGCAAAGATAAAGGGACCGAGATAAGGGGTGATAAAAAATTGTGTCAAAAATTCCCCGATGACCGAAGATAAACCTCCCGGATAACTGATTTTATCCGCAAGATAGTCTCCGGAAAATTGAAATAGTTGAAGCTGCTCGATATAAAAGAAATGAAACTTGCTGGTTATTTGCAAGAAAACCCCTAATATGGCAAACAGTATCAAACCGAAGAGTATTTGTTTATATCTCATGGCTAGAGTATACGTTTCATTATGATTTAAAGTCAAACAAAGATATGTATTTAAAATGAAAAAAGCGAATAAGCATTCGCTTTTCGCTTTTGTGAGGGGGTAACCACACATATCACATGCCTGGTTACCCGATATTAATGTTAACCCACTTGTTTATTTCCAATTTTCATTTTGAACCAAGAGGCCGTCCATCTTTTGAATCTCATTCAATGGAATAGGCAATACGCACCATTTTGCGTTATAAACGCTATTCGCATATTTCAGTAAGAATTTCTTTTCAAAAGAAGCGTAGCTGTTCAACTCATCGGCGATGATACCCCAGCGAGCCAAATCATACCAGCGGTGACCTTCAAGAGCCATCTCAATCTTACGTTCCCAACGTAACGCTTGCGTCGCAGATGCTTTGGAAGCGAATTGAGAATCGGGATATAAGCCGATACGGTAGTTTGCCGCGGCATTCGATAAAGTCTTTCCGTTTACCTTGTCCTCTAATACGTATGAGGATGTAGTCTCTGCCATACCATTATTCGGATCGGCAGCCTTTACATATCCGTTGGCGGCACGGGCACGGACTTGATTGATATATTTACCAGCCTCCTTATGGTTGCCTGTTTCAATCAATGCCTCGGCGTACCATAGTAATACGTCTGCATAACGGATCAGGTGGAAGTTCTTCGCAGAAGAGTTCGTTACTGTTACGATAGACAAGCTACCCTTGTCTGCCTTACGCGGGATGTTCTTCTTGTTCAGGTACAAGCCACCATTACTATAATCACGTACCCAACCATCCAAAGATGAAGGAACTGTCCAATCCCAGAACGGAGTATTGAAACGTCCGGTTGAAACATCCAGACGCGGGTCGGTGTAAACCGTTAGATCCGTATGAGGAATGTTGTTTGCGTCTAGTGTCGTAAGCGCAGGGCTGTTTTTATACTGACCATCCATCATCGGCAGACCGTTTGCGTCAACGATATGTGAGTTTACCAAATCGTTGGAGGGCTGATAGAATCCCCAACCTCCTGTACCTAACGCACCGTTAAAACCGATGTGCCATGGTCCGTTGATGCTGGAAGTTTCTTCCACAGTACCAGTGATTGCCATTTGGATATCAAATACAGACTCGCCAGTCCAATCGGCTTCACCTGCGATGTGAAGCTCCTCATATGTGTCAGCCAATTTGTATTTTGTGCCGTTATTGTCTTTACCGTTCGCCATGACTTCCTCCAAAAGGCTCTTGACCTCAGTCCAACGGTTTTGTGAGCCGTTCTTTCCATCGTATGGAGAAGATTGATACATTTTTACTTTTGCCAATAAGGCCCCTGCGGCCCATTTGTTTATACGCCCCTTGTCGGTAGTCCAGCGATCTGGAAGATTGTCGTACGCAAATTGTAAGTCATCGATGATCTTATCCCAAATATAAATGTAGTTACCACTCTCGTCTACATTAGAAACCTGCGGGTTTACGTTCTCTTGCATAGCCAGATCGTCCACGTAAGGAACAGCGGCTCCAAATAATTTTACAACCTCGAAATGCCAGAAAGCACGGAAGAAGCGTGCCTGTGCGATCGTTTCCGTATAGTTGTCTTTCGCCTCTCCATTGACCGTTGACATTTCTTCTTTGGCCATGTCTGCCAACTTGATCACGTTGTTTGCCACGAAAACACCGTTATAGCATTTTTTCCATTTCACGTTTAGGTAACCGTTGTCTGTGGTAAACGTATAGGTCTCCAAACTTGTGAAGTCCGGTTGGTCTTGATACGTGGAGCCCTTATTGGCACTACCGCCCATCACGTCGCCATATACATAGTTACTCAATGTTGCCTCGAAATAGGAGTTGTCGTGCATTTTTGCATACATACCTGTCACCAATTGCTCTACCCCTTTCGCTGACACGAAATCTTGCTCACTTACTGAACCAGCGGGTTTGACCTCTAGAAAATCCGAACAAGATGTATTTCCTAAGGCTAGAACTGCCGCCATTGCGGAATATATAAATATTTTTTTCATTATTGTTCTACTTAATTGTTAATATAATCAGATTTTCATTCCTAGTTTTAGAACGTAACATTAACTCCAAGGATAAATTGACGTGGCATACCGTATGAACCATAGTCTGTACCCATGTTACGGTCTTTAGAATTACCGGAACCATCATCCGTACGAACCTGAGGATCCAATCCGGAATAACCGGTCAATGTGAATACGTTAGAGATCTGACCATAGATACGGATCTTGTCGAATTTGATCTTGTTCATCCATGCTTTCGGCAAGGTATAACCCAACGTTAATGTTTGCATACGCAAGAAGGAACCATCCTCTATGTAGCTGGAATTAGATTCGTTGGCCGCAATCGTACTTTCTCCTGTAGCGGTTGCCCACATCGGGTAGATTCCGTTTGGATTCTCCGGGCTCCAAGAGTTGTCGCGACGATCTTTTGAATAAGCAGATTGCAAAGAACCGTAGTGTGTATAGTATTTATACATGGCAAAGATGTCATTACCTACGGAGAAGTACAAGTAAGTGCTCAAGTCGAAACCTTTCCAGCCTACGCTTAAGTTAACACCACCAGTCAAGTCCGGATGCGGGTTACCGATGAATGTACGGTCACTTGCGTCGATCTTACCATCGTTGTTCACATCTTTCACCTTGAATTGACCTACGTATTGAGACGGATTTAACGAAGCAGCGTCTGCCGTACCGTATGGTAATACTGCGCCTCCAGCATCATTCTTATAGTTGCGAACCTCATCCTCGCTCTTGTAGATACCATCCACCTGATAACCGTGGAACATACCAACCGCGTGCCCCTTCATCATGACATTCATGTTGGAGATACGAGTACCTTCGAAGATACCGGCTTCCGTACCGATCTCTGTCAATTTGTTCTTATAGTGAGAAAGGTTCACGCCAATCGAGTAATCTACCTCGCCGACCTTGTCGCGCCATGTCAAATTCAAGTCAACACCCTTATTTTCCATGTCGCCGATATTTACTTTAGGCTTGTCTGCGTTACCAGCCAAAGCAGACCAGTTCGCATCGATCAACATATCGGAGGTCTTCTTCAGGTACCAGTCGAAGTTGATGCCTAAGCGTTGGTCGAAGACTGTCGCATCGAAACCTACGTTCACCATCTTAGAAGTTTCCCACTTCGCATCGATATCACCTAAGGCCGTAACACCGTATCCTGTCATTACGTCTGTATCACTACCGGTGATGCTATAGAGCCACGTGTTACCTGTGCCGTAGCGGAATGCCCAGTTGTATGCTCCGATATTAGAGTTACCCGTCGTACCGTAACCGGCGCGCAACTTGAAGTCGTCTAACCATGTACGAGTCTTTTCCATGAAATTCTCGTCTGACATACGCCATCCCAAAGATACGGAAGGGAATGTACCCCAACGGTTTTTCTCGGAGAATCGAGAGGATGCGTCTCGACGAACGGTCACGGTAGCCAAGTATTTGCCTTGGTAAGCGTAATCAGCACGTCCGAAGATACCAAACATGGTGCTGGGTGAGTGCATGTAACCACTGTTACGTAAGTTGGCGGCAGAACCGTTGTCGATTTTCCATGTGTTCGGGTCATCCTCGAACTGGTAATCAATACGGCCGGCCTGTATCACGCGGCCTAAACCCTCGCGGATAGCTTCTGTTCCTAATACTACGCCGATTGAGTGGTCTTCGTTGATTGTCTTTTTATAAGTGGCCGTATTCGTCCATTGGTAGCCTAACCAATAACTGGCGTTCTCGTAGAACTCGTTGTTGTTACGTCCCTCCTTGTTGGTCATGATAGTACGCTTGTTCATCCAAAAGTCCCAAGCGCCACTTAAGCGGGCACTGAACTGCGTACGGATTGTCAAGTCCTCACCAATACTTTCCAATGGTTTGATCTCCGCATAGATAGCGGATTGCGCACGCAAGAAACGACGGCGGTTATCCTTACCGTGGTTAACAGACATCACGGCACTTTCCGCACGTCCACCCTCATTGTTCACGGATCCCGCATAGTCTCCACCTACCGTATAAATAGGTACCCACGGTTGGATGGAGAAAGTCTTACCGAATGTGTTGTCGTCACCTTGGCGCCCCCGCTCACCGGAGTTCTCTATTACGGCGAGATTCGTATTTTGTCCGATGTTGAACCACTTGTTTACGAAGAAGTTGGTATTTGCACGCAAAGAATAACGGCGGAACCAAGACTCCTTGATCGTACCCTCACGGTTCATGTAGCCTAAACCTACCGAGTAGGTAGCCTTCTCGCCACCACCTGTTACTGAGATCTCGTGGTTCTGCACCTTACCGGTCTGTACTACCTCGTCGTACCAGTTTGTACCTTTACGAGCTTCTTCTTCTGAATAACCATCCTCTAGCATTTGGTAGTAAGCGGAACGAGACCATGTGTTTGTTCCGTCATCCTTATAGGATTTTATCCATGCGTCAATTGAACCAAACTCTTGAATGACTTGATCCTTACTATAACCAGCAGGTTTCAGTGCGTAAGGCATTGTTAAATGGCCCGAACCATCTGCTCCGATAGAGCCGAACTGTGCGTGAGTCGTGGTCAAACCGCGATATTTCAACAAGTTACGCTGACCTTCTTCTTGGAATTCCATCGCTTCCCATGCGTCCAATAGATCATAACCGTTATTAGCCATCTTGGCCAAACCGAAATAACCGTTGTAAGAAACCTTTACACGGTCATCTTTCTTTCCTTGTTTGGTGGTGATGATGATAACGCCATTCGCTCCTTTCGCTCCATAGATAGCGGCGGCGGCGGCATCCTTCAAGATCTGCATGGACTCGATATCGTTCGGGTTTACGGCATCGATATCTACGCCAGATACACCGTCCACGATCACTAATGGGTCGGAACCATTCACGGATCCTACACCACGGATACGGATCGTAGTCTCACCCAACGGACCGCCACCAGCCTGTACGAATACACCGGCTGCCTTGCCTTGCAAGGCCTCGGCGAAGTTGGATACCGGCGTCTCTTTCAAGTCGTCCGTAGCGACTACGGCCACAGATCCGGTGATGTCTTTCTTTGCTTGGGTACTATAACCCGTTACGACTACCTCGTCCAAGGCTTGAGAATCTTCCACTAACGTAATTTTGATAGAGGTTTGGTTTCCTTTAAGATGTACTTCTTGAGTTACGTATCCAATATAAGATACTACTAAGACTGCGTTTGCGGGCACATTGTCGATTATAGCACGACCGTCCATGTCCGAGATGTTTCCGATAGTAGTCCCTTTTACGACTACATTCGCTCCGAGGATAGGGCCAGATTTGTCTACGATGGTACAGTTAACTTGTCGTCCATCTTGCTGTACGCTCATAAGTCCTGTACTGGATGTTGGATACAAATAATCTGTTTCTGTAGCAAAGGCTGTTCCGGCTCCGTACAGAAAAAAAGAAGCTCCTAAGACTAATGGCTTCCATGATACAACATTTCTCATACAAAATTAGAATTTAAGGTATATAAAATAAAAAACACAAACCAGTTACGAAATGAATTCACTACTCTGGCATGCCTCTAGGACATGTTCTATCTGCTTACATTTCAAAATAGGTAAACATCCCTTTCTCCTTTTTTAACTCTTATAATGTAGCGTATTCATTATCAAAACTTTAATTGTAAAAAAAAACTTGTTGTTTTCTTTTAAATGATCAAAAAACGACTAGTGAAAACC